>CAZALU010000039.1:0-27855 GCA_964486075.1 uncultured Verrucomicrobiota bacterium
GACGCATTCAGTAGCGCAAGGTTTACCCTTGCGTCCGGGAGAGGAAGGACGCAGGCGTAAAGCCTGCGCTACCGGAGGGGAAAGACGCATTCAGTAGCGCAAGGTTTACCCTTGCGTCCGGAAAACGGAAAGACGCAGGCGTAAAGCCTGCGCTACCTGACCCCTCCGGAGGAGGGGAACGGGAATTAACTCCCCTCCTTGGAGGGGGTGGTTTGATTTATCTGGAAAAATATGGCGGTGTAAAGTCGAAAAGATTATTTAGAAGATAATGACAAATTCCGTACAAAATAATTCTCCGAACGTCATTGCCACCGCCCAAGATCTGGACGCGGCCCGGCAGGCCGGCCTGAAGCGCCTGTACCCTGCGGATGGGATGCGCATCGGGATCGGCATCGGGTCCTGTGGTCTGGCCTGCGGCGCCGATTCTATTCTGGCGGCAGTCCGCAAGAATTTGAGGACGGACGACAACCTGACCGTTGTTCGTGTCGGGTGTATTGGGCTTTGCGAAGACGAGCCTTTACTGGATGTCGTGCGGCCCGGCCAGCCGCGCGTCGTGTACGGCAAGCTGACCGCCGCCAAGGTGGCCGGCATTCTGCAGGCGGCGTGCGAGGGACGGGAGCTGGCCGAGGGAGCCTTGTTCAAGATGTCCAGCGACGATATCCTGCTGGAAAACCGGTCGCAGGTGCTGGGTAACGGTGCCTATGCCGGAGTGGTGGAATATGCGCGCCACCCGTTTTTTGCCAGGCAGATGAAAATCGCCCTGCGCAACTGCGGGTTCATCGATCTGGACCACATCGAGGAATATATTGCCCGGGGCGGTTATTACGCCCTGGCGAAAGTCCTGGCATCCATGCCGGCGGAACACGTGATTGACCAGGTGTCGAAGTCCGGTCTGCGCGGGCGGGGCGGTGGTGGGTTTTCCACCGGCCGCAAGTGGCAGTCATGTTTCAAGGTCAAGGCGCCGGTGAAATATGTCATTTGTAACGCCGATGAGGGCGATCCTGGCGCTTATATGGATCGCAGCGTCATGGAGGGCGATCCGCACAGCGTGCTGGAGGGTATGGCGATCGGGGCTTATGCCATCGGCGCCCAAGAGGGCTATGTTTACATTCGCACGGAATATCCACTGGCGATCGTGCAACTTGAGCAGGCCATTGACCATGCGCGCGCCTGCGGTCTGCTGGGGAAAAACATCCTGGGATCTGGCTTCGATTTCGACGTTCGCATCGCCCGCGGCAGTGGCGCGTTTGTGTGCGGCGAGTCCAGCGCCCTGATCTCCTCGATTGAGGGTAATCCTGGCGAGCCGCGGGCCAAGCATATCCATATGGCCGAAAGCGGGCTGTGGGAAAAGCCGACGGTTCTTAACAACGTTGAAACCTGGGCGAACGTGCCGGCGATCATCATGCGCGGCGCCGATTGGTTCGCGGCCATTGGCACACCCGGGAACGCCGGTACGAAGGTGTTTTCTCTGGTCGGCAACGTACAAACTTCCGGCCTGGTCGAGGTGCCCATGGGGATCCAACTCAGGGACATCGTCAACGAGATCGGCGGTGGCGTACCCAAGGGCAAGCAATTGAAGGCCGTGCAGACCGGCGGACCCAGCGGCGGCTGCATCCCCGCGCGCCTGATGGACCTGCCCGTGGATTTCGATTCTCTAGCCGAGGTGGGCTCGATCATGGGCTCCGGCGGCATGATTGTCATGGATAACAGCGCTTGCATGGTGGATGTGGCTCGGTATTTTATAGAATTTTTGATGGACGAATCATGCGGCAAGTGCACCTCCTGCCGCGAGGGGCTGAAACAAATGGGGCTTGTGCTCAACCGGATTTGCTCGGGCGCGGGACGTGAAGGGGATATTGAACTATTGGAGGACCTGTGCGATGTTATTGCCAACGCCTCCCTGTGCGGACTGGGCACCTCGGCGCCCAACCCGGTGTTGTCCACTCTGAAATATTTCCGGGAGGAATACGCAGCGCACATCCGTGAACGAAAATGCCCGGCGGGAGTATGTTCGGCCCTGGTGCGCTACGATATCCTGGCCGAAAAATGTATCGGGTGCGGCGCCTGTCTGCGGGTGTGTCCGGTCAATGCTATTGCCGGAGAGAAGAAAAAGCCGCACGTCATCGACGCCGCCGTGTGCGTCAAATGCGGCCAGTGCGCGGAGGCGTGCAAGTTTGAAGCCGTCGAGGTCGAATAAGAACGCTAACGAGGAAAAATTCCAAAATACAACTTCCAAGGAAATGAGATCAATGACGATCAATGAACGATAAATTTTTACCACTGATTACACTGCGCGGCAAAGCCGAAACCCAAACATGAACATTGACCACGGATAGCGCTGATGGCCGCGGATTAAAACCTGATAGGTCAATTTCTCTATGATTATCTCTCTGTATCCGCGCCCATCCGCGTAATCCGCGGTGAAAAATATGGTTTCGAATTACTTGGAGTTTAGCGGTCATGATTACCTTGACGACGGCGGGAGCGGAGCGCCCGCCGGAGGCGGGTCCGCCTCTGGCGGAAAGGATATCTTATGTGTTGACAGGCCGAAAAGGCCCCGCCCGGCGGGCCATAGAATTGCTGCGTGGTCGGCTAAAACAAGTTGACTTTTGGGTCAGGAACCGGCAAACTCATTCAATCATATACAGTAACACCGAGGAGAAACCAAAATGATCAAACGAACGACAATGGGAATGATCGCGGTTCTGGCTGGCCTGCTGACGGCCTCGGTTCCGGTCCTGGCCAACAATCTTGTGTTAACGAACACGCACCTGCGCGCGCCGGCGGAGGGCAAGGTGGAGGTTGGCTTCGACATTTCCTGGGACAACGCCTGGCGGGATGGTGTGAACTGGGATGCGGCCTGGGTGTTCGTTAAATATTCCGTTGACGCCGGCGCGACCTGGAGCCATGCCACCCTGGGCGGGAGCGGGACCAACCCATCGGGGTTCAGCGGCGGGATCGGCACGAACTTGGACATCGTCGTGCCGATCGACAAGAAGGGCGCGTTCATCCAGCGTTCGGCCGCTGGGATGGGGATGGGCAGGATCTCGAATACGGGGGTCAAGCTGGTGTGGGCTTTTGCGACCGACGGTGTCTCGCGCTCGAAGAGCGCGCTGATCAAAGTGTTTGCCATCGAGATGGTGTATATCCCGGAAGGCGCGTTCTGGGCGGGGAACACCAACGGTGTGATCGCCAGCAGCTTTCGCCATAAAGACGACGCTAATTCCCCGGTCTACATCGATTCAACGAATGCGTTCGACATCTACTGGGGCACGGGTGCCGGCACGAAAGCCACGGTATCCAACACCTTCCCCAACGGGTATGCCGCCTTCTACCTCATGAAGACGGAGATCTCGCAGAGGCAGTATTGCGATTTTCTGAACACGCTGACGCCGCTCCAGCAGGGCAACCGGCACGCAGCCGGGCTGAATTTCAACCTTAGCCGTAACTTCATCAAGAAGACAGGGGGCAGTCCGGCTTTCTTCGGGTGCGACGCGAACAACAATGCCGGGACAACCACCAACGCGGACTTCGCGTACTTGAATCAAACCAATGACGGTGAATGGGTGGCGTGCAATCATCTGTCGTGGGCGGATGGGGCGGCGTATGCGGACTGGGCGGCGCTGCGGCCTTTCACAGAGCTGGAATTCGAGAAGTCCTGCCGGGGTTCGATGGGATCTGTGGATGGCGAATACGCATGGGGTGACGAGGTGCTGGAACTGTTGACATCGACGCTGGTTGTCTCGAACACGGCTGCGGAGGCGCCGAACCAGGGCAACTGCAATGTCCTGGGTTGCTGGGGAAAGGGACCGTATCGTTGCGGGAGCTATGCGCGGTCGAGTTCTGGACGTGCGAATGCTGGGGCGGGGTATTACGGTGTCTTGGAACTTTCGGGCAATCTATGGGAGCGCCCTGTGACGGTGGGGAACGCGACGGGTCGTGCGTTCACGGGTTTGCATGGGGATGGGACGTTGACGTCGGAAGGGAACGCGGATGTAGCATTATGGCCCGAAACAGATGCAGACGGCGCCGGGTATCGTGGCGGCATTTGGGGCAGTGCGAGCGCTTATGCGCGTGTGTCGGACCGTAGTAGCGCGGCTAACGTGGACGCAGCGCGGAACAACAGCAACGGCTGGCGCGGGGCGCGCCTGGCGCCGTCCGGGGTGGGTCCTTGAATACTGGGGGTGCAGGGGGCCTGGCCCCCTGCCGGAGTTGATTTTTCGGGATGAAACCCTTAGAGCATGTCTATGACGAGATTGCGAGCTTGCCGAACCTTTTTCGGGCGGCGAAGGCAACGCTATCGCATGGACGCCGGTTCCGGGGTGAGGGGGCCACGTTCAAGTTCAACCTGGAACGGGAGGTGTTGAGCCTGTATCGGGAGCTGAAGAGTGGGCGCTATCGTCACGGGCGCTACCGGCTGTTCACGGTGCTGGACCCGAAAGTGCGGATTATAGCGGCGGCGACAGTCCGGGACCGGGTCCTGCATCACGCGGCGCACGACGTGATCGAGCCGAGGCTGGATGCGATGTTCATCCACGACAGTTTCGCCTGTCGGCGGGACAAGGGCGCCTACCGGGCGCTGGACCGGGCGCACGGATTCCTGCGCGCCAATCGCTATGGGCTGCATCTGGACGTGAAGAGCTATTTCCAGAGCATTGACCACGAGATATTGAAGGGATTGCTCCGGCGCTACGTGGCGGATGCGCGGGCCTTGGCGTTGATCGAGGGGATCGTGGATTCGACGGGTTACCTGGCGCGGGGAGGCGGGGCCGGAGCGAGCGTGTCGAGCGTGATTGTTCCCGTGGCAGGCGAGCAACAGGAGTTCGACTTCATGGCCGGGGGCGGGGCAGGGCCGGACGCGACGGAGCGCGTCCCTCCACTGGAAATCTTAGACCGGGAGGACCATCCTGCCCGCGGGATTGCGGCCGGATTCGTGGCCTCCGGGGCGTTTGGTGGCGTACGGATGCGAGGGGTTCCGCTGGGCAACCTGACCAGCCAGTTTTTCGCGAACCTGTATTTGAACGAGCTGGACCAGTTCGTGAAGCACCGGCTGAAGGCGCGCTATTACATCCGCTATATGGACGATATGCTGTTGTTCGCAGGGGAAAAGGCGCCGTTGCTGGAATGGGAGCGGGCAATTCGGGAGTTCGTTCGCGTGAGGCTGAGGCTGGAACTGCATCCCTGCGGGGGGCCGCGTCCGGTGCGGAGGGGGATAGGTTTCCTCGGTTTCCGGCTGTTTCCGGGCTGCCGGAAGCTGAAGACAGCGAGCGTGACGCGATTCATCCGGCGGATGAACGGCTACACGCGGGCCTATTTTTCGCTGTGGCCGGACCGGGAGGGGCAGGCTGAACTGTTGCGGGAGATACGCCATTCCACGCAGAGCTTCCATGCCCACGCATTGAACGGCGACACGTACCGGATCCGGAAAACGTTGTATGACCGGTTCCCGGTGATCAACCAGTATGGCTTGGCGGGGATGAAGGGGCGTTGGCTGGGGCGGGGCCGGTTGGCGCGGTACGGGCGCCGCTTGCTCGGGCCTGTTCCGCTCCGGAGCTCGGGGTGGTGAAATCTTAAGCGCAGCGCGTGTATTGCCAAGGGCGGGGAACGGAAATACCTCTCCCCTCCTTGGAGGGGCCGGGGGTGGGTAGTTTCAGGAAGAGAGCGTCTGGATGAACATGCCTCCGATCGTGGAGAAGATGCATGAGCTCAACCGGTGGCTGTTGCACAAGGTGGGGAAGTTTCCGCGCGATCAGCGGCGGCTGTTGGGCGAGCGCCTATTGGATAAGAGCCTGGATATCCAGGAGAAGCTGGTGGCGGCCGCGCTGATGGGCCGGGGCGAGGCAAAATCGCGCCTGCTGGCGGAGATCAGCGTGGCTGTGGAGCAGTTGCGATTTCTCCTGCGGCTGGCCTGCGACAGCCAATGCCTGAGCCAGGAGGCGTGGTTTTTTTGCGTGAAGAACCTGACGGAGATCGGCAGAATGCTGGGCGGTTGGTTGAAAAGTTAGTGAAAGAGAGCGGATCAAGAGAAAGAAGCCCGCGATTTCGCAGCGGCCGGATCACGGTCCGACCGCCGAGGCGCGGGTAACCCACCCGGCCTGTGGTCCGTCCCGTCCGGAAAGGACGGGAGAATAAGGACGTGTCGCAACCTGGTACGGCCCGCAGGCAATTCCGGGTGGCGACGATAAGCTCCGCGCTGGGAGCGGAGTCGGGACACAGGCGGAAGACGGCGCCGGGTATCGTGGCGGCAATTGGAACAATGCGAGCGCTTATGCGCGTGTGTCAGACCGTAATAACGCGGCTAACGTAAACGCAACGCGGAACAACAACAACGGCTGGCGCGGGGCGCGCCTGGCGCCGTCCGGGGTGGGTCCGTGAAGAGAAAGCAGAAGGCAGAATGAAGACGGCGGGCGCGGGCGGCTTTGGGTAGGGCGTTCCGACCTCCGGGAGAGTCGGGACCGAGCGCGCCGAGGGGGGATCGAGGCGCGTGCCACTACCGCCATCCCGTGTTGCTGACAGATGATCCGGCTGTAGGGCGGGAATGGCCCTGGACCTTCCCGCCGATCCCAATCGAACAGGAAACGGCAGACAATCCCGACCTCCGGGAGTCGGTACTTGCCTGCGCCGGCTGCTACGGCAGGCAGGCATGCCCGCCCTACAATTCGGCACGGCCGGGCCGGCGGTGGGGTTGCTGAGTAATTTTGATCGAATTTAACTATTCCTTGGAATTTGGATTTTGGAACTTGGAATTTATAGCTCATGATCACCTTAACCATCAACGGCGTGAAGATGCAGGCGGAGGAGGGGGCTTCTGTGCTCGGGATTGCCCGGGCCAACGGGATCTGGATCCCTTCGCTCTGCCACCATGACAGCCTGACGGATTATGGGGCCTGCCGTCTGTGTCTGGTCGAAATCGCGGGCCGGGGCGGTTGGCGCAAAGTGACCACGTCCTGCACGCTGCCCGCAGCCGACGGATTGGAGGTTGTGACCGAATCGGAACGCCTGACGCGCCTGCGCCGAACGGTGATGGAGCTCATCCTGGCCGGCTGTCCGCAGAGCAAGGCCATCCTGGAGATGGCCGAGAAGTTGGGGGTCAAGGCCGGGCGGCTGGAGCCGAATGCAACCAGCGATTGCATCTTGTGCGGACAGTGCATTCGGGCCTGCCGCGAGATCAGCAAGGCCGAGGCCATTTCGTTTGGCAACCGCGGTGTCGAGCGCAAGGTCACGACGCCATTTGGTGAGGTCAGCCCGAGCTGTATCTTGTGCGGCGCCTGCGTTTTCGTGTGTCCCACGGGCTCGCGTCTGTTAAACTTGGCGAAAATAGCCGGTGAGGAGCCCCAGGCTTTGCTTTCGCGGTTTGACGCCGACATGGCCAAGGTGGGCGCGATTGCGCGGCCATTTCCACAGGCTGTGCCCAACGTGCCGGCCATCAACCGGGAGGCTTGCCTCAAGCTGAACCGCGAGGCGTGCGGGATCTGCGAAACGATCTGCGAGGCCAAGGCGATTTGTTACCAGGACCAGGATAAGATCCGGTCAATTCCGGTCGGGGCCATCGTGGCCACGCCGGGAATCGATCCCTTCGTGCCAGATCAGGATTATGGGTTGGGCTATACCAGTAATCCCGACGTGGTGACCAGCATGGAGTTCGAGCGGATACTTTCAGCTTCCGGTCCCTTCGGTGGCCACGTGGTGCGTCCGTCGGACGGCCGCGCGCCGCGACGCATCGCGTTTTTGCAGTGCGTCGGCTCGCGCGACGTCTCCTGCCGGAATGGCTACTGCTCCTCGGTCTGCTGCATGTACGCGGTCAAGGAAGCCATCATTGCCAAGGAGCACGAACGCTCGCTGGAGGCAACGATCTTTGTCATGGACGTCCGGGCCTTCGGTAAGGATTTTGATAAATTCGTCGAGCGGGCCAAATCGGAATACGGGATAGTTTTCAAGTATGCCCGAGTTTCAGATGTTGTGCGCGACGATAAAACCGGTGCGAACGAGGTCGTTTTCACCGACGAATCCGGCAAGCTCCAGCGGGAGCGATTTGACCTCGTAGTCCTTTCCGTGGGCCTGAAGCCTTCCGAAAATACGCGTAAGCTGGCACGCGCACTGGGCGCGCGGCTGAATGAGTTCGGGTTCGTATGGACGGAGCCCTTGCGTCCGCTGGCCACCTCGCGCACCGGACTGTTCGCCGCCGGGGCCGCGACCGGGCCGCGGGACATCCCCGAGACCGTGATCCAGGCCAGCGCGGCGGCCTGCGAGGCGGCCCGCTTCCTGGCGCCGGCGCGGAACACGCTGGTTACGGAACGGGCCTATCCTCCGGAGCGGGATATCGCGGGCGAGCCGGCGCGGATCGGAGTGTTCATCTGCCATTGCGGCATCAACATTGGCGGGGTAGTGGACGTGCCCTCGGTCAAGGATTATGCGGCGACTTTGCCGGGCGTGGCCTATGCCGATCACAACCTTTACACCTGTTCCCAGGACACCCAGAAGCTCATTAAGCAGCGTATTGACGAACACCGCCTGAACCGGGTCGTAGTGGCCTCCTGCTCGCCGCGCACCCATGAAGCCCTGTTCCAGGAAACCATGAAGGAATCGGGGCTGAATCCCCATCTGTTCGTCATGGCCAATATCCGCGACCAATGTTCGTGGGTGCATCAACTGCAGCCGGAGAAGGCGACCGACAAGGCCAAGGACTTGGTGCGCATGGCGACAGCCATGGCCCGCCTGGCGGAACCGCTGAAGTCGGTCAGCTTGCCGGTGACGCCGACGGGCCTGGTGCTTGGCGGGGGACTGAGCGGCCTGACCGCAGCCCTGGCCATTGCTGACCAGGGGTTTGACGTCTGCCTGGTGGAGAAGGAGAAGGAGCTGGGAGGCAATCTGCGAAAACTTTACCGGACCCTTGCCGGCCAGAATCTCCAGACATTACTTCGCTCCCTCCTCAGCCGCGTGGAGCAGCATCCCCGCATTCAGGTGCATTGCCAGACCGTGGTCAAGGAGATCAAGGGCTTTGTCGGGAATTTCGAAACCGCGCTTTCCAACGGCAAAATGTTCAAGCACGGGGCTGTGGTGGTGGCGACGGGCGCGCAGGAATACCAGCCGGTGGAATACGAATTCGGCAGGCACGCCAACGTCGTCACCCAGCTGGAATTAAGCCGCCGCCTGGAGCAGGGCCTTAAATCCGCGCCCGCGAACGTGGTTATGATACAGTGCATCGGTTCGCGGGAAGAGCCGCGGCAGTATTGCAGTCGCGTCTGCTGTTCAAAGGCCATCCAGAATGCCATCCAGCTGAAAGAGCTTTACCCTGATGTCAACGTGCATATCCTTTACCGCGACCTGCGCACCTACGGCTTCCGCGAGTCGTTCTACGCTGAGGCCCGCGACAAGGGGGTCCTGTTCACCCGCTTCGAATTGAACGAGCGGCCGGCGGTGATTTGGAATACCGACTCGGGAAAGAGCCAAGAAGACAACCCACCCCTTACCCCTCCCGAGAGGGGAACGGAACAACAACCATCCTCCTTGGAGAACCCACCCCTAACCCCTCCCGAGAGGGGAACTGAAATACAACTCCCCTCCCTGGAGGGGCCGGGGGTGGGTGGTTTTGGCATGACGGTTCGCGTGAAGGACCCGATCCTGGGAGCGGTCACGGAGCTGTCAGCCGACCTACTGGTGCTCAGCACCGGGATGATTGCGGACATCGAAGCCAACGATGTCCTGGCCAAGCAGCTCAAGGTGCCGCTGAATCAGGACGGCTTTTTCCTGGAAGCCCATGTTAAGCTGCGCCCGGTGGAGTTTGCTACCGAAGGCGTGTATGTGGCCGGACTGGCGCACAGCCCGAAGGCTGCCGAGGAATCCATTGCCCAGGCCCTGGCGGCGGCCTCCCGCGCTTGCGTGTTGCTCTCCCGCAAGGAGCTGGAAGCGCATGGCACGGTTGGTGATGTAGATCCGGAACTATGCACCGCCTGCGGGTTGTGCGAAAAGATTTGCCCGTTCGGGGCCGTCACTCTGGAAATCCAGAGGATTGGCAGGGATGACAGATTGCTGGCGCAAATCAATCCGGCGCTCTGCAAGGGCTGCGGCGCCTGCAGCGCCAGTTGTCGGGGCGGGGCGATCACCCTGCGTGGATTTACCGACGAGCAGATACTGGCGGAGATCAAGGAGTTTTGAGAGGTAAGAGGGAAGAGCTGCAGAGATTGGAGGTCAGATAAGCAAAGTTTGCCCCGTTGTGGGGCTAAATTCAATGCATGAATTTTCCGCCATAGGCGAATCCGCCTCCGGTTGACAATCTCTGTAGCCGCGATCGATGATCGCGGTCTTGGATGAAGACCGACATCACCGATGTCGGCTACAGTAAAAGTGACCGGTTGCGGCTGCTGGTCCTGTTTATGAGGTGTATATCATGTCAAATACATTCCGTCGGGTCATTCCCTGCGCAATCCTGGCGTGCGCGGCGCTGTGCGCGCTACCCTGGCGCGGTGAGGCGGCGGCGGAGTATTACGTCACGCCGACCGGCGCGGGGGACTACGGCGGAACGAACTGGGGCAATGCGTTCAGCAACGTGCAGGACGCGGCTACCCCGGCCACCGGCAGCGGTGACAAGATATACTTGCAGTCGGGCGTCTATTCCAACGCCAGTCAGATCGTCATTTCCAATGCGGCGGGGGTGACGATCTATGGCGGCTGCAACGGCGGCGGCGCCGCCGGCTCCAACACCTACTCGGGCACCAACAGCATGCTGACCAAGGTAGCTGGCGGGACCAACCGGATTGTTTGCGGTTATGTGTCAACGTTAACGATGGCGGGCGTGACCGTCAGCGGTGGCTATTTTGCCAATGGCACGAACGCCGGAGCGGGGATGTATTTCACGAACTGCGCGGTGACGCTGACGAACTGTGCCGTGCGGGACAACACCAACCAATGCTCCGGCGCCGCCACCTATGGTTATGGCGGGGGCATCTACTGCGCTGGCGGTTCCCTGGCGGTCGCCGATTGTGTTTTCAGCAACAACACACTGACCGATAACTCACATGTCAATTCTCTTTACGGCGGTGCCATTTATGCGGCGAATGCCACCTTGAATCTCATGAGTACCCTATTCATGACCAATTCGGCAAGACAATCCGTTTCTTTTGGCAACGGCGTGGTCTATGGCGGGGCCATTTACAGCGCCGGCGGATCGGTACTGATCACCAATTGCGTGTTCAGCGACAACTTGTCCATGGCGAACAATCAGCATGGCGGATATGGCGGCGCGCTCTACCTGACCGGCGGCGCGGCCACCATTGCTCATTGCACGTTCTCCAGCAATACGGCCCGCGGTTATTCCGGGGGGATTATCGCGCGGGGAGGCGCTTTGTATGCGAATAACACGTCGTCCCTGATCGTCTCGTCGAATTACTTTGGTGACAACTGTTCCACGAATAACGGCGGTTGGAACCTGTCGGGCGCAGCCCTGTACATTTCCGGGTGTGCGACCACCGTGCTAGACCAATGCATTATCGAGCAGAAGAACCGGACGTACAACGCGGAGCATGTCTATATCAGCGGCGGAACAAAAACATACATTCTAAACACAGCCGTGCAGAACAACAGTTCGGGCAGGGGTATCTACTTTGCGGGTGCCGCCGCCAGCCTCTTCATGAGCAACTGTTTGGTTATGAATAACGGCAGCGACGGCCTTGTGTGTTCCGCCGGAACGGCCGCGGTGTTCAACTGCTTGCTAACTCTGAACGGCGGCGCCGGCCTCCTGATGTCCGGCGGCACGGCCACTGTCTCGAGTTGCACCTTGGCTGATAACGGTGGCTGGGGCTTGAATAGCTCAGGCGGCACCGGCACGGTATTCAACAGCATCGCCTGGGGCAACGGCGCGGGCGGCTTCTCCAGCAACGCCAGTCTCGGTGTGACCTATTCGTGCTCGCAAAATGCCCCGCATGGCATCAATACGAGCAATATCCTGCGCGATCCGCTGTTCGCGAGTTTGTCCGGTTATTATTATCTCTCGGCGAGCGGCTTAAAAGGGCAGATTGCCGACAGCCCCTGCATCGATGCGGGTAACGGCACCGCGGCATTCTGGGGGCTGACCAACCGGACGACGCGGACGGATGGAACGAACGATGCCGAAACCGTGGATATGGGGTATCATTACAAGTCGGGGGTGGACGATGCTCAGATTCAGACCAATCTGCTGTGTTACGTGGATGCCGTGAACGGGAATAATGCCAGCAACGGTTTGTCATGGTCGACGGCTTGGAAGTCCATCACCTACGCACTGACGAATGTGGCGCGGGGCGCCACGATCAACGTGGCCTCGGGCACTTATGACGCAGCCAATGGCGAGATATTTCCGCTAACAGTCGTCAATGCAGATCTGAATCTCTTAGGCACCGGCCGCGTCGCAACCTTCATTGACGCGGGCGCGACTAATCGTGTGTTCTATGCTCGCAACAAAGGGGTAATCCGGTTGGAAGGCATGACCTTCCGCAATGGCTTTCTGAGCAGCGCCGGAAATGGAGCGGGGCTTTACATGCCCGGATGCAGCAGCGTCACGATCAGCAACTGCGCGATCCTCAACAACCTGATTAGCTTCACGTCGGGCTCCAGCTACGGCGCGGGTTTGTACGTTACCGAGGGGTCGCTGGTCATTGCCGACTGCCTGATCACGAACAACAGGAACAAGGCGACCACTACTGTCACGTTATTTTACGGCGGGGGGATCTACTTTTCCGGGTCGACTTTCGTCATGCGCAATACTACTAATACCGCGAATGCTGTTACCAACACGGGCGTTAACGGCGGCATTTGCCTGGGCGGCGCGCTCTATTGTTCCGCCGCGTCGGCGGAGATCGTCAACTGCCTGTTTGACAGAAACGCCGCGAACTCAGGCAACGACCGGACAGGCTCGGGCTCGGGCGCCATCTATCTCAACGGCGGCGCGGCGGAAATCTTTAACTGTATGTTCACCAATAACTACGCCAACACCCGTAATAACCAGCCAGTATCCGGCGGGGTGATCGGCGCGTATGGGGTCAACCCGTTGAACCTGGTTTCCAATGAGTTCAGGTGTAACTACCTGGCGACGGGGAATACCGTGAACCGCGGCGGGACGATCTACGCGCAAAGCGGAACAACCCGCATGGAGTTGTGCAATGTGTCCGACAATTCCGCCGCCGGCCTGACAACGGCGCGCGGGGACATCTACCTGGGGGGCGGCATGTTGTCCATGACGAACTGCCAGATGATCAATAATGGCGGTGAAGGCCTCGTGGTTTCAGCCGGCACGGCGACGGTGTTCAACTGCCTGCTGGCCGCCAACGGCTCCGACGGACTGCGGCTGACCAACGGCGCGGTCAGCGTGGTCAACTGCACCATGGCCGATAATGCCGGGTGGGGGATCAACCGCACCGGCGGCACCGGCGCCGTGCTGAACTGTATCGCCTGGGGCAACGGGTCCGGCGGCATCACGAGCAACTCCAACGTGAATGTCAGTTACTCCTGTTCGCAGGATTCCCCGTACGGGTCTCCCAACCAGACGAACGACCCCGTGTTTTGCTACACGTACTATCTTTCGGTGTCGAACCTGCCGGGCCAGACCGCAAGCAGCCCCTGCATTGACGCGGGGAGCAACACGCCGACATTCTGGGGACTCACGAACCGGACCACGCGAACCGACGGCAGTAACGATATCGGCATCGTGGACTTGGGGTACCACTACACCAATGGCGTCGATTCGTCCTATCTTTCCAATGCTGTCCTGTACGTCAACGCCGGGAGCGGGTCGGACGAGAATAACGGTCTGTCTGCGGACGCTGCGTTGAAAACCATGACCAATGCCCTGGCAAAAGTGTTCCGGGGCGGGACGATTTACGTGGCTACAGGAACCTATAACGCGGCCAACGGCGAGGTATTCCCGCTGACCGTTGCCGCCCCCGCACTCCGGATCATCGGTACGAACCGGTCAGCGACGATTTTCGACGCCGGCGCGGCTAACCGCGTGTTCTATGCCCTTAACAAGGGAGTAATCGGGCTCGAAGATGTGACCTTCCGCAACGGCTACCTGGGCAGCGCCGACAACGGGGCGGGACTATACTTCTTTGGCTGCGGCAGCGTCACGCTCAGCAACTGCGCGATCCTCAACAACCTGATTAGCTTCACGTCGGGCTCCAGTTATGGCGCAGGTTTGTATTGTTACCAGGGATCGCTGGTCGTTGCCGACTGCCTGATCACGAACAACAGGAACAGGGCGACAGCCAGTGTCACGGCTTTTTACGGCGGGGGTATCTACTTTTCCGGCTCGACCCTGGCCATGCGCAATACGACCAATCTCGCGAATGCCGTTACCAACACGGGTCTCCACGGCGGCAGAGGCTATGGCGGTGCGCTCTATTGTTCCGCCACGTCGGCGCAGATCGCCAACTCCCTGTTTGATCGAAACTATTCGGGCTCCGGCAACTCCGAGGGAGGCTCGGGCTGCATCTATCTCAGCGGCGGCGCGGTGGACATCGCCAACTGCATTTTCACCAACAACTGCGCCACGGCCATGAATAGTCAGCGTGTGGACGGCGGGGTCCTCGGCGTGTACGGGGTCAACCCGCTGAACCTGGTTTCCAACGAGTTCCGGCGCAACTTCCTGGCGACGGCGAATGCGACACCCCGCGGCGGAACGATTTACGCGAGCAGCGGGCTCATCAACCTGCGCCTGTGCAATGTGTTCGGCAATTCCAACACCGACGCAACGGCGCGCGGGGACATCTACCTCGCGTCCAGCGTGCTGAGCATGACGAACTGTCTGGTTGCTGCCAACAAAACGAGTGGGCTGATCCTCACGGGCGGCACGGCTACGGTCGTCAACTGCACGTTCGCCGACAACTCCGCCTGGGGCATCACCAATGCCGGGGTGTTAACGGTCAAGAACTCGATTGTCTGGGACAACACCTTGGGTGGGATCGCGACCAATGTTACGACCGCGATCACCTATACGGATTCGCAGGAACTACTGGTCGGCACTGGCAATATGATCAGGGATCCATTATTTGCTGCCCCGGTAACCGGAGATTACCATGAACAGAGCTCTGCCGGATCCTGGCACGCTGGCGTGTGGGAGAAAGATTTACGGATGAGCCCATGCATTGACGCGGGGGAACCGGCGCCGGGATCGGCTTATGCCTTGGAACCCAAGCCCAACGGCGGACGCGTCAACATGGGCGCCTACGGCAACACCGCCCAGGCTTCCCGCTCCTCGCGGGGCACTGTCATTGCGGTGTGGTGAGGGCATAGATCAAGCGGGGAAGACAGCGCGTTGTGGCGGATGCGACCGGTCTTTTATCAAGGGCTTTATCGTGCGGGCATGTCCTTCCGACCTCTCGGAGAATCTGGACGGGATTGCCCGCCGGGGATTGCGGAGGCAGGATTTGTCCGTAGCTCTGCTTCAGAGCGGAGGCGGGAAGCCTGTTGGGCGTTCCCGCCCTAAAATAAGAAAGACTACCTGCTGCGGGGGGGGCGGTTTTGGAGGAAGGTCGACATTATCGATGTCAGTTACAGTAAGAGTTGACCGATTACTGCTGCCGGGCCTGATTTATACGGTGAATCGTATACCAAACATCTTCCGTCGGGTCATTCCCTGCGCAATCCTGGCGTGCGCGGCGCTGTGCGCGCTACCCTGGCGCGGTGAGGCGGCGGCGGAGTATTACGTCACGCCGACCGGCGCGGGGGACTACGGCGGAACGAACTGGGGCAATGCGTTCAGCAACGTGCAGGACGCGGCTACCCCGGCCACCGGCAGCGGTGACAAGATATACTTGCAGTCGGGCGTCTATTCCAACGCCAGTCAGATCGTCATTTCCAATGCGGCGGGGGTGACGATCTATGGCGGCTGCAACGGCGGCGGCGCCGCCGGCTCCAACACCTACTCGGGCACCAACAGCACGCTGACCAGGATCTCCGGCAGCACCAACCGGGTCGTTTACGGCTATGTGTCAACGTTAACGATGGCGGGCGTGACCGTCAGCGGCGGCTATTTCGCCTCGGGCGCCAACAACGGGGCGGGACTGTATTTCACGAACTGCGCGGCGACGTTGACCAACTGCGTGGTGCGGGACAACACGAATATCTGTACGGTTACGTCGTACGGTGGCGGGGTGTATGCCAATGGCGGGGCGCTGACAATTATCGACAGCGCGTTTCATAACAACGCCATGCGTTCAGCTACAGGTTCTTCCCCTGTCTATGGGGTGGGCGTGGCCGCGATTAACTGTCCGCTGGCCATCCGGGGGAGCACCAGTGTCTTTAGTAATAACACGGCCACAGTAGTGGGCAACTACATCAGCGCCTACGGCGGCGCCGTCTATGCCAACGGGGCGGCGCTGGCGATGGATGGCGTCCGCCTGATCGGGAACGGGGCGTCGGGAATTAGCGCCGCCTATGGCTATGGCGGGGCGGTGTATCATACAGGGAGCGGGATGTCGGCGACGATCACAGACTGCTGGTTCGCGGCCAATTATCTCAAAGGCGGATCCCAGGACACGGGCCTTGGCGGGGCGGTTTGCCTGGTTGGCGCCATGGGTTCCATCGCGGGCTGCACCTTCACGAGCAACTACGTTGACGGACGTAAAAATCTGTGTGGCGGGGGCGTGTATGCCGGCGGACTGCTGACCTTGGAAATGTTTTCCAACTCGTTCCAGGGGAATTGGGTGTCGGGGAGCCCCAAGGGCGGCGCAGCGTTGTATGTCAGCGCTTGCAGTAACGCACTGGTGGACCGTTGTGCGTTTGACGGCGGCGGTTTACTTGTGGGGACGGCACCAGAACTGCTGTATGTGACCAACGGCGGCAGCGCCGTGCTTCTGAACTCAACTTTGCGGAACAACAGCGCGGGCGGGGGGCTGAACTTCGTTGGCACCGCCGGGTCCACCCTGGGCCTGGCCCATTGCGTGATTATGGGCAACAGTGGGCATGGCTTGACAATAACGAACGGCGCCTTGAACTTGTTCGACTGCCTGATCGCACAGAATATGCAGGATGGGATCAGCCTGGCGGCCGGGATAGTCGGCGCAACCAACTGCACGCTGGCGGAAAATGGGGGATGGGGTTTCAATCGCGTGGGCGGTTCGGGGACGGTAGGCAATAGTATCGCGTGGGGCAACAGCTCCGGCGGGATTGTGAGCAATGAAGACGTGACGGTCGCCTACTCGTGTTTGCAGTCCCCGGCCTACGGGGGCATGAGCAATCTCTCCAGCGATCCATTGTTCGCAAACGTTCCGAATTGTTATTACCTGTCCTCGAACGGTCTGCCGGGGCAGGCGGCGAGCAGTCCGTGCATCGATACCGGGAGCAGCACGGCGGCGTTCTGGGGTCTCACGAACCGGACAACGCGGACGGATGGCACGAACGATGCGGACACGGTGGACATGGGTTACCATTACACCGCCGGGGTGTCGACGTCCGCCATCCGCTGGGTGACCAACTGCTACGTGGACGCAGTGAACGGCAACGACTCCTCCAACGGGTTGAGCTGGGCCACGGCCTGGCAGTCGCTGACCCATGCGCTTTCCAACGTGGCGGCGAACGCGACGATCAACCTGGCGACGGGCGTCTACAACGCCGCTGTGGGCGAGGTTTTTCCGCTGACGGTCCAGATGGCCAACCTAACGCTGGTTGCCTCGCATTCGGATGCGGCGCTGACGGTGGTGGACAACGAGGGAACCGCCGGCCGACGGGTCTTGCAGGCGCAAAGCAAGGGCTCGGTGTTGTTGCGGGGGCTGACGTTGTGCGGGGGGCGCTTCGAAACAGGCGAGAATTACGGGGCAGGGCTCCGGTTCCTGAACTGCGCGGTGACCTTGACGAATTGCGTGGTGCGGGACAATACGAATACCTGCACGCTCACATCGTATGGTGGCGGGCTGTATGCCAATGGCGGTTCGTTGACAATAATCGACAGTGGGTTTCACAACAACGCCATGCGCTCGGCTACAGGTTATGCCCCGGTCTATGGGGTGGGCGTGGCCGCGATTAACTGTCCGCTGGCCATCCGGGGGAGCGCAAGTGTCTTCAGTAATAACACGGCCACAGTAGTGGGCAACTACATCAGCGCCTACGGCGGCGCCGTCTATGCCAACGGGGCGGCGCTGGCGATGGATGGCGTCCGCCTGATCGGGAACGGGGCGTCGGGAATTAGCGCCGCCTATGGCTATGGCGGGGCGGTGTATCATACAGGGAGCGGGATGTCGGCGACGATCACAGACTGCTGGTTCGCGGCCAATTATCTCAAAGGCGGATCCCAGGACACGGGCCTTGGCGGGGCGGTTTGCCTGGTTGGCGCCATGGGTTCCATCGCGGGCTGCACCTTCACGAGCAACTACGTTGACGGACGTAAAAATCTGTGTGGCGGGGGCGTGTATGCCGGCGGACTGTTGACCTTGGACATGGTTTCCAACTCGTTCCAGGGTAATTGGGTGTCGGGGAGCCCCAAGGGCGGCGCAGCGTTGTATGTCAGCGCCTGCAGTAACGCGGTGGTGGACCGTTGTGCGTTTGACGGTGCGGGATTACTTGTAGGGACGGCGCCGGAACTGCTGTATGTGACCAACGGCGGCAGTGCGGTGATCCTGAACTCGACCCTGCGGAACAACAGCGCGGGCGGGGGGCTGAACTTCGTTGGCGCCGCCAACTCCATGCTAGACCTGGCCCATTGCGTAATTATGGGTAATAATGGACATGGGTTGACAATATCTAACGGCGCCTTGAACTTGTTCAACTGCCTGACCGCGCAGAATAGCCAGGACGGAATCAGCCTGGCGGCCGGAACAGTCGGCGCAACCAACTGCACGCTAGCGGAAAATGGGGGATGGGGCTTCAATCGCGCGGGCGGCACGGCCACAGTATTCAACAGCATTGCCTGGGGCAACAGCTCCGGCGGGATTACGAGCAATGAAGCCGTCGTCGTTGATTACTCGTGTCTGCCGGATACGGCGTTCGGGGGGACGAGCAACATTTTTAGCGACCCGCTGTTCGCCAATGTGGCGGGGTGTTACTACCTGTCGGTGAGCGGTCTGCCGGGGCAGGCGGCGAGCAGTCCGTGCATTGACGCGGGGAGCGGCACGGCGGCGGACTGGGGGCTCACAAACCGGACAACCTACACCTCGGGCACGAACGACACGGGGATCGTGGACCTGGGCTATCACTACACAAATGGCAGTTCCGATATTCTGACGGTGAGCAACTGTTACGTGGATGCGGTGAACGGGAGTAACGCCTATGACGGTCTGAGCTGGACGTCGGCCTGGCGGACGATTACGCATGCCCTGACAAACGTGGCGGCGAACGCCATTGTTAACGTGGCGACGGGGATTTACAACGCCGGCGTGGGTGAGGTGTTTCCCCTGACGGTGCAGATGCCGGGGCTGACGCTGGCAGCTTCGAACACGGATGCGGCGCTGACGGTTCTGGATAACATGGGCGTGAGCGGGCAGCGGGTATTGCAGGCGCAGAGCAAAGGGACGATCATATTGCGAGGTCTGACGTTCCGGGGCGGGCGCTTCGCCTCGGGCGAGAACTACGGCGCCGGCTTGAAGTTTCAGAGTTGTATCGTGACGCTGACGAACTGCGTGGTGCGGGACAACACCAACATCTGTACAATTGCGTCGTACGGTGGCGGGGTGTATGCCAATGGCGGGTCCCTGACAATTCTCGAAAGCGGTTTTAACAACAACACCATCCACTCCACTTCGCTTGCCGACTACGGCGGGGGTGTGGCTGCCGTGAACTGCCCGCTGGTCATCCGGGGGAGCACAAGCGTATTCAGCAATAACGCGGCCACAGTTGCGGGCTCCTATGTCTGCGCCTACGGCGGCGCGATCTATGCCAACGAGGCGGCGCTGGCGATGGATGGCATCCGCCTGGTCGGGAACGGGGCGTCGGGCTTGAGTGCCGGCTTAGGCTATGGAGGGGCGGTTTATCATGCGGGGAGCGGGATGGCGGCGACGATCACCGGATGCTGGTTCGCGGCCAATTATCTCAAAGGCGGTGCCCCGGACACGGGCCTTGGCGGAGCGGTTTGCCTGGAAGGCGCCACGGGAGCCATCGTGGGCTGCACCTTCATGAGTAATTACGTTTCCGGACGTAAAAATCTGTGTGGCGGGGGCGTGTATGCCGGCGGACTGCTGACCTTGGAAATGTTTTCCAACTCGTTCCAGGGGAATTGGGTGTCGGGGAGCCCCAAGGGCGGCGCAGCGTTGTATATCAGCGCTTGCAGTAACGCACTGGTGGACCGTTGTGCGTTTGACGGCGGCGGGGTGCTGGTGGGGACGGCGCCGGAACTGCTGTATGTGACCAACGGCGGTAACGCCGTGATCCTGAACTCGACCTTGCGGAACAACAGCGCGGGCGGAGGGCTGAGCTTTGCCGGTGGCGCCGGTTCGGCCACGGTGGTGAACTGCACGTTCGTAACCAACGCGGGCTGGGGGATTACCAACGCCGGTGTGCTGACGGTCAAGAACTCGATTGTCTGGGACAACACTTCGGGCGGAATAGCGACCAATACCACGACTACGATCACCTATACGGATTCACAGGAACTGCATACCGGATCCGGTAACTTTAGCCAGGACCCGCTGTTTGTTGATCCGGTGGCCGAAGACTATCACGTTATGAGCCTGGCCGGATCCTGGCACAATGGGGTGTGGGCGAACGATTCGCAAATGAGCCCGTGCATTGACGCCGGGGAGCCGGCGCCGGGATCGGCTTATGCCTTGGAACCCAAGCCCAACGGTAAGCGCGTCAACCTGGGCGCCTACGGCAATACCGCCCAGGCTTCCCGCTCCTCGCGGGGCACGGTCATTGCGGTGTGGTAGATTCTGAAGAATGGTTGATGGTTAAGAATGGCGTGCCGCGGCGACTTGTCCTCCATCTTGTCCTTCGTAGCTACGACCGAAGGGAGAGCACGGGAGGAAGTCTTTGAGCGAAGCCGGTCGAGCCGCGTGGCAGGCAAGTTTTCTGCCAGAGGCATATCCGCCTGTTGCGGAACCACGCCCAAGGCGTGGTGGCCCCTTGCAGCTTTGCTGCGACGGGGAAGGTCCAAGGTTGCATGTCGGGTTAAATGTCCAGAGAAACCTTTGACTTGCGACCTGCGATTGTGTAAATCATTCTGTATCTTTCCGTGTGTTCCATGGGGAAAAATCTTATTGTATATTGCGTTGGCGGGATGATAGGTCCAATAATTGTAACTACTCAGCGGAGGTGGAAGCTTACAGCCTAAAAAACCTTAAAGTTGCCATCAGGCTTACAATGATAGACAGGATGCACAGGATCAGCAGCGGTAACCGGGGCATTTATCCTGTTAATCCTGTGTATCCCTGTTAAATTCCGGATGAATTCTGTCTTCTGAATACTTGAGTAGTTACCAATAATTATTACTTTGCATGGTAGTTCGACTGTGGCTATCTTGATCTAATTGGAAATCGGATTGTATTTTGTAGGGCGGGCACGTGCCGCATGCGGCGTTGCCCGCCGCGGAGCCGAGTTGATTATCCAATGAAAGCATTAAATCAATCAGAATCCAATACTTGGCAGCCCAGGATACTGGCCTTCCTGTGTAACTGGTGTTCCTATGCCGGGGCCGACCTGGCGGGCGTAAGCCGTCTGCAGTACCCGCCGAACATTCGCGTGATCCGCGTTCCCTGTTCCGGACGCGTGAACCCGATTTATATTCTTAAGGCGCTTCAGGAAGGTGTGGATGGCGTACTTGTTTCCGGCTGTCATCCGGGGGATTGTCATTACCTGACCGGTAATTATTTTGCGCGCCGTAAATTCGCCCTGCTTAAAACCCTGTTGGATTTTGTAGGCGTTGAAGACGGGCGGGTGCAGTTTTCATGGATATCGGCCGCGGAAGGCGCCAAATTTTCGCAGGTCATGACCGAGGTGACCGAAAAGGTCCGGGCCTTGGGTCCGAACAAGCGGTTGGCAAAACAAGTTGTGCATAAAAGCTAAAATGACCACGCCCAAACAAGTTGACTTGAAAACTTTT
This sequence comes from uncultured Verrucomicrobiota bacterium, assembly GCA_964486075.1. GTDB lineage: Bacteria > Verrucomicrobiota > Kiritimatiellia > JAAZAB01 > JAAZAB01 > JAHIJO01. Next base: position 21,998 of record CAZALU010000039.1, read on the forward strand.
GCCCGGGAACTGCTGACTGCGGGCAAGGTGGATGTCCTAATCGGGTATCAGGCCGGATCGCTGCCTATGACGGCCACGCCTTTGATTATTCACAGTCTGCGGAGCGCCATGTCCGGCGATGCAGGAGCTGGCCCTTCTCGACCGGCAACCGATGTCGATGCGGAGCGTAAATTGTCCCGGCAATTGGGCACCCTTATTTTCGACGATCGCTGCGAAATGAACCTGACGAATTATCTGCATAAGTTCAAGGATCGCAAGGTTGCGATCGTGGTTAAGGGGTGCGATTCGCGATCGCTCGTCGGACTGCTCCAGGAAAAGCAGGTTGACCGACAAAACCTGGTTATTATCGGCGCCCCCTGCCTGGGGGTCATCGACCGGCGCTTGGTCGGCAGGGCGACAGATTCTGAATGGCCCATGCAGGTGGAACGTGAGGGCGAGGAACTGGTCTTGCAAAACCAGGGGGTTATCAAGCGGGTTATGTGGAAATCTGTGCTCTATGCGGGATGCTTGGAGTGTCCTGTGCATAACCCGGTCTTGGCCGATGTCCTGCTAGGCGCGCCCGTTCCCCAGCCGGCAACGCCGGAGATTGCGACGGAATTGGAGGCAATCCGCCAACAAACGCCAGAGCAGCGCTGGGCCAAGTTTCACAAGGAAATGAGCAAGTGTATCCTATGCTATGCCTGCCGTAACCTGTGCCCGGCCTGTTACTGCAAGACTTGCTTTGCCGATACATGCAAGCCGAAATGGGTTGGGCGGACCGACGATCCTTCCGACGCGATCTTGTTCCATTTTCAGCGGTTGCTGCATTTGGGTGGACGCTGCACCGGCTGCGGTGCCTGCGTCCGCGGCTGTCCGATGCACGTGGATCTGCGTCTGTACAATGATCATTTGCGGAGTTATGTTAAGCAGGAATACGGATTCATGGCCGGCATGGATGCGACGGCCCAGCCGCCCCTGACAATGTACAGCATGGAGGATTGCAACGAGTTCATCCGCTAGATTCCACGGGGTGGAATCTATTTATGGCGCGGGGTGCGTAATTTGACGATTATGCGCAGCGTCATCGCTAACGCTGTGTTTGAACCAATGTCATTCCGAGCGTAGTGAGGAATCTCGTTTTGTATGGATAAACGCGGCAGTGATCCTTCGCTCCGCTCAGGATGATAGAATGCTGTAAGACAGGAATTTGTTGTTTGTAGGGCGGGCATGTGCCGCCGCTTCGGCGGGATTGCCCGCCGGGGATTGCGGAGGCGGGAAGCCCGTTGGGCGTTCCCACCCTACAATTTGGAATGTTCTGCTGTAGGGCGAGCAGGTTCGCCCGGCCTCCCGGATGGTCGGGACGGGATTGCCCGCCGGGGATTGCGGAGGCGAGAAGCCCGTTGGGCATTCCCGCCCTACAATTTGGAATAAAGTCCGCCCCCTTCGGGCAGGGGCGATAATTGCACAGCGGGCCTGGCCCGCGTTGACGGGAATCCAACATGGCTACAGAAATCAGAATTATTCCACTGGCAGACATGCCGTCCTTCGTCGGCGCATTGATGCAGGAACGTCGGGTTATGGCCCCGCTGCGTACCGAAGACGGTTTCTGTGTTTTCGACTGGCTGACGGCGCCGGAGCAGGCGGACTGGACCTGCGGCATCCCGCGCGTCTCGGCCAAAGAGGCCTTTCTGCCCAGGACGGAAGTGCTGTTTACCTATCGCCGTGAAAAAGACGAGGAAACTGTACTGCCGCCTCCGCCGCCGGCGCCGCAGGTGGTGTTGGGCCTGCATCCTTGCGATGTGCAGGCGGTTAAGGTCCTCGACGCCGTTTTCTCGGCTGAGCCCAGCCCGGACCAACCCTACCTGGCCCGGCGCGCCGCGACGACCCTGATCGGACGTGGTTTTATGGACGACGTGTCTGCTTCGCCAGGGCTACGCCAGTCAAGTCCGTTTGTGTTCTACCGCGAGCTGGGTATCGATCCCATGGATAACCGGGATTGCGATGCCTTCCTGGTCCCGCTGGCGGATGGGCGCATGGCGCTGGAGGTGTTGACCGATAAGGGTGTGGCGCTGAAATCGGCCTATGGCCGTTTTCCGAAAGCCCGGGATGCGGACCTTGCCGTCATCGCCGACCTGCGCAGGCAATCGGCGGCGCAGGTTACATCTCCGTTGGACATGGCGTCCATTCAACGCGGGCTGGAAAAGATATTCGACTCCGAGCTCTGGAATCGGCTTCACGAGCCCTGCGTCGGTTGCGGCGCTTGCGCGTTCCTATGTCCGACCTGCCATTGTTTCGATATCCAGGAGGAAGCTCGTGGCAAGGACGGTGCCCGTATCCGGGTCTGGGACACTTGCCAGTTTGGCGTTTTCACCAGGCACGCTTCGGGGCATAATCCGCGGGCTTCCCAGAAGGAACGTTTTCGCCAACGGATCATGCACAAGTTCAATTACGGCACTGAAAAATTCCATATCCCATTTTGCGTCGGCTGCGGCCGCTGTATAGCGGTCTGCCCGGCGCACAACGACGTGCGGCAGGTTCTGAAAGACATCCATGAGCTGATTAAAGCTTGTTAAGGAGGGCTGTGCCACGGAGAACACGGAGACACGGCTATCGATCTATAGGCGCGATCTCCTTCCATCTCCCCACAGGGTGTTGCGCGCCACGGTGGATCGGGAGAGAAGACGTGGAGAGATTCTTTCTCCGTGCCTCCAGTGAAGCGGGTGGTAAAAGGCTTGGGTTGCGGGCAGGGCCCTCCTTGGGGCGGAAACAGTCTTGTTTTTTCATTGCGGTTCCCGATGTGTCAGGCGCTAAAATGGATCAATTGAACAGATTCCCACGCATGATGCAGGAGTACCTTGTGCGCCGTCTGCGGACGGGCTACCAGGCCAACCATCGGCGCGTCATGAGTCTGAGCACACGTGCCGAAGCCCAAGCCTACTGCGCCGAAGTGCGCTCCAAAATCGCGACGCTTTTTGGTCCGTGGCCGGAGCGTACGCCGTTGAACACGCGCGTCACCGGCGAACTTGAACGCGACGAATATGTCATCCGCAAACTGGTCTTCGACAGCCGTCCGAACTTTCAAGTGACGGCTAACCTTTATGTGCCGCGGGGACGGCAGGGTCCGCGGCCGGCTGTACTGGGACTGTGCGGGCACCACTGGACGGCTAAAGCCTATGGACCCTATCAATCCTTTGCGCAGGCGCTGGCGCGCATGGGCTACATAACGCTGATTTTTGATCCCGTGGGCCAGGGCGAGCGGTTACAGTATCCGGATGGCAAGGGCGAGTCCCTCTTCGGGCCCGGTCCCAATTATCCCAGCGTCCTTGAACACAATGCCATGGACCGTCAGCAGGCGCTGGTCGGGGACTGGATCGGGAAGTGGTTCGTTTGGGACGGCATACGCGCCTTGGACGTTCTTTTGGAGCAGGAGGACGTTGATCCGGCGCGCGTTGGTGTGACCGGCAATTCCGGTGGCGGTACCCTGACCGCCTACGCTGCGGCCTGCGATTCCCGCTTTGCCATGGCGGCGCCTTCCTGCTGGGTCACAAGCTGGCATCATAACGGCATCAATGAGGAGCCACTGGACGCCGAACAATGTCCGCCCGGCGTGTTGGCGCTTGGCTTGGAGCAAAGCGACCTGCTGCTGGCGCAGGCTCCCAAACCAGTCATTCTGCTCACCCAGGAACAGGATTTCTTTGACCAACGCGGTTCGCTGGAGGCATTCGAGCGCCTGAGCCATGTCTATGGATTGCTGGGAGCAGGCGCAAATGCCGCCTACCATGTGGGACCTGGCGAGCACAACTACTGGCAGGAATCCCGCGAGGCGATGTATGCTTTTTTTAATCGACAGACAGGCGTGGAAGCGCCCAGCCGCGAGCCGGAATTGGTGATCGAGGAGACAATCGCCTTGCGTGCCACGGCGAGCGGCCAGGTTTCCGATTGCGGGTCCAGATGCGTTCCCGAGTTTACACGCGAGCATTCACGTCGGTTGGCAGGTGTGCGCGGAGCCCCGGCCGGCGCGGAGCTGATGCTGCGCTTGCGGGCACTGCTCAAATTGCCCCGGCGCGAAGGTCCGCCCGCGTATCGCGTGTTGCGTCCTTGGACCCAGAGGGAGTATGCTCGGCCGCAGGCCAACCAGTTCATGATCGAGACCGATCTGGAGTTTGGCGCGCAGGCGATCGTGACCAAGCTGGAGGATACTGGACGTCAGTCCCGTCCGCTGCGCGGCGCGGGTCCGGCCTTGCTTTACCTGCCCCATCTTTCGTCGGACCAGGAGCTGCGCGAGGATGCCTGGGTGCGCGAATTGGAAACGCGCAATCCTTCCTTTTTCGCCTGCGATTACCGTGGCATTGGCGAATCCCGACCGAACACCTGCCGGCCGGATGCGTTTTTCGGCATGTACGGCAGTGATTACCATTACGCTTCGTATGCCTGCATGCTGGGAGAATCTTATATCGGCTGGCGAGTGCATGACATCCTCTGCGTGCTCGACTGGATGGCCGCGCTCGGCTATGATCAGGTGCATCTCGTGGCGCAGGGGTGGGGCGCGATTCCGGGCGCCCTGGCGGCGGCCTTGGATGAGCGGGTGGTCCGGATCACGCTCCGCCATGCGCCGCGTTCGTTCGCCGAACTGGCTGAGGCGCCGCTGCAACAATGGCCGTTTTCCGCTATGCCGTTTCGAGCGCTCGAGCAGTTCGATCTGCCGGATATCTACCGGGAACTTGCGCGGAAAAACCTGCAAATAATGGAACCCTGGAATGCGGCAATGGAACTCGCCGCCAAAAAAACAACACCATAACAGGAATTTATGGCCGACAATCCTTACATCCCATATCCGGTCGTGATCGATCGTGTGACCGTCGAAAACGAGGCGCGTGACATCAAAACCTTTCGCCTGATTTTCAAGAATCCTGCGGATCGCCGGCGCTTCGACTTCACGGTCGGCCAATTCGCGGAATTGTCACTGCTGGGCTTCGGGGAAAGTCCGATCGGCATAGCTTCCTCGCCGCTGGACAGCGATTACGTTGAATTTACGGTCAAACGCTACCCCGCTGGCGTGGTGACCAACGAGTTGCATCATTCCGAGCCGGGCCGGCCGATGGGCGTTCGGGGTCCGATGGGCAATGGCTACCCGCTCGATAAAATGAAGGACAAAAACATTGTCGTTATCAGCGGTGGGTTCGCGGTTACCACCTTGCGCGCCACGCTCAGTTATCTTCTGCATCCGGATATCCGCTCTTCGGTGAAAAAGATCACGGTGATTTACGGCGCCCGGAGCCCCGGCGAGCTGTGCTACAAGGAGGAGTTCGGGGAATGGTCGAAGCGCAAGGACATTGATGTGACCTTGACGGTGGATAAGGCGGCGGAGGGCTGGCAGGGCCGGGTGGGATTCGTGCCGGCGGTCGTGGCGGACGTCAAGCCGTCGCCCCTGGACGCCGTCTGCCTGATCTGCGGTCCGCCAGTGATGCTGAAATACACGATTCCCGAGCTGACCAAGCTGGGCTTCAAGCCCGAAGACACCTATCTCTCGTTCGAGATGCGCATGAAATGCGGGATCGGCAAATGCGGGCGCTGCAATATCGGCTCAAAATATGTCTGCATCGACGGCCCGGTCTTCTCCCTCGCTGAAGTAGACACCCTGCCCGCGGAATATTAGGCGGTGGATAGTCCGGTGTTTGGCGGACGTGCAATCGGCATTGTAGGGCGGGAATGCCCAACGGGTTTCCCGCCTGAGGCGGACAGGCCCGCCGATCTCGGAACGGACGTGGCGGGCAATCCCGCGGACGTGACGTGCCCGCCCTACAATACACCTTGGAACGGATGCGGCGGGCAATCCCGCGGACGGGACGTGCCCGCCCTACAATACACCTTGGAACGGA
>CAZALU010000040.1:0-27604 GCA_964486075.1 uncultured Verrucomicrobiota bacterium
AGACATCGCAAAGAAAAAGGGCTCAAAGTAGCCGAGAACTCGGTACTCTCAAGCAATAACCAAGGAATATTCAATCCTCAAGGTAAGCAAAGGGGCGAAACGATGGCCATTTACAGTATGACGGGGTTCGGACGGGGTGAGGCGCTGGCGCGCGGCCTGAAGGCCGTCGTAGAGCTGAAGTCCGTCAATCACAAGCAGTTCGATTGTCGCATCGATCTCGCGCCGGAACTGGCGGTACTGGAGGCCGACCTCCGGGAGCAGATTCATGCCACTTTGGCCCGCGGCCATATAGCCTGCCGGATTAAACTGGATTGTTCACCCGCGATCCGCAATCTGGCGGCCAAGGTGGATGAGGCGCTGGCCCGGGCCTATCTCGCCCGTCTGCGCCAGGTTGCCCGGCGTCTAAAATTGGCCGATAACCTGGCTGCGGCGTCCCTTTTGAGCCTGCCCCAGGTGGTGCGTTATGAAAACGAGAAGATTAATCTCCGGGCCTGCCGCGATTTGCTGATGCTAGGTCTGGGACGGGCGCTCAAGAGCCTGCGCGCCATGCAGGCTCGCGAAGGCGCGACTCTGAGTCGTGACCTGCTGACGCGCTTGCGGCAATTGCGGGTCCTGAGCGCCCGCATCGGACGGCGGGCGCCGGGCATTGCGCGGGGCTATCTGGAGACACTCCGCAAGCGTATCGCGGCCGCCGGCCTGGAAATGAACGCCAACGATCCGCGCCTACTGAAGGAAGTGGCCTTGTTTGCGGACCGCTCCGATATCATGGAAGAGATCACACGACTGGGCAGTCATCTCGGCCAATGCCGAACCTTGCTCATGACCGGCAAGCTGGATCGTGGGGAGGCGCAAGGCCGGGCGGGACGTACGCTCGATTTCCTGATCCAGGAATTGTTTCGTGAGATCAACACCGTTGGATCCAAGGCCAATGACCGGCTGATGGCGGAAGACGTCATCCGGTTCAAGACGGAGCTGGAGCGTATCCGGGAGCAGGTCCAAAATATCGCCTGAATCGGTTGCCGCGGCGGCAACCGATAGAGGTTAAAAAAACAAGAGGGGATTCACCACGGAGTCACGGAGTATCCATCTCCTTGATCTCTTCCCGCTCCCCACAGGAGTGTTGTGTGCATGTGGCGCCCGGCCGCTGCCGGCCGCCACATGCGCGCAACCGTTGGTCGGCAGAGAACATATGAGGATAAATTCTGTCTCCGTGTCTGCGATGTGGTGAGGCTCTTTTATCCGGCTGAGATTCCTCTCCGCCGGTTGGCGGATCGGAATGGTAAAGGGCTCATATACGATGTTATTGATGATGCTGTGTGTGGCTTGCGTTGGCACATAATCAAGTTTGGCCCACCATGGATAGGACGTCAAAAAACAACAAACGGCCGCTGTGCATCGTGCTTTCATCCCCCTCCGGCGGAGGCAAGACCACGCTCTGTGAGCGGCTGATCGAGGATAATCCCTTAATAGTGTATTCCATTTCTTGCACCACGCGCGCCCCGCGGCCGGGTGAGACGGATGGGCAGAGCTATTATTTTGTGACAGAACCCGAATTCAAGAGCCGGATCGCGGCGGGGTATTTTCTCGAATACGCCCGAGTCCATGATCACTGGTATGGCACTCCAAAACAGCGTATCGAGGATGCCTTGCAAGCGGGTCGGGATGTCCTGCTCGCCATCGATGTCCAGGGCGCAGAGCGCATTCGGGCCTTGATTGCCGACGCCGGTTCGGATATTCTTAAACGAGCGTTTGTGGATATATTCCTTGTGCCGCCCAGCCTCGCGGTTTTACAGCAGCGGCTGGAAGGGCGTGGTCAGGATACGCCGGCGAGCATTCGCCGCCGGTTGGCTGTGGCGGAACAGGAACTGGCCTGTCGGGATCGCTACAGGTATGTGGTCGTCAACGATCGGCTGGACGATGCCTATCAGCGCCTGCTTTCGATTATCCGGGACGAACACGGGCGGGCGAGCATAATGATTAAACAACACTAAATTGATTTTTTAATCATACGAACTGGTCCATGATGAAATCCAATCCGCATATAGTGCTTGGCGTCAGCGGATCCATCGCGGCTTACAAAGCCGCCGAGCTGGCGCGCCTGATGGTCTCCAATTCATGGGACGTCTCGGTGATTATGACCCGGGCGGCTACCCGTTTCGTCGGGGAGCTGACCTTCAAAACCCTGACCCGGCGTCCGGTTGTGGTGGATATGTTTGCGGAAACCGAGACCTGGTGTCCGACGCATATCGCCCTGGCTGACCTGGCGTCCGCGCTGGTGATAGCCCCCTGCACTGCTAATGTCATGGCTAAGCTGGCCCATGGGCTGGCCGATGACGCCCTGAGCGCCACGGCTCTGGCCTGCACCGCCCCGCTGGTGATTGCCCCGGCGATGAATGAGCGGATGTGGGATCACCCGGCCACCCGCGAGAATCTCCGCATCCTGAAATCGCGGCATGCTTTTATAGTAAATGTGACCCGGGGCGACCTGGCCTGCGGCTGCGAAGGACGGGGCCGGATGGCACCGCCGGCAGCGATCATGGCGGCCCTTGAGAAAATGCTGAAATCAAAATGAAAATACTTGTCACAGCCGGACCCACCCGCGAGCCCATTGACCCCGTGCGTTTTATCAGCAACCGCTCCAGCGGCAAGATGGGCTATGCCATGGCACGGGCCGCGGCGCGGCTGGGTCATGAAACTGTCCTGATTTCCGGGCCAGTGTCTCTGCTGCCACCGGACCAGGTGGAACTGGTGCGGATCGTCACGGCCGATGAGATGTTGGCCGCCGTCAAACAGCGGATCGAGAGCTGCGATGCCCTGATCATGGCGGCAGCCGTGTGCGACTGGCGCCCCCGCGCACCTGCCCGGCATAAAATCAAGAAGTTAGATATGTCCCGCTCGCTCCAGTTAAAGTCCACCCCGGATATCCTGCGGGCCACGCGATCCCGGAAAGGGAGCAGGATTTTTGTCGGTTTCGCCGCCGAAACCCGGGACTTGCTAAAGGAAGCCCGCCGCAAGCTGGCCGAGAAAGGATTGGACCTGATCGTGGCCAATGACGTCAGCCGCACGGATTCCGGGTTTGACGCGGATAACAACCAGGTCACGCTGGTCGCGGCGGATGGGAAAAGTGAGGAATTGCCATTGATTTCCAAGGATGAGGTGGCTGAACATATCGTCAATTGGATCGTCGCCCGCCGCCAGGAACGCGCCCCGCAATCTAACTAAGAGAGGAGTGAGGCAATGATATTCGGCACACAATACTACCGGCCTCCGTTTCCCGAATCGAAATACTGGCACGACGATTTACGACTTATGCGGGACAGCGGTTTGAATACCGTGCAATTCTGGGTCGTGTGGGGCTGGGTTGAACCCAAGCCCGGCGAATTCCGGTTCGATGATTATGATAAACTGATGGAGCTGGCACAGGCGGTCGGGCTCGGCGTGGTGCTCAGTACCAAGGCCGAAATCCATCCCTACTGGATCCATCGCGTGGCGCCCGGTAGCGAGATGATCGATCACATGGGCCGCCGCGTTATTTCATCAGGCCGGAGCGAGTGCCACGCCGGCATCACGCCTGGCGGCTGCACCGATCATCCCGTTGTGTGGGAAAAAATGAGCCGGTTCCTGGAAACGGTCGCTCGGCGTTACGGGTCCGCGCCGCACCTGCGGGGCTGGGATGCTTGGAATGAAATACGCTGGAATGTCAATGCGGACGGACTGGTCTGCTTTTGCGAGCATACCCTGGCTGCGTTCCGCAAATGGCTAAGCGATAAACATGGCGGATTGGACGGACTGAACGCGGTCTGGAAAAGACGCTACGGCTCGTTCGAGGATGTGTTGCCGGGAAAACTGCCGAGCCGGCTTTACACGGAGACAATGGCTTTTGAGGAATTTCTAACATGGCGGGTCAATCAGCACGGCAAGGCGTGTTACGCAGCGCTCAAGGCCATTACCCCAAATTTGCCGGTGGTGCTGCACAATCCATGTCCCAACGGAATCATGCCCCTGAACATGCCGACTGATCATGCCCTTAACCGGGGATTGGACTGGCAGTTCGCTGAGGATACCGACGGCATCGGTTTTTCCTGCTATCCGAAAGGGTTGGCGCCGGATTTTGCCGGCATGGCCATGACCGTGGATTTCATGCGTTCGGCATCGGGCGTAAAACGCTTCTGGACCAGTGAACTCCAGGGCGGAGGCTTTTCGGTGGCGCGTGGTGTGCCCACTTCCGGTTACGGCGCCGTGGACGGCCTTTCCCTGCAGCGCTGGATCTTGCATTGCGTCGCCGGCGGCACGGCCGCAGTATTGCTATGGGCTTGGCGGGACGAAGTGTTTGGGGGCGAGTCCGGCTGGGGTGGGGTTGTCGGGAGTGACGGTCTGAAGGAGGATCGCCTGGCGGCCTTGCGGGAGCTCGGCAGTGCGCTACGTGAGCATCGCGAACTCCTGGCTGACTATCGGCCCCTGCCACCGGAAGCAGGCATTCTCTTCAGTCCTCAATCGGCCTATCTGTTCTGGGCGGCGCAGGGCAACACCAACTGTCAAAAAAGCTCACTGCAAGCCTATTCCATGGCGCTCGAACATAAAAATATGGCGTGTGAAATTGTCGAGGCCAGCAGGCTGGCGGTGCTGGATAATCTTAAAATCCTATTCCTGCCGCGGGTGGCGGTCATGGATACGAAACTGGAGGAGGGTTTGGAGGCGTTCGTGCGGGGCGGCGGTACGCTGTTCTGCGAATCCGAAACCGGCGCCTTCACGCCGGAAGGTTTTTTCCGCTATTCCGAGGACCGCTTTATGGCACGTTTGACAGGCGCCCTCGAGATCGGGCGACGTCCGCTTGTTCCGGCTGTGCTTGAGCCGATGTTGGAGGGCAAGAGTTTTCAGCTCCAGCCGACCAAATGGTTGGTTCCCTGGCGGATTGAAAAAGGCGCGGTTTGGGCCGGCACGAAGGACGCCGCGCTGCTGGCGGAAGTGCCGGTTGGCCGCGGGCGAGTCATCCTGTGCGCCTCGTATCTCGGCGACGGCTATGACAAGGAGCGTTATGCTGACTTTGAAAACTTCCTTGAAATCCTGACGCGGCGTGCGGATCGGCGCTTCGAATCGGAAATCTTGGATCGCCCAACTTCCGGCGATGGCGGCTACGTCCGCTGCGGTAAATCCGGCAAACGCAATTTGGCCTTCATTTTCTTTCCCGAGGGCCATAATGCGATTAAAGTCCGTTTTCCGGGCGGATATTTCGGCGGTATTGAGGCCGTCGAACTGCTGTCGGGTAAAACCCTTTCCCTGGTCCACGGTCCGGAGTCGGACACCGCGTCGCTCCAAGCCGGTCCCATGCGAGTGGCCGTGCTGGCGACGCCGGCGGGGTCAGGGTAAACATCAATCCTTATGCCCCTGTGTATTCAAGGTCGCCCATGGCGACCGGATCATTCTAAGGCGAGCTAACGCTTGTAACCCAAGGTATAGCAGGGTTTTCCGCCTTAGGAGTATCTGCGTGCGCCGACACTACAGCTATAGCGGACAAGCCGGCGGACAATCTTTTGTAGCTGTCCCGACTCTCCGAGAGGTCGGGACTGGGCACGGTCTTGGGAGCCGACCCTAATCCCGCTCGCGCTACGCGCAGGAGCCTTATTTCTTGTATAGGAAATTCAGCAAGTAGCAGCGGCGTCCTCGCCGCTTTCAGGGCAGAACGAAAAGCGGCGAGGGCGTCGCTGCTACTCAGTTGTTTACCGGTGCAGCTTGCTTCGCCGAAGATAAAGCGCAAGTTTCGCTTGCGCACTCCAAGACAACACCGTCAGGATGCCATGTAAACAAACGGGAAAAATAAGATTCCGTGTCACAGCATGAACATCATTTCGGCGTAGGAGGGCAGGGGCCACTGCTGGTCGGGGACTATTCCCTCCAGGGAGTCGGCTGCGTCGCGCAGGGCGGACATGGCCCGCAGGCTCGCGCTTAATGGCCCTTGGCCCAGAACCGCTTCCAGGTCTGCGACGCATTGTAGGATCCGCTCGCTTTCGGCTGATACTTGCGCCAACAGCTTCTTCTGCGCCGTCAGCGGTCCTTTGTTGACCGCTGCCACCTGCTGGATTGTCCGGGCCAGTTCGCCCTCGAAACCGAGCGCGGCGGGAACAATCATCGTCTTGGCGATGGTCAAGGCGCATTCGGCTTCGATGGTCACCGTCATTTCGTAGGCATGCTGATAAACATCGTAGCGCGATCGCAGTTCGCGCTCGGACAGTACTCCGTATTTTTTGAACATATCCAGAACCGACGGCTCGATGAAAACTTGTAAGGCTTCCGGCGTGGTTTTCAAGTTTGGCAATCCGCGCCGGGCGGCTTCTTTTTGCCACTCTTTGGAATAGTTGTCGCCGTTAAAAATGATCCTTTTGTGTTTGTGCACGATTTCCTGCAGGATTGCCTGGAGTGCTGCATTGAAATTCCTGTTGGCCGCGAGGTCTTGTTCGAGCCGTGTGCAAATTTCATCCAGAGCCTCGGCCACGATGGTGTTCAGCGCCACGTTCGGCCCCGCGCAGCTCTGGTTGGAACCCACGGCCCGGAATTCGAATTTGTTGCCGGTGAAGGCGAAAGGTGAGGTCCGGTTACGGTCGGTCGCATCCTGGGGCAGCGTAGGCAGCGAGGATATCCCGATTTTGACCGTGCCGACTTTACGGCAACTTTTCGGAGCGCCATGCTCGATTTGCATGATGATATCCGTCAGCTGATCTCCCAGAAAGATCGACATGATTGCCGGCGGCGCCTCATTGGCGCCCAGGCGGTGATCGTTGCCGGCGGTGGCCACCGTGGCGCGCAGGACGTTGGCCCGGCTGTCCACGGCTTTGATCAGAGCGCAAATAACCGTCAGGAATTTTGCGTTTTCATGGGGGTTGTCGCCGGGCGTCAGCCAGTTTTTGCCGTCGGGCCCGTCGAAGGACCAGTTGTTGTGCTTACCTGAGCCGTTGACTTCTGCAAATGGTTTCTCATGCAGCAGGCAGGCAAAGCCGTGGCGGTCGGCCAGGGTGCGCAGGGTATCCATGACCACCATATTGTGATCAATGGCCAGGTTGAGTTCTTCGTAAACCGGGGCGACCTCGAACTGGCCCGGGCAGACCTCGTTATGTCGGATTTTGGCCGGCACGCCCAGGCGCCACAGCTCCCGATCCAGATCGCACATAAACTCCATGATTCGCGGCTTAATCGCCCCGAAATAGTGGTCTTCCATCTGCTGGTGCTTGGCGGGCTTCCGTCCGAACAGCGTGCGGCCGGTCTGGAGCAGGTCGAGGCGTTTTTCGTAGAATGTCTTGTTGATCAGGAAATACTCCTGCTCTGCGCCCAGCGTGGTATGCGCCCGCTGTCCTTCGCTTTGGATCCCGAAAAGCTTGCCTAGTCGGCAAACCTGTTTGGATAGCGCCTCCATTGATCTCAGCAAGGGCGTTTTCTTATCGAGTGCCTCACCGTGATAGCCGCAGAATACGGTTGGGATACAGAGCGTTGAGCCGTTCCGGCCTTCCTTGATGAAGGCCGGGCTGGTCGGGTCCCATGCCGTATAGCCGCGTGCCTCGAAGGTTGCCCGTAATCCGCCTGATGGAAAACTGGAAGCGTCCGGCTCGCCCCGGATCAGTTCCGAGCTTGAAAAACGGGTGATGGCGCCACCTTCCCAGTCGGGCATGAGAAAGGCCTCGTGCTTTTCGGCGGTGGCGCCGGTCAAAGGCTGGAACCAGTGGGTGAAATGCGTCGCGCCTTTTTCCAAGGCCCAGGTTTTCATGGCATCGGCTATTTCGTCCGCTATTTTCCGATCCAGACTGTTGCCCTGACGGATGGTGGCCAGCAGTGACTGGTGGGCGGATGCGGAGAGATAATTGCGCATTGTTTTGATGCTGAATACGTTTTCGCCGAACAGTTCGAGCATATCCTTGGAGGCGCTGCCTGTGACCTGTACGCCGCATGTTTTTTTCATAAAATCTCCGGGATGTAAATGTCGGTGTGGTTGCTTTAATAACGCATGCGGGCCTGTCCGGCAAGCTGTTTTATCCGGCCGCGATTGGCTTCAATGTGCTATATAGATGTTCAGGTAATCAACTTCCGAGGATAAAGGAACCCACCCCTCGCCCCTCCAGAGAGGGGGTAAGATATTGCAAACCAATCAGTTCCCCTCCTTAAAGGGGATAGGGGTGGGTTCCCTTAGAACTTCATCTCGCATTGTTATGTTACTTATCTGAAACACTATAGCTGGGGTGCCGGCGGAGTGTCCGGTAATATTTCGACAATCAGCGTGTCCCGATCGCGGGGGAGGGTGACAGGCCGAAAATTCAAATTGAGGGCCTTGAATTTATTATCAAAATCTTCCGGATCGAGCACGGCAAAGATCCGGCCCGGTGCGTTTTCGAGCATCTGACACAAGTCATCGGGGAAATGCAGGTAGCCGGCCCGGTCGCGTTCCGCGAAAATCCCATACTCTAGTTCGTTTTTTACCTGGTAGGAATAGGGCAGGCGCTGGGTATAGAAGGGCAGGGCCGGCCGGTAATCCCAGAATACCACCAGCCGGTCCGCAGGTTTAAGGACGCAAGCAAGTTTCTTAAAAACATGGGCTGAATTCAAATGCAGAAGCACGTTGAAGTCCTTGCCGGCCAAGGGCGACAAAAGCAGAGCGGCGGTGAACATTACGGACGATGCCAGTACCATGGCTCCGTGGAAATTACCGAAGCCCCGGATTGCCCGCACGATCAAGAGTGCGGCTGCAATCGGGATCAAAGCCAGGGCGCTGATGCCCGCAAGCGGGGCGAGCACTGTCGGGAGCAGCTGGAAATAACCGGTCAGCCAGATTATCGGGATGGCCAGGGCAGCGAGCAGCGGGCCGACCATGCCCAAGTTCCATAATTGGCGGTCCCGCCGGGTGCCATCCGAAGGTTCCCATACTCCCCAGCGTCCCAGGAGCAGACCCAGGGGCGGTATGGCCGGTAGGATGTAGGACATTAATTTTCCAGCGCCGCAAGAGAAGAACACCAGCACCACTGCCACCCATATTATGCAGAAGCGGGTCAGAGAGTCGGTGGCCGGCAGGCGGCGGATGACCATGATTCGGATGGCGCGGAACAGGAATAGCGTCCAGGGCATCAGCAGCGGCAGGAGCACGGCCAGGTAAAACCAGAAAGGTTCTTCATGCAGTTGCGATGCGCGCGTGCCCGTGAAGCGGGCGATGTGTTCATTGAAAATAAATTGCTGGGTGAATCCCGGGTTATATCGTTCAATAGCCGCTATCAAAGGAACTAAGAGGGCCAAGAATAGCAGGCTTGCTGGAAGTATGCAGAGCGTCAAGAGATCCTTCAGGCGTCGTTCCCAGGCGAGCCAGATCAAAAGGATACCCGCTGGCAGGACGACGGCCACGGCGCCTTTGGTCAGCACGCCGAGGACGGCGGCGACTGCCGCCAGGAGCAGAAGAAACAATTTAGGGCGAGGTCGTACTCCTGCCTGGAACGCCAGGAATATGGAAATACAGGTCAGACTGAACCAGAACGTCAGGAAACCGTCGGTTATCAGGAGCGAGAACCCCACCATGAATCCGGCCATTGAAAGCAAGACCAGTAGGGCCATGCGACTGGCGGTATCGGGCCAGAAGCGGCGAGTCAGAAAGTAAAACAGTCCAGCGCTAAGCACAATATTGATGAACAGAGGGATGCGCGTGGCCCAGTCGTGTGCTCCGCAAACGGCGATGGCCGGGGCCACCATCCAGTAGGCCAAGGGCGGTTTTTCGTAGTAACGATAGCCCAGCATGCGCATTTCGCCCCAGTGGCCGGAAACGACCATTTCACGGGGCACCTCGGCATAGCGACCTTCGTCGGGGTCACAAAAACCACGGTAAAAAAGCAGAACAAGATAGGCCAGCCCCAGCAATAGGACAGTTGCCAAGAGCAGGCGGCGCTGAATCGGCGAAAAAGAAACACTCAATTTCATATTGCTTGACGTAGCCTTCCGACCATTACTGGAAAATCAACACGAATGTTGAATTCGTCAATATACATGGTAGGCTAATCCGGTCAAGGCGCGATTTGTTTTGACGATCAAGCAGTTGTTCGAGTATTTGAACCCTGAACCCTGAACCCTGAACCCTGAATCCTAAGCCTAGTGAAGATAGCAGGCGTAAAGCCTGCTCTACATAATGGACCTTTTCCACAACCATGCTGAATCCGCTGGCGTTTCCCAGGGCCACCCTGTCGTTTCCAAGGGTATTATCCTGCTCTGTCTGTTGATCTCCCTGGCTGGCATCGGCAATCATGACTTGTGGACGCCGGATGAACCGCGCGAGGCTGCGCTGGCTCTGAATATGAGCCGGACCGGCGACTGGCTGATCCCGAGCCTGGCCGGGGAAGCCTTCGTTGAAAAACCGCCCCTGTTTTACATAGTGGCATCATTTTTTCTCTCCGGCTTGGGAAGTGTGCTGGGGAATACCGCGGCCTTGCGGCTGACTTCGGCCTTGTGGGGCTTGGCCACGTTGGGGATGACTTACCTTATCGGCCGCCGGCTGTGGGGTGCGAGGTCCGGCCTGCTGGCCATGCTGATCCTGGCCGTGATGCCCGGTTTTGTGCATCTGACCCATTGGCTGCTTGTCGATAACGCTTTGATGTTCTTTGTGACGGCCGCCTTCTGGTGCTTGACGGAAGCCTACCTGGCGCAACGACTTGGCTTTCTGGCCCTGGCCGGCGCTTGTGCCGGGGGCGCCTTTCTGGCCAAGGGCCTGATCGGTCCGGTCATGATTGCCATCGGAGGCGTAGGTTTGCTTGGGCCGTGGATCAGGCAATGTGGATGGACCCGCCTTTTTGCATTCCGCAGTCTGGCCTGGCATGTCCTGGCCCTCACGCTCCTGGCCGGCTTGGCGGGGGCCTGGATGCTGGCCTTGCGGCGCTACGGGGGCGAGGGACTGTGGCGCGAATGGTTCTGGAATAATCATATCGGCCGGTTCACCGGGCAGGCGACCCAGCTCGGCCACCGGGGTTGGGTGGGTTATTATCTGCCGGTCCTGCCACTTTACCTGCTGCCCTGGCTGGCGGCCTGGCTGGCCGGGCTCGGCGGCGCGTTGCGCCGTTTGCGGCGGCGCGAATCGGTGGGCTTGGATTGGTCTTTCTTATTGTGGTGGGGCTTGGGCGGTTTGGTTTTGCTGAGCCTATCGTCGACCAAACGGGAGATATACCTGGCGCCATTGTTGCCGGCGTTTGCCCTGATGGTGGCGTCGGCCTTGCGCGATCCGCTTTCTGCCTGGGTGCGTGTGCCCATGAAAATATGGCTATGGCTGCTCCTGGCAGCCATGGCCCTGTTGGTCGTCGCCCCGGTGTTTGGATATAGGCTGGGGATGTCGGCCGGGGAATGTGTCTTATATTCGGCCTTGGCTCTCGTTAGCGCCGTCATCGCGTTTGTCGTTTTTTCCCGGCGGGGCCTGCCGTGGCTATGGGTTTGGTGGCTGATCACGGCCCTGACCTATAGTGCCGTTTTAACCATTATCGTTCCCATCTTGGACCGCGTCAAGAGTTATGGACCCGGTTTCCGGGACTTGGCGCAGCAGTTGGTGTCTGCCCCGGAAGCACGGCTCGCAGCCTGGCAATTTGACGAAACAACCCGGGCCGGATTTTATTATTATTGTGACTTGGTTTTTCCGGCGGTATCCAATACAGTCGAGCTTTATTCGATATTTTCCGATGAATATGCGAGCTATAACGGGGTGCTGACCTTGGCGAAGCGGTTTCCGCCCGCCAAGGTGGATCTGCCGGTCTGGCACGTGGCCGGAGAGGCGCGCTTAGGCTCGAATCGGCGCCTGCTGTGGGTCATGGGCGATACGGAAGGCACAAACGGGACTGTCCGCAATGAAGGCTGGGGACCCACCCCTGACCCCTCCAGGGAGGGGAACTGATAAAAAAACTTATGAAGGAAAGCTATATTATGCGTTCTCAATTCCTTCCATTTTCCAGGCCTAGTTTTGACGATGCTGATATTCAAGCCTTGGGCGAGGTGCTACGTTCCGGTTGGATTACAACCGGCCAACACGCGATAAAATTCGAGGCAGAGTTTGCTGCCTATATCGGTGCCGCCGGCGCAGTTGCCCTGGCCTCCGCCACCGGCGGGATGCATGTGGCCCTGCGGGCACTGAACATCGGCCCGGGCGACGAGGTAATCACGCCTTCCATGACCTGGGTTTCCACCGTGAACCTGATCGTTCTGGCCGGTGCCAAACCGGTATTTGTCGATGTCGAGCGCGACACCCTGATGGTCTCGCCGGAAACGTTAGAGCGGGCCATCACGGAGCGAACCCGCCTGATTGTTCCCGTGCATTTCGCGGGCGCCTCCCTTGATTTAGACGCCATCCGCGGCTTGGCGTCAAAACGGGGCATTGCGATCATCGAGGACGCCGCGCATGCTGCGGGCACTGAATACCGCGGACGGCGCATCGGAGCCGACGGCAGCGCCATTTTTTCGTTTCATCCCATCAAGAACATGACCACTGGCGAAGGAGGCATGATCTGTTCCGACAACGCCGCATTTCTCGACCATATCCGACGACTGAAATTTCATGGACTGGGCATGGATGCCCATGACCGCAGTCAACAGGGACGTTCCCCGCAAGCGGAAGTTGTCGAACCCGGATATAAATACAACTTGACCGATCTGGCCGCCGTGCTGGGGCGGCATCAGTTGCTACGCCTGGACGAGTTCAACCGTCGGCGGGCGGAGCTTGCCCTGCGTTACCGGGAGCGGCTGGCCGAGCTGGACGAGGTCTGGCCCCTGGGCGATCCCGCGTATCCCAGTCGGCACGCCTGGCATTTATTCATAGTGCGCCTGGATATTGACCACGCTGGGCTGGACCGTGACGCCTTTATGGAGGCCCTGAAACAAAGGAATATCGGGACCGGTCTGCATTTCCGCGCCATCCATCTTCAGCAATACTATCGCGAAAAAATGGGCTTTCAACGAGGATTGCTGCCGAATACGGAGTGGAACTCGGACCGGATCTGTTCCCTGCCGCTGTTTCCGGATATGCGCGTTGAGGACGTGGATGATGTCGTGGAGGCCATCAAAGATGTCCTGGTCCACCGTTAAGGTTGAGCTTTTAATAAGGAGGCATGATGGTTGCGGCATCCATTTCGGTCGTGATTCCGGTTTATAACGAGGAATCAAACCTGTCCGAATTGATCCGGCGCACGCTGGCGGCCTGTCGCCTTTTGGAGCGCCCGTTTGAAATCGTCCTGATCGACGACGGCAGTCGCGATCGGTCCGTTGAAATGATTACTCGAGCGGCGGCGGAACAGCCCGGCGAGATCGTGGGCGTGCTCTTGAACCGGAACTACGGTCAGCACGCGGCGGTTATGGCGGGCTTTGCCCAGGCGCGCGGTGAGATCGTCATTACCCTGGATGCCGATTTGCAGAACCCACCCGAGGAAATCGGCAAGCTGGTCCGTAAAATGGACGAGGACTTCGAAGTCGTCGGCTCCATCCGGGTTCCGCGTCGCGATAGTCTGTTCCGACGCTTGTCATCCTGGCTGGTTAACCGGGTGACGGCGCGTGTCACGGGCGTGACCATGCACGATTACGGGTGCATGTTACGCGCCTATCGCCGCCATGTTGTCAAGGCGATGCTGCAGTGTCATGAACGGAGCACCTTTATCCCGGTGCTGGCCAACGGCTTTGCGCGCCGCACGGCGGAGATCGAGGTCAGCCATGCCGAGCGCAAATCCGGGACATCCAAATATGGCCTTTGGAAGCTGGTCAATTTGCAGTTCGATCTTCTGACCAGCATCACGACATTCCCGTTGCGATTATTAAGCATTTTCGGGGCGATTGTCTGTATGTTCGGGGTGAGTCTTGGCGTCCTGATCATCGTCCTGCGCTTTGTTAGGGGCGCCGAGTGGGCTGCCGGGGGAGTCTTCACTCTTTTTGCGATCATGTTTTTTTTCGTGGGCGCCCAGTTCGTGGCTATGGGGTTGCTAGGGGAATACATCGGTCGCACTTACCAGGATGTGCGGGCACGGCCCCGCTATTTCGTGCAGTCCGTTCAGGGAACCAGCCGCTTGGAATCTGAATTATGAACAAGACCTTGATTATTGCCGAAAAACCATCGGTGGCCGCCGATATCGCCAAGGTGCTGGGTGGGTTTTCCAAGAAGACCGATTTTTTCGAAAGCGACCGCTATGTGCTTTCCTCGGCCGTCGGGCACCTGTTGGAGATATGCCCCCCGGAAAATTGCGAAGTTAAGCGCGGTAAGTGGAAGCTGGAGAACCTGCCGGTCATCCCGTCCCCGTTTGATTTGCGGGCGATCGTTAAAAACGAGTCCCGCTTGAAACTGTTGTTGCGACTGATCCGCCGCAGTGATGTAACCGCGTTGATCAATGCCTGCGACGCCGGGCGGGAAGGCGAGCTGATTTTCCGCTATATCGTCCAATATGCGCGGACGTCCAAGCCGATCCGTCGTCTCTGGCTGCAATCCATGACCGCCGGCGCTATTCGGGATGGATTCGAAACCCTGCGGGAAGATGACGCGATGAAGCCACTGGCGGCGGCGGCGGTTTGCCGCTCCGAGGCCGACTGGCTGGTCGGCATCAATGGCACCCGCGCTATGACCGCATTCAATTCCAAGCTGGGCGGATTCCATCTCACCACCGTGGGCCGCGTCCAGACGCCCACCTTGGCCATTATCGTCGAGCGCGAGGAGTTGATCCGCAAGTTCGTGCCGCGCGATTTTTGGGAGGTGCGCGCCACCTTCCAGGCTGCCGCCGGTGAATATCAGGGCCGCTGGTTCGACGAGGCCTTCGCCAAGGAGAAGAACGGGGACGGCGACTTGAAGCCCGAGCGCCTCTGGGACCAGTCCCCGGCCGAGGCCATCCGTGAGCGCTGCCTGGGCAAGCCCGGCGTGGTAACCGAGGAAAGCAAGCCCACCAGCCAGCTTTCCCCGCTGCTCTTTGATCTGACAAGCCTGCAGCGCGAGGCCAACGGGCGCTTCGGCTTTTCAGCCCGGCGCACTTTGCAGCTGGCCCAGGCGCTTTACGAGCGCCATAAGGTGCTGACCTATCCCCGGACCGATGCGCGGGCCTTGCCGGAAGATTATATTGCGACGGTCATTAAAACTCTCAAGGCGCTCGCGACCGCCGGCATGGGGCCGCTGGTGACTCAGATCCTGCAGCAGGGCTGGGTGCGGCCCAACAAGCGTATTTTCAACAACGCCAAAATTTCCGATCACTTCGCCATCATTCCCACGGCGGTGTTGCCCAAGCTTTTGCACGACGATGAACGTAAGATTTATGATCTGGTGACCCGTCGGTTCCTGGCAGTGTTTTATCCGGCTGCCGAATTCCAGGTTACTACTCGCATTACCCGTGTGGAAAAGGACCCGTTCAAGAGCGAAGGCAAGGTCCTGGTCAACCCGGGCTGGATGGCAGTGTATGGCAAGGAAGCTAAGGTTGACGAGGCACCCCGTCTGGTGCCGGTCCAACCCTCTGAAACCGTTCAGACGACCGCCATCGACTTGGTGACGGAGCAGACCAAGCCGCCCGCACGCTTCACGGAAGCGACCCTGCTTTCGGCCATGGAAGGGGCCGGTAAGCTGGTGGGGGATGAAGAGTTACGCGAAGCCATGAGCACCAAGGGTCTGGGCACTCCGGCCACGCGCGCCTCGATCATCGAGGGCTTGATTTATGAGGTGTATATCGTACGCCGTCAGCGCGAATTGCATCCCACAGCCAAGGCGTTTTCACTGATGACGCTCCTGCGCGGGCTGGAAATTCCCGAATTATGCTCGCCTGAATTGACCGGTGTTTGGGAATTCAAACTCAAACAAATGGAGTTGAACCATCTGCAGCGCCCCGAGTTCATGTCGGAAATAGTGGCCATGACCCGCCGAATCGTCGAAAAGGCCAAGCGTTATGAACACGATACTGTGCCCGGCACGTTTGGTGAACTGAAAACGCCCTGCCCGAAATGCGGGGGTAATATCCAGGCCAATTACAAAAAATTCCAATGCCTGGCTTGTGACTTCGCGGCGTGGAAGACCCTGGCCGGCCGCCAGTTTGAACTGGAAGAAATGGAAACCCTGATCGCCACTCGCAGCGTGGGTCCCCTGGAACATTTTCGCAGCAGCAAAGGCAAGCCTTTTGCAGCTAAAGTGATCATGACGCCGGAATTCAAAATCGAATTTGATTTCGGACAGGGTAACGCTGCGGATGCGGGAGCGGTGGTGGATTTTACAGGCTGCGAATCGTTGGGAACCTGTCCGGCCTGTGGTGCGCGCGTGTTTGAAAACGGACGCTATTACGTCTGCGAGAAATCGACCGGCCCTGCGCCCTCCTGCCGCTTCCATTCCGGGACCGTCATCCTGCAGCAGATCGTCGACCGTGCGCAGATGACCAAGCTGTTGGCTACGGGTAAAACCGATTTGCTGACGAAATTCATTTCCCGTAAAAACCGTCCCTTCAAGGCGTTTCTGGTGAACCAGGAAGGAAAGATCGGGTTCGAGTTTACTAAGTCTTCGAAAACGGCGCAGCAGAATGCGTCGCCGTCGGCCGCGCCAGCCCCGACGCCCGACGCCGGTAAGCCCGGGTAGTGTTGTTCAGGTGGTCATGCCATGGCATCGGAAGATACGGCACTCACCTGAAGGATGCAGGGTTCAGGCAAGAGAACAAGAATCTATTCAGAGAAAACAATGAATCAGATGATGCTGTGAGGATTTGTGTTTTGTGTCCTTGGCGTTTAGTTGTTTGGGTTTATTGCTCCGGCAATGTGTGGAGGGGTGGATTTCCATGATAGTTATGGGAGAATATGGCTGCACATTGCAGAGCGTGAATCCTATGTCTCCGCAGGCGCCGGAATAGTGAGCGGTTTTGGTCTTGCGTTAATCATTGTTGGTGCCATCCAAAGAAAAAATAAACAATCGCAGAATTCTGCCGGTCCGATTGCCTGAACCCTTTCTTCCTCTCCTTGTGTGACCATGCCTCCAACCCAGTCATCGCGAGAACGGGTAAAACGCTGCCTGACTTTCCAAAATCCTGACCGGGTGCCCCGGCAACTGTGGGTCCTGCCCTGGGCCAGCGAGCGTTACCCGCAAGAAATCGAGGAACTGTGCCGCCGTTTTCCATCGGATTTCGGCGGAGTGCCCACCGTGTATAAACCCGCAGCGCGCGAGAGAGGTGAGTGGTTTAAGGTTGGCGAGTATGTGGATCCATGGGGTTGTGTTTTCGAAAATATTCAGGAGGGAGTTCATGGGGAAGTGCGCAACCCGATTCTCCAGGATATTGCCAGATGGAAACAGACTGTTCAGCCGCCCCATGAAACGCTTGACTTCGACCGGGCCGCCGCGCAGTCCGCCGTCAACCGGTCCTGCGCGGCCAGCGCCACATTCTGCATGGCCGGTTGTTGTCCCAGGCCCTGGGAACGCTTCCAATTCCTGAGAGGCGCCCAGAACGCGCTGATGGATGTCATGGAAGCCGGCGATGACGTGCAAGGAATCATTCGGCGCATTCATGAATTTCACCTCAAGGAGCTGGAGTTCTGGGTTTCTACCGATATTGACGCGATCAGCTTCATGGACGACTGGGGTTCCCAACAACAACTGCTGATTCCCCCGGCGATCTGGCGCGAGCTGTTCAAGCCCTGTTACAAGGACTATTGCGACTTGGCCCATGCGCACGGAAAATTCACCTTTATGCATTCCGATGGTTACATCAGTGAAATATATGAGGACTTGGTCGAAATCGGGGTCAATGCTGTGAATTCCCAGCTGTTCTGTATGGATATGGGCGACTTGGCCCAGCGGGTTAAGGGATGGATTACGTTCTGGGGGGAAATCGATCGCCAACATATTCTGACCAGCCCGGATCCAGAAGCCGGGCGTCAGGCGGTACGCAAGGTTGCCGGCCATTTATATAATCCGGCGGGTGGAGTGATCGCCCAATTCGAGCTCGGCCCGGGTGGTAATCCAGCGGTGGCCTTTGCGATTTTTGATGAATGGGATCGGGTCGGGCAAGACGTTGAGCATGGATGATGTGCTCAAGTTCCAGCTGGCTATCTGACGGAATTGCATTCATATTTGCATTTCAAGGTAAGATTGTCGTGCTACAGGCTTAAAACGGTATCAATATCAGACTTCCTGATCCGCGCTTAAAGAAGCGCGGATCAGTGATTTGATCAACAGCCTGTACCATAACAGGTTGCGACAAGTTTACAACCCCCGCCGCCACTCATCGTCTATTTGTCTTTCCGGAAAATGATTTGGCACTTTTTTGCGTGCTAAAATGATTGGCATGACGGATTCTTGGGATAAAGAAAACCCAGCGAGCGAAAACCTGTGTTTTTACTCTTGCATAGAGTCGCATGTCAGGATAGACTACAGGACATCAAATAAAAAATCATAATAAAAACGCTGTATATTTTTTGATGTGTTTTAGAATATATTAGGACTCAATCATACGCCAAAAAGCCTTTAAAAGGCTTTATTTAAGATTTTGCCCCATTCGATAATGCGCGGTCGGCGGGTCGATTGTGGCGGTTCACTTTTATCGTGTGTATGCCAAGGGTGTGCCGGCAGGCAAGTGGATGATATCCATAAATTATAATTATGGCCTTTAGGCACTTCTGCACAAGGTGGCAGGAGAATCCATCCATAATGCGAATTACCGGATGATATAGGCTTGCTGTTGTGCATACCCTGTGTATAGTAATGTTTGCAGTGATTTGCTCGCTAAGCCGAGATGGAATCGGCAAAGAATCCTCAGCTTGAACCCTCAATCATGAAGTAAATCGTCACTTACCGGTGCCTATGACAGCTCATAAGTCGAAAGCCAAAAAGAAGGTATTATCCAAAAAGCAAGCGTCTTCCCTCAAGGCCGTTCCGGCCAAGACTTCGAAGTCCAAGCGGCATGCGACCATCAATGTTGCCGCGCCTCCTGTCGAGGCCAAGCCAGCCTCCCAGTCGGCCTCCGGTCGTAAACGTGATGCTAAGAAAGCGGTGCCCGCAGATAACGGGTTAAGTTCGCAAATCAGCGTCAAAATTAGCAGCGAAGAGCTGCGGGATAAAATACGGGAGTTGACCAAGCTGGCCCGGGACCAGGGCTACCTGACGCATGATGACATCAACGAAAGCTTGCCTACCAATCTCATCGATCCGGAAGGAATTGACGGCTTTATTCTGCTGCTGCGAGGGATGGATATCGAGGTTATCGATTCTTCTGGCGTCGAACAGTTTAAGAAGCAAGCCGAAAAGAACGAGCGCGCCGAACAAGCCAAATCCTTCGACGTGATGGACGATCCCATCCGGACCTATCTCCATCAAATGGGGCAAGTGCCACTGCTGACCCGAAGTCAGGAAGTCGAAATCTGCAAGCGAATTGAGGAGGCTGAGATCAATTCCCGCGCCTTGTTCAAGCAGTTCGGGTTTTCCATGGAGGCCTATTTTTTGCTTGCGGAGCGTTTGGAAACCGGCAAGGAGCGGTTTGACCGGATTATCATGGACAAGCAGGTGGACAGCCGTGAAAAATATTTTCGGGTGCTTGTAAAAGTAAAAAAGAAAACCCAACAAACACACAAACAGCTTGCGCGTTTGTTTGGCCAGATGCGCCAGTGTGGTGGCAATGAGAAAAAAACACTGCGTTACAAGAAGTCGTACGACAAGCTCTTCCGTCTCTATTCCCGCCAAGTGGATGCTTTCTATTTTAAACAGAAGGCTATTGAGGATTTCGCGGCATTGGTCGATCGCTACTACCAGCAGTACCTGGCTTGCGCGGCGCAGTTGCGGCGGCTCGAAGCGGGACGTGGCCCGAAAACTCCCGCGCGCCAGGCCAAGTATCGCTCCGAAAAGAAGCGCATGGATGACTTGGAAGTCAATTTTTTGATGACAGGCGAGGTGCTTGAGTCGAAATACCAGGAATTAAAATCATGGCTGAAAAAAGGTCAGAAAGCTCGGACCGAAATGGCCGAGGCTAACCTGCGCCTGGTGATCAGCATCGTTAAGAAATACATGAACCGCGGCTTGATGTTCCTGGATCTCATCCAAGAAGGCAATACGGGTTTAATGCGAGCTGTCGAAAAATTTGAGTATAAACGCGGGTATAAATTCAGCACCTATGCCACATGGTGGATCCGCCAGGCGGCGACTCGGGCGATCGCCGACCAAGCCCGAACAATCCGCATCCCCGTGCACATGATTGAAACCATTAACAAACTGGTGCGGGTGCAGAAACAGCTTTTACAGGACTTTGGCCGCGAACCGACCCCCGAAGAAGTAGCCAATGAAGTCGATCTTCCCGTGGAGCGCGTCAAGGAAGTGTTCAAAATGTCGCAGCAGCCGATTTCGCTGCAGGCGACGGTGGGGGACGGAGACGACGCGTATTTTGGTGATTTTATCGAGGACAAGTCGGCTGAAAACCCTGCGGATATGACGGCCTTCAGCCTGCTCAGGGAACGTCTGCAGGAAGTTATTAAAACCCTCTCGGACCGCGAACAGAAAGTTCTCAAGTTGCGCTTCGGGCTCGACGACGGGTGCCCGCGTACGCTTGAGGAAGTGGGCACCATGTTTGTGGTAACCCGTGAGCGTATCCGCCAGATTGAAGCCAAAGCGTTGCGTAAACTGCGCCATCCGACTCGCTTGCAGAAACTCGAGGGTTTCCTCGAAGTCAAGGATTGACAATTGGCGAAGTTGCTCGCGAAATTACGACTGTAGCTGTCCCGCCACGCCGTTGGCGTGACAGTCTCTGTTTTGTCCCGCGTTCTACGAAAACTTGGCCCACATCGCTCTGCTTCAGAGCGGATGCTGGATCAAGGCGTGGCGTTGGCCTGCTTTTCATAACAACAACGAGTGGGAGGTGTTTGATTTGCGTGCGACTTGTATTAAATTGTTTATAGTGCTCTGTCTGACAGCGAGCATCTGGACGGTTGACGCTTTGGCGCAAGCATCGAAGCGATGGAAGACCGTTGTCAAGAGCGCGCCCACCCGGGCCGATTCCCTGAGCCGGGAACAGGCTGTAAATAGGGCCAGGGCAACCAGTTTCAACAAAGATTTACATGGCGCAAAATTGAATGAAACCGATTTGAGCAATGCGGTTCTTTTGTCCGCCGATCTGGGCGAAGCAAATTTGAAGAAAGCTATTTTGCAGAATGCCGTGATGTGCCGCGCTGATTTGAGCTGGGCCAATCTTGATGATGCGGTCCTGTACCAGGCGAATCTATCCAGCGCCAAGCTTGTCAACGCCGTCTTGATCGGAAGCGACTTGACGGAGGCTAATCTCAGCAATGCCAACTTGTCCGGAGCCAACCTGAGTAAAGCCATTCTCAATGATACCAACCTGACGGGGGCCAACTTGAGGGGCGCCAACCTGACGGGTGCTAATTTAACGGGCGCCAATCTAACGGAAGCCAACCTGGCGGGTGCCAACCTGACGGATGCTGTTATAATTGGCGTAACGACGAATAATGCCGTATTTTCAGAGACGATCATGCCGGATCTCACGGTGTTTACCAGCGCTCAGAAATGATGAGCGTTTCCGCGATCCTCTGCGGCTCAAGTCGGAATACGCTACCGCGCCCTTCGTAGAACCCGTGCTGTTCAATGAGGTGGATCAGCAGGTCGGAGTATACGATCTCTCTTCCATTTCGTATATTGCGGACTGTGATCATAGTTTTCGGATATAATCCACTGTCTTCGAACGGGCAGGGGAGCTGTCCGCGCACAGCGTCTGTACGCACTTCCCAATGCGGCGGCATGGCGACCCAGTCTCCTAAACCTTTTTCGCCGGCGTCGCGAAATTCTTTCATCCGCTGCGCGATTTGCTGGTGCGAGAGCCCGAGGCGCGCGACTTCGGCCTGATCGGCGGCCACGATCTCCGCCAGGGAACGGGAATCGTTCCCCAGGAAGCCTTCGCGCGAGATATTTCCCGGCTGCAGCGCGTGGGTAGGTGCGTCCTCTAGTTTCGCTGTTTGCATGGAATTATATTCCCCCCGGTGTTGCTCTCGTGAATTTGTCATAAAAAATACGATCCCCGGGAATGCCCTTGCGGTTGAGAACGCCGAGGCAGGCGTCGATCATTCCGGGACTGCCACAAAGGTAGGCGTCGGTCGGCCGCTCCGGTCGGATCTGCCGGTCAATTACATCCGTGATCAGTCCGGTTTCACCGGTCCATGCGTCTCCCGGCAGCGGTCGCGCAAGGGCCGGAATAAACTTAAAATTAGGCAAGTCTGATTCCAATTGCCGCATGGTCCCGGTCAGGAACAAGTCACGCCTGCTGACGGCGCCGAAATAAAAACGGATAATGCGCCGTTCCTGTTTTTTCCGCATATCCTCGAGGATCGATTTCATGGGCGCCATTCCCGACCCGCCGGCTATTAGCAGAACATCTCGCGGAGAATCCCGCAGGCAAAAATCGCCATGCGGTCCATTGAATTTAACCGGATCATGCGGCTTCAGGTGGCGGAAAATATAAGTTGTACCCAGCCCGTGCGGCATATAACGAATCTGCAGCTCAATCCGGTCGGCGCGTGAAGGTGCGGATGCGATGGAGTAGGGGCGTAATGATACTTGCTTGACCTGTTCGTAGCGCGGAATTTGAAACTGGATATATTGGCCGGCTTTGAAGGGCAAGGAGGGCGGTTGAATCAGGCGCAGTTCCAACTCCCGAATGTCGTGCGTTAG
This sequence comes from uncultured Verrucomicrobiota bacterium, assembly GCA_964486075.1. GTDB lineage: Bacteria > Verrucomicrobiota > Kiritimatiellia > JAAZAB01 > JAAZAB01 > JAHIJO01. Next base: position 22,640 of record CAZALU010000040.1, read on the forward strand.
GTCGCGGATGGTTGCAACCTCAGCTCGGTATTCCCTGGCTGAAAAAAATGATTCCGGGATCGTGACGGTCAGATTCTGGCGCACCGGCACCTGGCAGGCCAGGCGCATGCCACAGCCTAGTTCGTCAGCTGTCAGATGGCGGGTCTCTTGCGTTGTCGGTTCCGATGTCGTCCCGCGCTCCACGCGGACCTTACACAGTCCGCAGACGCCGTGCCCGCCGCAGGCTGAAGGAATAAATATCCCCTGGTCTTTCAAGGCTGCCAGGAGTGTTATGCCAAATGGAACGCGGCATGGCGCCCGTTGATTGATCGTCAGGTCGAATTCAGCATTGGTTGGCACAGAATTCATGAATAGCTATTTGCGGCTTTGAGTTTACAGATGGTTCTTCAGCATCTGGCAGCATATATTATGCTTATTCCGGAAGAGAGGCAAGGCTCCAGAGTTGTTAACCTCAAGCAATTAGCATTGGCTTAATATGGGCGCTTTTACAATGTGGGCGCGGCGCCCGCGCCGCGTTTTGGCCACAATACGCGGTAAGCAGGATATTCACAAATAAGCTCGGGGTTAATAAAGCTGTATAAAATTACTGTTGATTGCATTCCGGTTTTTGATATAGTCTTCAACGCGTAAATATATTGTGGTCATAGCGGCTGAGGTAAGGTGTTTTATTGATAGCAAGTGAGTATGGCTGGATACAATATTCCGGCCGGAAAGGATCAGCATGAAACGTTATGTGTGTGATGTTTGCGGATATATCTATGATCCTGCCAAGGGGGATCCAGAAAATGGCGTGCAGCCCGGGACCTCTTTTGAGGAAGTGCCGGATGACTGGGTTTGTCCGGAGTGCGGTGTCGGCAAGGATGAATTCTCTCCGGAATGAGATTAGGCGGAAAATGAAACAGAGTTGATTTATAATTATAACCAAGAATGGATTGAACATCGAAAAACGCAAATGATAGCCGGAGCAAACCCGGCTTTACCGAATTTATACATAAGTCAGAGCAGGCTTTATGTCTGCTATTTTTAGGGGAGAAACCATTATGGAATTCAAAGGCAGTCAGACGGAGCGTAATATTCTGACGGCGTTTGCCGGGGAATCGCAAGCGCGTAATAGATACACTTATTTTGCCGGCCGGGCCCGCAAAGAAGGCTTCGAGCAAATTGCGGACATTTTCGAGGAAACCGCCAACCAGGAAAAAGAGCATGCCCATCGCCTATTCAAATTCCTCCAAGGTGGCGAGGTGGAAATTCAAGCGTCTTTTCCGTCCGGCGTGGTAGGCACGACATTGCAGAATCTGCAGGCGGCCGCAGCCGGCGAACTATACGAGTGGAGCGAGATGTATCCGGGGTTTGCCAAGATTGCGCAAGATGAAGGTTTTGAAGCGATTGCGAAAGTGTTTGAAGCCCTGCAGGATGCCGAGCGCCAGCATGAGCGTCGATACCGGGGGCTGTCCCTGAACGTCGAAGCCGGCACGGTCTTCAAGAAAAACAAGGAAGTTATGTGGCGTTGCCGGAACTGCGGCTACATACACAAGAGCAAGGAAGCGCCGCAATCTTGCCCAGCCTGTGCACATCCTCAGGCGCATTTCGAAATTTTGTGCGAAAATTGGTGAAGCGCGTCCGGGGTTCTGCTTGCTGGGCGTCGTGTATACAGGAAGCGCCCTACAGCCGCCCCGCCGTGACCGATGCAGACTTTCATTCCAGGGGGTTCAGCCGGGGCGTTAGTTGAAGTTACCGATCCTGCGGCCTAATTCCATAGTTTATCTGTAAAAATATGGTTAACCATGTTAGGCACTGTATGGACAGTGCCATCATGGCAGTTTGTGCTAATTTTGCATGGCGTAAGTGTAAAGTGTACAATCCAGCTAACAAAACGTGCCCAGAAAGCGCAAGGAAGTTATTATATGTTGAATAAAAAAATGCTTAACGCGCTGAACGACCAGATGAGCAATGAGTTTTATTCTGCCTACCTGTATATGTCCATGTCGGCAGCGTCCGCCGCCATGGGGTTAAAAGGCGCGGCCAACTGGTTCATGGTCCAATACCATGAAGAAATGTTCCATTTCATGAAGTTTTATGACTATGTCATCAGCCAGGGTGGCGCGGTGACGTTGGCGGCGGTCAAGGCGCCACCATCGACTTTTAAATCATTATTGGACATGTTTGAACAAACCCTCAAGCACGAACAATTCATCACCCAATGCATCAACGAGCTATTGGAATTAGCCCTTAAGGAAAAGGATCACGCCACCGCCGTGTTATTGCAATGGTACGTGACTGAACAGGTTGAGGAAGAGGCCAACGATAATGATGTGCTGACTCGCTTGCGACTGGCCGGCAAGGAGGGGAACGGGCTTTTCATGGTGGACAACGAACTGGCCCAGCGCGTTTTTACTCCGCAGCCGCCTGCTGCCGGCAACCCGTCGGCGTAATGCCGGCTGACTTCAGTGCGGATATTATACTTATGAGCACCATCGGTATTATTGGTTATGGCTATGTAGGGCGTTCGCTGGAGTACGGCTTTGTGGAGTATGACCGCCAGCGCGGGTTTGAACCCAAGCATCGTGTCCTGATCTATGACAAATACAAAGCGAAGGACAAACTGGACAAAGTCTTGAAAGGCAGCGATATTATTTTTACCTGCCTGCCCACCCCGTATGACGAGCAAAACCTGCATATTGACCTTTCCATCTATGACGAGCTCATGGCGCGGATGTGCCCTAAAATCGCGGGCAAGGGCAAGGTCGTAGTCATTAAATCAACGGTTGCGCCCGGAACGACCCGCCGTTATGCCAAACGCTATCCCAAGGTGCCGTTTGCGATGAACCCGGAGTTCCTGACCGAAGCCAATTATCTCCAGGATTTTATCAATGCCGACCGAATCGTAATCGGCGCCGACAACGACTGGGTGGCCCAGAAGGTAATTGATCTCTATCGCACATGCTTTCCCGCTGCGACCATCATGCACATGAGCACGGCGGCCGCTGAAATAGTGAAGTATCAGGCCAACGTGATGCTGGCCTCCAAGGTGTCGCTGGCGAATGTGTTCTATGATCTCTGTCGGGCCGAAGGCGTAAATTATGATGATGTCAAGAAAGCGGTGGCCTTGGACAAGCGGATCGGACCGAGCCACCTGGATGTGACCACGGAGCGGGGATTCGGGGGGAAATGTTTCCCCAAGGACCTGGGCGCATTGATCGGCCGTTGCCGTGAGCTAAATGTTGATTGCAGTCTGCTGGAAGAAGTCCATGCCTATAACCTGCGCACCCGCAAGGTGCGCGATTGGCAGGAAATCGCCGGCGCCACCGTTGGCGGGCGCATCTACGGGAAAAAGAAATAAGGTTTTTTCCAAGGACGAAAGTGTAGCATGCCGGGTAGCAACTTGCATTATGGCCTGCCTCTTCTGTCGCCTTGTCTGGCAGGGGCGCTAGATTGGCTGGGAAAGTGCACTTTTTCAGCCAATCTCTTTACCCGCGTCGCAAGGTCGCGGAGTGGTGGAGGGGCAAAACATAAGTTAATTGAAACTACCCGGGTTGTCGGACAACAACCCGCATAAACAAATGCTGAACTTGCGGAGGAACAGCGGACGATTTTATCGGACCAGTGTTACCTGAATATTGCACGATGATCGTGCTATTCACTTTCGTCCAAGCGGGCCTTGCCCGTTGGCGAAAGACGTGAAGTGCTTAACCCCGTTTGGCCGCGTTTTACGCGGCCATCATCACGTGACCGCGTTGGCACGTGGAACGTGACTCACATGGCGGCCCTTGGGGTGAGTTTTGCGCCGACTCGGCGCAAAACTCAGGTGTTACCCTAAAATGAACCAGGCCCCTTTATTCAGGCATGGTTTTCAACTCTGGGGATATTATGAAAACAAGGGTTGCAGTTATCCTGTTTTTGTTCACGGTCTTACTACCCGGCTATGCGGCGTTGGTGATCTGGGATGGAGGCGGGGATGCGATCAACTGGTTTGACGGCCAGAACTGGAGTCCCAACAATATTCCCCAACCCGCAGACGAGGTGACCATCACCAACGTCACGACTGTGAGATTGACCAACAGTGCTACGGTAGCTTCGTTGCTGGTGAGCAACGCCACCGTGACCTTTTATGGCACTAATACGATTCTCACGGCCAGCAACGTTGTCGTGGCCGGGACGAACGGCAGGATCACGCATGCTATCCAGACTGCCACAACCACGAACGAAGCAGGCCTTTGGCTGCCAAGCAATCTGGTCTGGATCGTTTGCACTAACTTTACGGTGGAATCCGCCGGCGCCGCCGTCAATGCGGATGGCATGGGGTATGCGGGGGGGGCAGGGTATTTGACGCACGGATATGGGCCGGGAAATGGCAAAGCAGCCAGCAGCGGCTACGGCGGTGGCGGTGGTTATGGCGGTCAAGGCGGAATTGGGACTGGCGTCGGCGCCTTTGGCGGTGACACCAACGGATCGGAGCTGTACCCGTTCGATCCTGGCAGCGGAGGCGGAGGTGGAACTCCTACTGCGACCGGCGGTGCTGGTGGTGGTGCGGTGCGAATCACGGTGGACAACGTCTTCACAATTAATGGAACCATTTCGGCTAACGGTGCAAACGGCATAAGTTATGCTGGTGGCGGCTCGGGCGGCGGGATATACATTCGTTGTAACACGTTGGACGGCGCTGGATCCATCCGTGCGGATGGTGGCAACAGCAGTAGCGGTGGCGGCGGTGGCGGCGGCGGGCGGATCGCGGTGCGCTGCCTGTTTACCCGTTATTTAGGGACATGTTCGGTGACCAACGGCACAGGTTATCAGCCCGGGCAGGTTGGCACGATCTATTGGCGCATCCAGGCACCGGGCACGCTTTTCAGGGTATGGTAGCAGACAATGGAGTTTTCGCCGTACTAATTAAGCTGAATTATGCGCCACAAAACTACGGTTCCAAATTAGGAATTCTTCGAGTTCCTGAAAGGCCGGATGAAGCCT
>CAZALU010000041.1:0-26442 GCA_964486075.1 uncultured Verrucomicrobiota bacterium
CAGTGTCCTGTATATTCCGTGTTCTCCGTGGTAAATCTTCTGTCGGTGATCGGTGGGTTCGTTCGGATACGAAGCCGCTACGCTATGCTTATCTCCATAACCAGCTATGCGACAACATATTGAAGCATTGATGGCAGATGCGTTACCCACTAATTATGCCGAGGAGCCTAATGTAAATTACTACTGAAGTTGCCGGGGGAGCTTGCGCATCCGATTTTTTCATGCAATACTTGCTTCGGTCTTTCGATGAACAAGCGGAGAGCCATTTATGCTAGATCTAAAACTAATACGTGATCACGAAGCAGATGTCCGCGCCGGATTGAAGCGGCGCGGGTTTCAATCCGAACCGCTCGACGCCGTCATCCGGCTGGACCAGGAGCGGCGGCGACTGGTCACGGACACCGAAGCACTCAAGCGCCAACGCAACACTGCCTCCGAGGAAATAGGAAAACTTAAAAAAGCAGGCCTGGACACAGTCGAAAGACAACAGGCGGTTAAAGCCAGCGGCGATCAGATTTCCGGGCTGGATGCGCGCCTGCGGGAGGTCGAGTCCGAATTGCATCAGGCCCAATTGCTGATTCCCAACCTGCCCCACTCCAGCACGCCAGCCGGCGCCGGGGCAGCCGATAATGTCGTTATCCGTTCTTGGGGCGAACCACGCGTGTTTTCATTCCAGCCCCTGGGCCACCTGGAACTCGGGGAGCGCATGGGCATCCTTGATTTCGATCGCGCCACCCGCATGACCGGCGCCGGTTTCCAGCTTTATGTCGGGCTGGGCGCCCGGCTGGAACGAGCCCTGATCCGCTTTATGATCGATCTGCACACCAATGAGCATGGCTACCTGGAAGTATCTACGCCCTTCGTATGCAACTCAGCCGCCATGACCGGCACCGGACAATTACCCAAGATGGCGGAGGATATGTATTACATCCCGACGGATGACCTCTACCTGGTGCCGACGGCCGAAGTGCCGATCACCAACATTTACCGCGAAGAAATCATTGTTCGCCCCCTACCCGTATACCTGGTGGCCTATTCCCCCTGTTTCCGCCGTGAAGCCGGTTCGGCCGGACGGGAAACCCGCGGCCTGATCAGGGTGCACCAGTTCGACAAGGTGGAAATGGTCAAGTTCGTCGAACCCGCGACCTCCTACGAGGAACTCGAAAAACTTGTCGTCAACGCCGAAAATGTCCTGAAACGTCTGGAACTTCCTTACCGGGTACTGGAGCTATGCAGCGGAGACCTGAGTTTCGCAGCCGCCAAGTGCTACGACATCGAACTTTGGGCGCCCGGCCAGAAGGCTTGGCTGGAAGTATCATCCTGCAGCAATTTCGAGTCTTTCCAAGCCCGGCGGGCCGGCATCCGCTTTCGGAATAAAGTAGCTAAGACCGAATTTGTGCATACCTTGAACGGATCGGGAGTCGCCTTGGCCAGGCTGCTGGTGGCGATCTTGGAAAACGGCCAGCAATCCGATGGCTCCGTCACGCTTCCCGAGGCCCTGATCCCATACTTGGGCGGCATACGCCGCTTGGAGCCAGAGCAGAGCGAAAAGCTGTGAATAGACCCCATTCTAAAAACCTTTTAACCGCAGATTACGCCGATAACACGGATAAATATCAAAATATTTGCGATCAGATGGTAAAACATAATAGCTTAGGCGCTGTTCCGGCCTGTTCTTGCAGATTTCCCGAACCCTGACCCCGTGGCGCCCATCCTTCAATGATTACCAGGAAAATCCAGACGGCCATTCGCCGGCACAAGCTGTTGCAACCGGGGCAGCACATCTTGGTCGGCGTCTCCGGCGGCGCCGACTCGATCGCGCTGCTGGCGCTGCTGCACGAGCTGGCGCCGGCATGGAAACTCCGGCTCACTGCGGCCCACCTGAACCACGGGATTCGCGGCGCGGACGCCGACCAGGACGCTCGCTTCGTGCGAAGTTTTGTCCGCCGCCTGGGGGTCGGCTTCATTGAAGGCCGCGCGAATGTGCCACGCCTGGCACGCCGCAAAGGAGTTTCCCTGGAAATGGCGGGACGGGAAGCGCGCTACGCTTTTTTCGCCGACGCCGCCCGGCGCCGGCATTGCGATGTCATAGCCACGGCACACACAGCGAACGACCAGGCCGAAACCATTCTACTCAAGTTGGCGCGGGGCGCCGGCGCCCAGGGCCTGGCCGGCATTCCCTTCACAACCCGACGATACAGCCTGATGCTCATCCGACCACTTCGCGATATCAGCCGGGCCGAGATTATCCAGTTCCTGCGTCGACGGCGCCTGACTTGGCGCGAAGACCTGAGCAATGCCGATGCCGCTTATCTCAGGAATCGAGTGCGTCACGAAGTGCTCCCCTTCCTGGAAACCAGGCTTAATCCCCGCATCTGCCAGGTATTGGCACGCACAGCCGATATCCTCGATAAAGAGAACGAATGGCTGAATACGCTGGCTGGTAATATCTTGTCTGAATGTGCCAAGGAATCTGCCTCGGGAAATACGCTTAACTGTCGGATCCTGGCGTCTCATCCCCTAGCTGCGCGGCGGCGTGTCTTGCGTCAATGGCTTGTTGCCTGCGGACTTGACCCCAACAGCCTGGATTTTGACGCTGCGGAGCGTATGGATGACCTGTTGATGACCAGGCCAAGCGGGCGCGGCGTGACACTGCCCGGCGGATGGATCGTGCGCAAGCAAGGCCAGTGCCTACACCTGGACACCGCAGAAATTGCGGCGTCGAAAATCTTCCGCGTTCCCCTGCGAATTCCCGGCACAACCCTGTTGCCGCAACTCGGACTTCGAATCAAGGCGTCTTTGGCCCCCGGTATATACAAGGACAAGCCGCTCAGCATCGGGCAATACCCGGCCAGGGCATCTCTGTCTGTGACCGCCTGGCGCCGGCGGCGAATGGTTGCGCGCTCCTGGCAGGCGGGCGACCGGATGGCCCCCCTGGGCATGGCCGGATCGAAGAAAGTGCAGGACATCTTTGTGGATGGAAAAGTGCCCGGCAACCGGCGCCCCTGCATACCGCTTTTCGAATGCGGCGGGGAACTTGTCTGGATGCCGGGCTACCGGATCGCGCGCGGCTGGGAAGTCCACGACTCGGCCCGCCAGTCATTACAGCTAGCTGTTACCCACATACACTGATTATCCCTCAGCTACTCCGGCCTGGCAGCACCAGAGATTCCTCACTTCGTTCGGAATAACAGCGCCCCGCCAAAAGACAGCAACGCCCGCAGAGACCGTCTTCCGGCTTCCGCGGGCGTTGGTCATTTCATAACATTCGTGCCGAACTCCGGTTAATACCCATAGTAGTAATTATAATAGTAATGCGCCCATTGCATATAATAATTATAATAATAATCAGCATAACTGCTGTTATTATAATACATATAATAATACCACCTGGCATTCGCATAATTGTAATAAAAATACGCAACATCTAGATACGAATTGGCATGGTAATAATACTGGGCCGCCAAGTTATAGTAATGTTGATAATACTGGGAACAATAGGAATAATGCAGGTTGTAATAGTACTGGGCGGTTTGCATGTAATAATTGTAAGCAGCATTGGCCGATGAGCTGTCACCTTTATACATATAGTAATAATACTGGGCATACGCATAATCCTTGTAGGCGTAGGCGCAATCCAGATAAGAACGGGCGCTGTTATAGCGCTGAACCGCCAGTTTGTAATAGGATTGATAACGCTGGTAATAAGTATTCGAACTGCCGCCCTTCAATTGTAAGGAATGCGTCCACGTGTGACCGCCGGCCCGGCACATCCAGCTATAACTGTTGATACTCGGTCCATTGTCGGGCCAGGGATCGTTAACATATACCGAATTACCAGAGGTCCCCCTGATAACCAGAATATGCCCGCCGCCGCTATCCCATCCCCAGCGGATCATGACTGGCCGCGAGTTAGCCATTTCTGTGTTAAGCGCGCTCAAAGACAGCGCCGCAGCGGATCCCGAACTGGAAATACTGCCGAAATGCATAAGGATTTCATCGTCGCCGTGCATGCTGGCATCAGAGGAACCGTAAAGATAGTTCGCTATATTGCGTCCGCCAACGGCCCAATTCGCGATTGCCGTTTGTGAATATGAATGGCCCTTGAAGGCCAGAACCATCTGAGCGCCAGCATTCCAGCACCACTGATTCTTCTCCTGATAGCATTGAGGCACGCTCAGGACGGTTGCCAGACAAGAACTGGCGGCCGCCAGCACGACAGCCGCGGTTATTGCAAAATGTTTCTGTAAATTATATCGGAATTTCATCACGGGCCTCCCTTATTTAGCTGAGGTATTATTTGGATCCCTGGAGAGCGTCCTGAACAACTGGTTTCAGCTGGTTGATCACGGCGTCGGCCGTCCCCAAGTTTGCATAATCGTTAAACGGAAGGGCGGTGGCCAACAACTGGCCTGCGGCCGGCGCTTTAACCGCAGACATACAGGTCAGGTTATAGGCGTCCTTTTCCGGAACGGTAAACAAATACTGCTTGGCCTGGAAAACCACGATCAGCATCGGGTGATAGCCTTGCGCCGCCTTCCATTGGCCGCTGAGCGCGCCCAATTCCCTGGCCAACCCGGCATATCCCAAGGACACCGCCTGCCACTTATTATCCAGCCAATCGACAACTAGCACAGCCCGGACCTGGCCCGCTACCAAAACAGGGAAATACCACATCGTGGTCGGGGTCACAATCGACGCCACCGCCATGCCTGTGCGGTATTTTTCCAATGCGGCCGGGGTCAGCGTATGTAGTCGAAAAGGCGTTCCCAAGTCAGCCGCGGCCAAGTCATCGCCTTCTATAAAACCATATTGTTCAAGTGAATCAGCCGGAATCTTGTTTAAATAGGGTTGCAATCCTTCTGTCGCCGCTTGCTTAACATCAACCGGAGGATTCTCTTCAGCCATTAGAAAAGAAGCCGATAACAGCATTGCTGCAATCACCCATACGAACGATTGTTTTCCTGTTTTCATGGTTAGTATCCCCCTCGATTCACTTGGGTTAATAAAGCATGCGCCGTTGACAATTATCAATTGCTTCCTCTGATTTTCCTTTTGAGAATTGTTTTGCGACACTATTCAACCATCCAACTCCGCAGGCAAACTCCTCAAGGAATTAGCCCCGCCCAATCCATTGGGGCAAGATAAAGCTATCCCACACCGAAACGCAAGTAAAAAGATCGCATAATTTTCAGATTGCTTTAACGGTGGGAGAAGGGCTACTATTCCAGCTGTGGTGACCTATGAGATCTATTATTTAGTAACGTGGGCTTTGCCCCCAACCCAAGCTAGCACAGGGTTTTTCCCTGCGATCTTCGGAGGCGTGCATCCATAGGCTGCCCCTCTGGGGGGAAATCCTCCGCGCCAGGGAGCTGTCCAAGCAGTTGCCTAAACGAATTAAAATCGTAACTACTCTGCCATCCTGAGCGTAGCGAAGGATCTCATGTTTGTTGGCAGACAGATGAGATTTCTCGCTACGCTCGAAATGACAATCTTTGCTTATCCGGGTTTTTTCAGGCAACCTCCCCAGTAACACGGGATGCCGAATTTGACATAACAGATTAATATCTAACGTGTTTCTTTTAAGTTTGCACCGCCGGCCGCCGGCGGTGGTTTCGCTGAGTAGTTACTTAAAAACAAAGGAGCAAGATTGCCCATGGCCGAATTAACAGAGAACAACATTCCCAAGCGCGCCAGGGAACTGTTCGAAAAAGGCATGATTGCCATGGAGCGGAACAATTTACCGTATGCCATGGATATGTTCACGGCGGCACTGAACATTGAACCGCGTTTCCTTAAGGCCAGAAAATTTCTGCGCACTGCCGGCGTCAGGCAATTCAAGAATAGCAAGGGCGGCTCTCTGACCCATGCCATATCCACGGCCACCGGCCTGCCGCGCCTGATCCAGGGCCATTGGGCGTTAAAATCCGGCAAACCCCTGATCGCGTTACGGCTGGCAGAAGAGCTCTTGCGGAATGACGCCATGAATCTGCTTTTTATCAAGCTCCTCTGCCAGGCAGCGACAGCGGCGGACATGCCGGAAGTCGCCATTCAGACACTGAACGTAGCCCGCGAATTTTACAGTACTCGATCAGATCTGATCATCCAGCTCGGCAACCTGTACACGGCCACCAACCAGACAGATGCGGCCCGGGAATGCTTTGAAGCCGTGGTTGACCTGCGTCCCCATGACTCTCAGGCTATGAAAGCTTACAAGGATGCCATGGCACGCGACAGCATGCTCAAGGGCGGCTGGACGGAGGCCGCCAAGGAAGGCGGGTCTTATCGCAGCGTTATCAAGGACATCAAGGAAGCCGCGAACTTGGAACAGGAATCCAAGGCCGTACGGGACGAATTGAGCCTGGAATCCCTGATCCTCAGTGCGGTGGACAAAGTTAAGCGCGAGCCGGAAAACGTCAACCATCGCCGTAATCTGGCCAATCTATATGTCGAGGCCAACCGCTTTGACGATGCGATCCGAGCGATTCAGGAATCCCGCCGCGTTGCCGGTATCGACGACGCCCAACTCGACCAAGCCCTGACCGAAGTCCGCATAACGCAATTCGACAGTGAAATCAAAGAACTGCGAAACAACGGCGACCTGGATGGCGTGGCGGCCAAGCAGGCCGAAAAACAGGCATTCATATTCAAGGATACCAAGCTGCGCGTGGAGCGCTATCCGAATGATCTTTCGCTGCGCCTCGATTACGGCATCCTGCTCTACGAAGCCAATCAGATAAACGAGGCCACCCAGCAGTTCCAGATAGCTCAGCGTTATCCCCGGCATCGGATCCGAGCCCTGTATTACATGGGCCGTTGTTTCCGAAGCAAACAACAGTTCGATATGGCCCGCGAACAGCTGGAAAAGGCGGCAACGGAATTGCCCACGATGAACGAACTCAAAAAAGATATTTTCTACGAACTGGGCAGCATCCTGGAAAGTATGGGCAAGATCAAGGAGGCCGCCGACCTGTATTTTAAGGAAATTTACCAAGTGGATATCGGTTATAAAGACGTCGCCGCCAAAATCGAGGCCGCTTACAAGAATCCGGCATGAGCCAACCTAATCTCTCCGGATGGCTGGCGCTGCTTGCCGGGGTTGGCCTTTTCAGCACCGTTGAAGTCTTCTCCAAGATCATCGGGGCCCGCGTCCCGCCGTTTCAGATGGTATGCATCCGATTTTTTTTCACCGGAATAATTTTACTCGGACTGGCCTTGTCCGGTCTGCGCCGGCGGCATAAACCCCTGACGCGACGCGACCTGGGCGTGTTTGCCATGATGGGACTGTTGGGCGTGGCGATTGCGATTTCTCTTTTTCATCTGGCAATTATTATTTTTGACAAGGCCTCATCTTGCGCCATCGTGTTCAGCGCTAACCCGGTTTTCGTGGTGCTTTTCGCCCGCTACATCAATAACGAACCCTTAGACGCGCGAAAACTAGCTGCACTGATTCTAGGCGTGGCCGGAATCACATGCTTCGCCTGGGAATCCGGATCCTTCAGCCTGAAATCCCTGGCCGGGTTGAGCATCATGGTTGTGGCAGCGTTATGTTTTGCAGTCAATATATGTTTTTCCAGGCGGGTCATTGGCCGCTACGGCGTGTTTCTGTTGATGGGAGCCACCGCCTTGAGCGGCAGCCTGCTGGTTCTGCCATTGGCCGCAATCAGCATCGCACAGCACGGCGTCGGCGGACTTATTTCCGCCTGGGCTCCCGTTTTATACGTGGCCCTGGCGGGCACAACCCTGGCTTACGCACTGTATTACTACGGGCTGAGCCGCGGCACCCTATTCCAAACTTCCATGCCTTTTTTTCTCAAGCCGGTGCTGGCTTCCCTGCTGGCCTGCCTACTGCTGGGGGAGCACATCAACGGCTTCATGATCGGAGGCAGTCTGCTGATTCTTTCCGGTCTGGCGATCACCGTGCTGCATAATCTGCAATCGCGCACCTGATTAAAATATTTGACAGAACTCCGTCCGTTAACCATAATTCCGGCATGTATTAACTATTTTTAGACGGAGGACTATATGGGACATTCGATGGACAGGGGCAATGCCGGAAACAAGAACAAGCCAAAGCTTTCTACCAAGGAAAAGAAACAGAAGAAAACACAGAAGCTGCTGGCCAAACAACAGGAAGCTGCCAATGCCATCACCGTGCCGACCAAGCAATAATTGACCGAACAAGTCTTGGGTGCTGCCAGAATGCCTGCGCTGACATCTGGTGTTTAGGTTTCCTCTGGACTTTGGTCGGATGTTATTACCTGAATTTTCCGCCGAGCTGGATCAATATTCAGGGGTTAAATGGGGCAGTAGCTCAGTTGGTAGAGCATCACGTTCGCAACGTGGGGGTCAGGGGTTCGAATCCCCTCTGCTCCACCCCTTAACAATCAATGACTTGCAACATTCTGTTGTTTGTTTGGAATTGATTTTTCCTGTCCGCAATCACCCTGGCTACCCTTGTTGCATCGATTTTGCATTCTGGCGAACCATTGGAAAGAATGGATTCCATACTTTTGCCCATAGCATCAATCGCTGAAAGATGGGACTCGGTATTGTTGTCCGTAGCAAACTGCGTCATAACAGCAATTTCGGCAGAGAGTATTTAAACGGAGGTTACGGGCTTGTCTCACGGAGTTCTACTCCAATTAGCCGGGATTATGATCCTGGGCGTTTCGGCTCAGTGGGTCGCCTGGCGGACCCGCCTGCCTTCCATCCTTATCTTGCTGGTCACCGGGATTATTGCAGGACCCGTTAGCGGCATGCTGCAACCGGATATAATCACTGGCAACCTCTTGTTGCCGGTCGTTTCGCTTTCCGTTGCGGTAATCTTGTACGAAGGCGGATTGAACCTGAAGATTCGCGAGCTTCACAATATCGGTGGTGTTCTCTTGCTTCTCACGACCGTTGGCGTGACGATTTCATGGGTAATCGGCGCGGTTGCTGCCCACTATCTGCTGGGGTTTCGATGGCCGGTTGCCACATTACTCGGTTCAATTTTGGTAGTGACTGGGCCCACCGTTATAGGTCCTATTTTGCAGCATCTTCGTCTGCGGGGAAAAGTTGGCGCACTCTTGAAGTGGGAAGGCATAATCATTGACCCACTGGGTGCTATGCTGGCCGTACTGGTCTTCACCGTGCTCCAGGCCGGAATAATTCAGGTAGGCATCGGTGACGCTGCTATCGATTTCGGGTTGACACTTGTCGTCGGTGTCGCCTTCGGATGCGCGGCAGCGGGAATTGTAATTCTATCCTTAGCAAAGTTCTGGATTCCCGACTTCCTCCACAACCCCGTTTCCTTGATGCTGATGTTTGGAGCATTTGCTGCCTCAAATGTACTGCGAGAGGAATCCGGCCTCCTCTCGGTGACCGTAATGGGAATCGTCCTGGCGAACCAGAAATGGGTGTCTATTCGCCATATCATTGAGTTTAAGGAAACACTCCGCGTTCTGCTGATTGCCTTTTTGTTCATTATCCTGGCATCCCAGCTCCGACTGGACGACTTGCTCGATCTGGGCTGGGAAAGTTTTGCGTTCGTAGCGGTGATGATGCTCGTAGCGCGGCCGGCATCGGTGTTGGCGTCCACTTGGGGATCCACCCTCACTTGGCGGGAACGATGCTTACTCTCTTGCATGGCGCCACGTGGCGTTGTCGCCGCAGCGATTGCTTCCGTATTTGCATTGAACCTTGTGGCCGCCGGTTATCCGAATGCGATCAAGATGGTCTCCGTCACCTTTCTGCTGGTGTTCGTCACAGTTCTGCTTTACGGATTAAGCGCTACACCTATTGCACGACGCTTGCGGCTCATCCATGTCAATCCGCAAGGAATTCTTTTTGCGGGCGCACATTCTTGGGGACGGAGTTTGGCTAATACCCTCAAAAGTGAAGGCTGCCCGGTTTTCCTCATCGACACGGATCGGGAAAATATCCGGCAGGCGCGCATGGAGGGGCTGGCCTGTTTTTATGGCAGTGCGTTAGCTCGACAGACGCGCGAGGAAATCGATTTCTCCGGCCTGAGCAGGATATTGGCCATCACTTCCAATAATGAAGTCAATTCCCTTGCCTGCCTGAAATATATCGAGGATTTCGGGCGTCAAGAGGTATATCAGCTTTCTTTTACACCCGGCAAGGAGGGCCGTCACGAAATAGTCTCAGCGGAGCATCGCGGCCGCTTGCTCTTTCACAAAGAGTTGACCTTTACCAAACTGAGCGAGCTGATGAAATGCCACCCCAAAGTCAATAAGACCAGACTAACAAAGGAATTTGACTACCAAAACTTCCAGGCTCAGAACGGTGACGCTGTGTTTCTCCTGTGCGTGATGAAGCCCGATGGCTTGCTGCAAATCTGCACAGTAGACGGATTGATAACCCCAAAACCCGGAGATTTAATTTTTAGCATTAATCGGAGATCATGCGAAACGCCGCCAACCACGCAAGTGTGTGATTCAAGGCAGAGAAGATAAGTCCTGCGTGGTGGAGGAGGAATGAGGAATTGACGCAAAATAGTTAACTGGACGTCAAAACCATTTTATATTAATCAGGTCGCATAGCTGAAATCTGGTGCCTGCAAATATTTTTGCAGGCTGATGCCCTGCGCATCCCGGCCCGATAGCAGCGGATCACGGATCGGCCATTGAATGCCTATCTGCGGATCGTTCCAAGCCAGGGTTACTTCCGATTGAGGAGAGTAGTAATTGGTTTGCCGATACTGGATCTCAGCCGCCTCGCTCAGCACGGCAAAACCATGCGCAAACCCAACCGGCACATAGATCTGCCGCTTGTTTTCGGCGGAAAGCTCGACGCCGAACCAGCGCCCGAACGCCGGAGAGCCGACGCGCAAATCAACGACCACATCGTAAACCACGCCCACCGTACAACGCACCAGCTTGATCATGGGTGCGGACATGTTCTGGTAATGCATGCCTCGCAGGACGCCCCGACCCGACCGGGAATGATTTTCCTGAACAAATTCCGCCGTGATTCCGGCTGCGGCAAAATCCCGTTTGTTCCAGGATTCCATAAAAAATCCGCGCTGGTCCTCGTAACCACCGATCTCCAAAAGCAGCAGATCGGGAATGGGAGTGGACGTAAGGCCCGGCTTCATGACGAGAGCAGCCCCCGGCCCCATTCCTCAAAGTAAGCGACCAGGCAAGCCAAGACCAGGGCGCCCACAAACACCAGTGCGGTTTTTTTCAATACACCGCGCCCGCTGAAGATCAGGCCCGGTTCACCGAATTGCACGATTTCCATGCTCTTAAGGATGGTTTGCACGTAGAGCTCAGCCTCGTCTTCCTTGCTATCGTCAACGGATGGCTTAGCTGGCTTAAGCTGCTTGTTAGTATTTATATCGGAGCGTTCTTCGAGCAGCCGTTCGACATTCCGGTAAAAATTACGCCGGGCCTGAACAACCGATAAAAGCTGTTCGGCGTTAACAAGCATGTGTTTCAAATTGATATATTCCGCGCTCGGTTCCTGCCCCTTGATATGGACATCCGCCAACTTTTTAAGATATTCCGCATCGGGTGCCGCCTTCTGGCTCAAGTCATTCCACAGCTGGCGGTCATCAACGGCACGCGACACTGTGATCAACGAGGCCGTCTGGAGCGCCCGGGCCTTCAGTTGATCAACCGCGGCCTGTTTTTCCATGGTATCGGACTGGGCTATTTTTAAAAGCAGGCGCACTTGGGATAAGGTCGTGCGGACATTATTGTTTTGAATGCTCTCCTGGTAGAGCTCGATCCAGTGGCGGATAATGGCCAGGGCACTGTCCGGCGATTTATCGGCGATCTGAAGACGAATCAGGTCGGTTTTCGGAGGACGAGTGATCTTCATTCGCCTGCTCAAATCCAAAGCCGTGGTTTCAATACCTTCGGCCTTTAGAACCGTGGCCACGTTTTTGGCTATAAAGGCAGATGGTAGCCGATGGAGGTGGGAAGCAATCATCGTTTCATACAGCGTCTGGTCCACCCGGCCTTCGATCGAGACCGGCGCAATCACCTGGATGTATCCTTCAGCCTCGTATGCCCGCGGCTGGCAGATAAAAAAAATCCCCGCCGCAAGGGTCACCAGCACGACGAAAATTGCGACAGACCAGCGGTGCCGAAGAATCATTACCAGGATGTCGCGCAACGAAATAAAATCGGAATCTTCAGAGGTGGCCGTTCCATGATCGGCGGAATGCTCTCTTGCCGCCGGCTCTGTACGAACATCTTTTGACATGTGATTTATCCTTATTGCCTGATTAATATTCGAAGCGTCAGTGAGGAGAATATGTAAAAACTGCCGCCTAGTAAATCATAAAAAACGGCAATTGCACGACATAACGGCATTCCCAATTCCGGAACCGCCAGCCAGGAGTCAAAACCGTGAAATAATTTTCCTTTTTATAGCAGCGCTCTGTGAGCACAAGTAATTTCAGACATTGCAGATCCGGATCCGCTCATAGAGCGGGAATACAACATGATGACACAGATTTTCACCGGTTAATCCGGGAACTTGTTCCGCAATAGCCCGGCTTTCAATTCCTGGTAACGCCGGCTGAACCAGGGCATCATCTGCGATTCACGCTGATCGAGTCCGAATGTACGCCTTTGCACGGACAGGATTGGCGGAGCCTGCATGCGCTTGACCACCCCCATCCCCTGGTATTGACACCACCAGCGTTCCAGGTCGGCCACAAAGGCGCGCGGATCCGCAAAGATGTTCGCCACGCTCCCTGCGTATCCCAGACGTTTTTCCAAGTTGCCCGCCAGATACCATTCCAGGATTTCTTCCGGACTGGTCCGCTGCCAGTCTTCGATCCAGGACGCGAACAGCCGGTCATGGTAAGGATAAACCAGCGGATCCCCCTGGCCCGCATCGACATTCTGCTCCGGACTAAGTTCAGCCGACGGCGTCACCTGAAAACATCCCTCCGGAATTACTTCACGCCCAAATAACTGTCCATTGAGATAGCGGCCCAGACAGTAAACCTCGCCTTTCCACAAATCACCGATTGGCGCCATAAATCCGGTCAGGTCTCCATACATGGTCGAATATCCCACCGTGGTTTCCGCCTTGTTGGCGTTGCAGGTAAAAACTCCGCCGAAAGCGGCGGCCAGCGCGGCCAATACGCGCGCCGACCGGTCCCGAGCCTGCACATTTTCCAGCATGGCATCAGTCAGGCACAGGCATTCTTTCAAACTGCCATCCGGCGTGGAAATCTCCAAGTTGCCAAGCTGTGTCCTGGTCAACTCCACGCTGGCGGCAATGGGTATTTCCGTGTAAAAACAGCCCAGGTTCCCGGCCAGCCGGCGGGCCAGGGCAACGGTCGTTGGCGATGTGAACGGACCAGGCAGGTTCACCAAAAGTAGGCAACCCCGCTCCAACGCCGGACTGAATAAGGCTGCCACCACGGCGGAATCGATTCCGCCGGAAACCCCGACAACCACCCGGCGGATGGCGTGTTGGTCTAGAAACTCACGGATGCCGTAGAGCAATGCCCGGCCAATCTCGCTAATGCCCTCTGCGTTTAATTCCATCGGCATTCCGACGCCGGCGCCGACACCGGCGCCGGCGGGCAAAATATCCTGCGTCAAAACGCCGGGCTCGAAGGTCGGCAGAGCGGCGATCCGGCAGCCGGCGGCGTCGTAAACACAGGACGAGCCATCGAACGTGAAGATCGATTTGCCGTCGTTTTGGATACCGACATTGTTTACATAAACCAGGGGTTTTCGCAATGCAGAGGCATGCGCCGAAAATTTCTCCGTACGCTTGCGGCTTTTATTGAAGGCATAGGGCGCAGAACTAATACTGATCAATAAATCAACGGATTGCGCCGCCAACAGGCGCAGGGGCGCCATATCGTGGCCCTCATCCCAGGCATCCTCGCATAGCACACAACCCAGCTTCCAGCGATCAGTTACAACCGGCGTAATCAGCTGTTCCAGCGGTTGCCCGGATTCATGGGCCAGCTTGCGCAAATCGCAGAAATAACGACCTTCTTCAATAGATCTGCAATTCGCCTGCAGGGTCTTGATTACGAACGGATAGGTCCCGTTTTGCGGCCCGATAAACTTCCGGTTTTCCGCTACGAACAAGGCGTTGTATTTCCGGACTCGACCATCTTCGTTGCACTTGGCCCAGTCCATGGCCACGTTACCGTACACAACCACCAGGCCATCCGCCGCATCCCGGATCCACTCGCCGCACGCTGCACACTCGCGTAGGAATGCGTTCCGTTCCCAAGCGTCGCCGATCAGGTAGCCGGGAATGGCCATCTCCGGGAAGATTATCAGGTCGGCCCGGTCCAGGCGGGCCAACTCGATTGCAGCCAGCATGGTCTCCATATTAACCCGCGGCTGACCTGGAATGACGCGCATCTGGACCAGGCGTGCGCGGATGACAGCAGAGTTAGAATTTTTAGGCTGACGATTGGAATTCATGAATGATCAGCTGTCCCCTATTCCGGAACGATCAGGCCACGGCGATTCCGGGCATCCATGCAGACTAAGAGCGGCCTTTCCAGGCGCACATGCCTGACCAGCTCATCCCCACCAAAGGCCGGGAATCGTTCCAACGCCTCCCAGCGCACAAAGTTTTTGGCATCGTTGTTGAGAACCGAAAAATATCCGATACCCGACGCCGCCAGATTGTGAAAAAAATGCGCCCCTTGTGACGGATCCACGGCCCGGCCCGGAGCCGCCGTTTCCACAATCACAGCCGCTCCCGCCACCTGCTGCCAGTTCACCGGCACTCCCAGCGCAGGCAGGCCAGTGCCCCAGCGGCCCGGCCCAATCAGCACATATCGACGCCGTTGATTCAACAGTGCCTGATTTATTCGCCCCACCGTTTCGGCGATTTGACAAGTCCGCGAAAAATCAAACCGGTCCGGATGACAATACACTATGTCGCGGATATTTTCCGCCACCCCGCTGCCCATGACCTGCCCGCTGGCGCATAACGCTTGTTGCTGATCAAGCGCTGCGATCTTCAGCGCCACCCCCTCGCGGGATGCAACCATCGGGCGAATCTGAAGCAGGTAAAACTCCGGCTTCGTTTGCGGATGGTAATCGATATTGGTTGCAAATTCAAGTTCCACATCCGTCCCCAGGTTTTCCTTGCCGGCCTTGAGCAGATCGCTCAGGATATCGCTGAGCGGAAACAAGCGCCTTTTAAGCAAGGGCGCAAAGGTGATCACGCGCACTCCTTTCTCGGCCAGGTCGTCCACGATCAAGTCGTCACCAGCGGAAATAACGCTGGCTACGGGATGCAGGGTCATGTCCCGCTCGGCTTGGTCCAGTTCGTAGAGGCTCAGGTTCGAGCCCTTGCCGAAGCTCCAATCCAATTCCGCTCGGGCAAGGTCCAGGGCATAAAACTGCTTCTGAGTAATTTGCAGGAAGTCCCGGGGCGTGTAGGCTTGCGGCAGTATATTGGGGTGCTTGGGGCAAAATCGGAACACCTTACCGCCTTCGACCACCATTTTCCCGAACCCGAGCGCCACCGCCGCCACGCCGTCATCCGCCGTCATGCGCGCAAATGGATAATAATTAAAAGACTGGGCCACTCCGGAGATCGCCGGATAAAAAAGGTTGCCGTAGCGGCGGCCGACCAGTTCCTGCACGATCACCGCCATTTTCTCCTCATCCATGTTCAAGTTGAGGGTCTGAAAATAGGCCTTGATGGACAGCGTGTAGGCGGAGGCATAAACCAGCTTCACAGCCCGGCAAAGCTGTTCAAAGCGCAGATCGGCATTGTCCGCGATATTGGGAAGCATGCAGGTTTCGTACAATCCGGCAAACGGCTGGCTGGAGGAATCTTCCAGATAGCTGGAGGATCGAACCGCCAGGGGCACGACCACCCGCTCGATATAGGCCCGCAGCTTGAGGCATAATTCCTCCGGAAGCCGTGCCCGGAAAAACCTATCGCGCAGCAGATCGTCATCCCGGCATTCGAAGGCAAAGCTGTACAAGTTGTTGCCGGTCATGAACTGATCGAAGGAATCGCTGGTGATCACCAGAGTATGCGGGAAGCGCACTTCGAATCCGCCCAACCGGTTGCCCGGAAATTGGCGCGTGAGCAACTGCGACATGAAGGCCAGGCCACGGGCCTTGCCGCCCAGACTGCCCCGCCCCGTCATTAGAAAAAGGTAGTCCGGTTCGAAGTCATCGGGACGGAAGTCCGATACGATTCCCCGGTGCTTTTCACGCCGCGCGCTTGCGATCGATTGGCATAGAAAGCTCCGCATATCCGCCGGTGTTTTGAAGTCCGGCAGCTGCAGTGGATGGATCAACTCGGCCAGGGCGGGTTCGCCCTGGGCCAACAACCAGTGCGAAAACTGGTTGCGTCGGCTGTGAAATTCAATTGACTCCTCCGGCACCGTGCGCAGGGCATCCTCGAATTCCCGCAGGCTGCGGGCGCGTCGGATGGCGCGGCCGCGCTGGTCCCGGAACACAAAATCACCGAACCCCAGTCCATCCACGCAGAACTCCTCCAAACCTCGCACAAACAGCGGTGACTTTTTATCGACAAATTCGATTCCCAGCCTGCGGGCCACCTCGGGCGCCGCTTCGCCCGCCGACATCAGCAGGATCGGTAGGCCCGGAATGGTCTCCTTCAAGCAACACAGGAAATCCTGGCCAACCTGTCGCCCATTGCGTTCTTCCGCAGCAACCCGCAAATCAGAAATCACGCCGTGCAGGAAAGGTTGATAACGGGTCGCCAGGCGTCCGGCCTCCTCAAAAGTACGGGCCAAAAGCACCTTGGGGCGTGTGCGCGTGCGCAGTTGACGCTCGTTTTCATCCACGCCATACGGCACTCGTGAAAACGCTTGCTTCATGAGAGTGGCATATAGGTATGGTAGAAAAAATGAATACTGCTTGATCGAATCCTCTATGACCAGGATTACACCTATGCGCACGATCGTTAGATCGCGGTCGATATTGAGAGCGTCCTCGAGCAGTTTAATGATGGAAAGCAGAACCTTGGCGCTACCTTGCCATGAAAACACATAATCAACGCCTTGGTAGGCGTTGGCATGTTGGGCACCCGGTACGCCGCCGATTGCAAAAATCAGCATGACCACCGGCATGCCGGGGTGTGCGTTCTTAACCGCCTGCCCGAACTCCGCGATGCTCATATCCGCCAGATTCGAGGATACCAATACCAGGTCATATTTCTCGCGGCGGAGCGCATCCAGCGCTTCTGCGGCGGAAGTTACCGTGGTCAGCACGGGCACATTCTGGAGATGCAGCAGCGAATAGGTCCCGTAAATATCCTCCGTCAGGCTGCCGTCCCATTCGAGGCTGAACGCCTCGTAGCGGCTGGACACCATCAGGATGGTCTTGATCCGGCGCGCCATGAGCGTATGGAACCGGCGGACCGAAGGCTGGCTCGCCTGCTCAATCTTGCTCTGAAATTCCGGGATAGTCATCGGATTTTCATCCTTCGGCAAATCGCATAATGACCCGCGCCCGCGACGCTCGGTCACTGTAATCTAAAAATAATATCCAGGAAATAGATATTTTACTTGTACTGGACTAGAGGTAATGCTATCAGATTTTATTGGTAATCAAAGGAGCAAAAAAATGAATTCAGTTTTTGACAACGCCGTTGACTTGGTCCGCAAAACAGCTGAGCTGCTCGCCTTGGAGAAACGCTATCCGGGCATGCGAATTATGGAGCGCATGACCACCTCGGATAAGGTCATCAGCTTCCGCGCCACCATCCAGCTCGATACTGGCTCGCTTCAGGTTTTTCATTGTTATCGCGTCCAGCACAGCGATGTGCTGGGACCTTACAAGGGCGGCGTCCGATTCCACCCACAAGTCGACTTGGAGGAAGTCAAGGCTCTGGCCCTCTGGATGAGCTTGAAAACTGCGCTGGCGGATATGCCCTATGGCGGCGCCAAGGGCGGCATAACCTTAGACCCCAAGACCTTGACCCCCACCGAACTGGAACGTTTGGTCCGCAAGTATACCTTCGGACTTATCAACGATATCGGACCCGACATCGACATCCTGGCCCCGGACATGGGCACCAGCGCCCGGGAAATGGCCTGGATTTTTGACGAATATCGCAAGCATCGCGCCTCCGCCTATGGTGTGGTCACGGGCAAACCGATTGCGCTAGGCGGATCGCTGGGCCGCAAAGAAGCCACCGGCCGCGGCGTCGTCTGCGTAATGCTGGAAGCAGTCCAAGAACTCGGTATGCATGATTATTCAGTAGTGATTCAGGGTTTCGGCAATGTCGGTGCCCATGCCGCTCTCGATCTGCACACCCGCGGCATCAAGGTCGTGGCGGTGAGCGACATCTCGGGCGCTATCCATAACCCAACGGGACTGGACATTCCAGCAATGATCGAGCATCGCGACCGGACCGGCTTCATCGCCGGATTCCCCGGCGGCAAACCACTGGCAGATTTAACATCCTACCCATGCGATGTGTTCCTACCGTGTGCCATGGAAAACAGCATTACGGCGGAAAACGCGGGCTCGATCAAGGCTCGGCTCATAGTCGAAGGCGCCAATGGGGCCACCACCTCGGAAGCCGATCATATCCTGGAATCCAAAAAAATACTGGTCGTGCCCGATATCCTAGCCAACGCCGGCGGAGTGATAGTCTCCTACTTCGAGTGGGTGCAGAATCGGGCCGGTTTTTATTGGGAAGAAGAGGACGTCAACAACCGACTGTTCGCCCGCCTGCGTAAGTCCTATGCGTGCGTCCGGGAGCTGGCCGGCCAGAAAAATATTTCCTGCCGTCAGGCCGCCTATTGCCTGGCAGTGGACAAAATAGTCAGGGCCATGATCGGCCGCGGGGCGCAATAGGAAGCGGATGTTTGTGTTCAGCGAAACCACCGCCGGCGGCCGGCGGTGCAAACTTAAAAGAAACACGTTAGATATTAATCTGTTATGTCAAATTCGGCATCCCGTGTTACTGGGGGGGTTGTCTGAAAAAACCCGGATAAGCAAAGATTGTCATTTCGAGCGTAGCGAGAAATCTCATCTGTCTGCCAACAAACATGAGATCCTTCGCTACGCTCAGGATGACAACCTGAGTTACGATTCATGAGGAATTAAGCAAGGATATTATCGGAGAGGCGAACGTTGTGTTGATATTTTACGATGGAGAAGATGTTAACCACGGATTACACCGATAGCAATGATAGGGAATATTGACATGATGAAAGAGTTCATTCATGGTAATTAGCACCTCATCCACGCGGACCCGTTAGTAAAGACAAGAAGATTTCGGTGCCTGATCTCTCGAATTCCCTGAACCTCAAACCCTTGGGTGCAATTCGTGCCTGTCTTGCAGTTACCCTTTACCATTCCCCCGGACCTAGCCGAATGCCTGGGAACCCTGGCTTCGCCTTCTTCCGCCGTGCCTCTCACGGAAACAGCCATTCGGGAAGCATTGGAGCATCCGATCTGGGCTGCGGCCGCAACGCCGAGCATGTTCGGATTCGCCCCTCCGGGTGAATCAGTCTGCCTGGTCGTCTCCGATCACACCCGCCAGACAGCCGTCAACCTTGTCTTGCCTGTCCTGCTCCGCGGCTGGCAACAGCGCGGTTGCCGGCTAGCCGATTTCTTTATCATACTAGCTTCCGGTATTCACCGGCACCCCACCCCGGACGAAATCCGGGCCATCCTGGGCACGGAGATCACGGCACAGTTCGCGGGTCGTATCTTCTTTCACGATCCGGATGATGAACTCAACCTGGCTGCAGTCGCCCGCACCAGCCGCGGTCACATGGTGCATGTCAATCGCCGCGCCCTGGATGCTGACCGCTTGATCCTTCTGGGTGCGGCCACCTACCACTATCATGCCGGATTCGGCGGAGGACGCAAATCGCTTGTACCTGGTCTGGCTGCGCGCTCGACCATCGCCTACAATCATAGCCTGACTCTCGATCCGGAACAGGACCGGATCCGCCCCGGCGTTGAAATCGGTAGGCTGGACGGCAACCCGGTATCCGAGGAAATGCTGGAAGGCGCGCGCCTCTGCCGACCGGATGGGATTGTCAACACGGTTGTGAGTCCCTCCGGAACGCTGGCCGGTGTGTTCGCCGGCGACCTGGATCTGGCCCACCGGGCGGCTTGCCGGCGGGTGGAAGAAATCGCCAGGCTCGACCTGGAACGAGTTGCGGACTTCGTCATCGCGTCGGCGGGAACAGCCACGAACTGGATTCAAAGTCACAAAGCTTTATTCAATGCCTCGCGGGCCATCGCGCCGCATGGCCGGATCATCCTGGCAGCGCCGTGCCCGGAAGGGTTGGGCAACGAACAGTTCCGACATTGGGTGACGCGTCCGACAATGCCTGAGATATACGCTGGTCTTCGAAAAAGCCCGGAAGTCCTCGGCCAGACCGCGCTTTCGACCCGGATTCGGGGCGCGCGCGCCATTCTGGTCACCAATCTGAACGAGCGTGACAGGAGCGATCTGGGCATAGCCATTGCCCCGGATATCAACGCCGCGGTCCAAACGGTTCTGGCAGATTTTCATAAAGCCGGAATCCGACGCCCGACCTATTACCGCATGCCGGATGCCCTGACTCTGGTTCCATTTTTTCCGCAGGACGAGAATACTGACACACTCCTTACCAGTGGCAGAGATTGATTAGAATTTATAGATCAACCGGATAACTCGATTCATAGGCCGCCGGGGACTTTTCGTCAACCGGCGCGAGCACGTCCCCTTCCGTTCTGCCGCCAGCATCCTTTGCCGCACGGAGTTAAACCCCATTCGAAAAGTTTTTAACCGCCCGATAACGCAGATAAATGAGTCAGTAGCAAAAGTCCTCGCGAAGATGGCCACGAGGGATCGTGGCCCTCCTATACGTGAATTTGCCGCTTAGCTCGGGCCTTGTGTTGAAGCATTGCGGTGCAACCTGGCTTGATTAAAACAGGCGTTATGGCGCTTGTTTTCTAATACAGACCTGGAAGACGCGGTTTTCTATGGTTTCCTCGGCCACGGCATCCGCCTCAGCGAGCGGCACGGGAACCAGCTCGGCTAAGGCCAGGCGGGCAAGGTGTTCTTTCCAGTCGGAACTCAGCTCCCCGTCGAGCTGAAGCATAATGCGGTCGCTGACCACGTAGCCCGCCTTTTTACGCAGGTCCTGGATGATGCGGTTTAATTCATTGGCCACGCCTTCTTCGCGGAGTTCCGGGGTGATTGTTTTGTCCAACGCTACGAGAATACCCTGGTCGCACATGACATCGGCGCCGGCCTTGCCCTGGTAAGTTAGGGCCACATCCTGTCGGTCGAGCTTCCATTCGCGGTCGCCGTCGAAGACCACGATTTGGCCATCGGCTTCGCGCACCTGTCCGGCCTTGGCAGCCTTGATGACGGTTTGTACGTCGCGCCCGAGCTTGGGGCCCAGGACACGGGCATTAGGCGTGACGCGGAGCGTGGCCAGCTGCGCCGGGTCATCTATCGCCGTCACAGCCTTGATGTTCAGCTCATTCATGATAACCGGGATCTGGGCGTCAAGTAAGCTTCGAGACAGCGCTGGCGGCAGGGCCACCTGGATGCCCGGCAGCGGCTGACGCACCCGCAGGCCGGCCTGCTGGCGCAGGGCCAGGCCAAGCGAAACAACAGTGCGCGCCAGCCGATTTTCCTCGATCAGCGCGTCATCGCGGCAGGATTCGGGTGCCACCGGCCAGGTGGCCAGATGCACGGATTCCGCGCCGGTCAATTGGCGATAGATCCAGTCCGCAACAAAGGGAGCGGAAGGCGCCAGCAGTTTCGTCACACTAATCAGGACGTAATAAAGCGTGGCATAGGCCTGGCGCTTATCCTCGGTCAGGCCCCCACCCCAGAACCGGGCGCGCGACTGGCGGATGTACCAGTTAGTCAGGGCCTCAATAAACTCCACCACCGGTCCCAGACTGTGATTCAGGTAAAACGACTGGTAGGCAGTGGTAACCTTTTTCTCGGTCTGGTACAGAACAGCCATGATCCAGCGGTCCAGCGCATTGGACGACCGCGGGACGGCGGCAGGATCGCCCTTGAATCCATCCAGGTTGGCATAGGTGGCAAAAAAAGAGTAGGAGTTCATAAGCGGGAGGAGAACCTGCTTGATCTGGTCCCTTACGCCGGCATCCTTGAAGTTCAAATCGTCCATGACGACCGCCGACGAATTAAGCAGGTAGAGGCGCAGGGCGTCGGCGCCAAAATGATCGATCAGCGCCATCGGGTCCGTAAAATTCTTTTTAGACTTGGAAATCTTCGAGCCGTCCTCGGCCAGCAGGGTGCCGTGCACTAGACAATTCTTGAAGGATGCGCGGTCCAGGATGGCCACCGCCAGCACATGCAGGTAATAGAACCAGCCGCGAATCTGGCCGGGATACTCCACGATGAAATCGGCGGGGAAATGCGCTTCAAACCACGCCTTGTTTTCAAACGGGTAATGGCATTGCCCGAACGGCATCGAGCCGGATTCGAACCAGCAGTCCAGCACTTCCGGAACGCGCCGCATGCGCCCGCCGCAGACGGAACAGGTCAGCGTGACATCGTCCAGAAATTCCTTATGCAGGTCCGGGAACTCCCGGCCGGTGGCTTCGGCGAGTTCCGCGAGCGAACCGAGAACACGCCGTTCGCCGCAGCCCGGTTGCTCACATTCCCAGACCGGAATGGGCGTGCCCCAGTAGCGGGAGCGCGAGATATTCCAATCCCGGGCGCCTTCCAGCCATTTGCCGAAGCGGCCGTGCTTGACATGCTCGGGCACCCAGTGGATGTCCTCGTTGCGCGCCAGCAGGCGATCCTTGATTTTCTCCACCGCGAAATACCAGGCGTCCATGGCGCGGTAGATCAACGGCGTCCGGCAGCGCCAGCAATGGGGATAATTGTGTTCCATGGTCCGATGCAAAAGCAAGACGCCCTCTTCCTTCAGACGCCGGATAATATCCTTGTTACATTCATGGACGTTGCGTCCGGCGTATTCTGGGATATCGGCGCTATAACAACCCCGGGCATCAACTGGATTTTTAACACCCAGCCCATGCTGCTTGCACAACCAATAGTCGTCCTCGCCGAACGCGGGGGCGCAGTGCACGATGCCCACGCCGTCGTCCAGCGTCACGAAAGCGGCCGGGAGGATCCGGAAATACCCCTGACTGGCCAGCTCCTTGAAATGCGGGAAGAGCGGCGTGTAGCGGCGTCCTACGAGATCGCGCCCTGCAAGGTTCTGCAGGATGATGGGTTTTTCCCCGAGTAGTCCGACCCATTTTGGCAAAAGCGCCTCGGCCATGATGAATACCTCGCCGGCATGTTCCAGGGCGACGTAGCGGTAATCTTCGCCAACGGCGAGCACCAGGTTCGAGACCAGCGTCCAGGGCGTGGTGGTCCAAGCCAGATAATAGGTAGGTTTGCCATCGATATCCTCGGCCGCCTTGAACTTGACGATGACTTCGGGATCCTGGCGGGGTCGGGTGGAATCCGATTCGCGGGTATCGGAAATCGAGAGCGCGGTTTCGCAGTGATAGCAATAGGGCGTAACCCGATAATCCTTGTAAATCAGGCCTTTTTCATAACACTGCTTGAAGACCCAGAGCACAGATTCCATGTAGGAACGGTCCAACGTGCGGTAGGCGTTCCTGTAATCCACCCAGCGCCCGATTTTGCGAATATAGGACTCCCAGCCGGAATTGCACTCGGACACCAGTTGTCGGCATTCCCGGTTGAAAGCGGGAACCCCAAGTTTCTTCTCGATTTCGGTCTTATCCTCGATCCCCAGTTTTTTCTCAACCGCGTTCTCGATGGGCAAGCCGTGGCAATCCCAGCCCCAGCGGCGCGGCACGGCAAATCCGGACATCGTGAAATAGCGTGCCAGGACATCCTTGAGAATCGAGACGAAGATTGTCCCAAAATGCGGCGCCCCGGTGGGAAATGGCGGCCCGTCATAGAAGACCATTTCGCGCCGGGACAGGCGCAATGATTTTTCGAAAATGCCGGTGCGCTGCCAATCATCCAGCATCTCCCTTTCCAGAGCTGGGAAATCGATTTGCGATGAAACAGGTTGATACATGGCATCCTTGCTTCCGACTTGCCTGCCCCGGCAAACCCGAGGGCGACAGGCGAAAGGAAAATACTATATGCCAGTTGAGGAAAAAAACAAGCTCGGTCGGGAAAAGCTGCTGCTACTCGAATGGAGTTGAGCTTAGACCAACATGGGAACCCACCCCCACCCCTCCAAGGAGGGGAACTGATTGGCTTGTGATATCTTATCCTCTTCCAGGGAGAGGCGTGGGGTGGGTGAACATATTAACTGGGGGGGGCACTGTGATCGCGTAGGTTAGGTTGACGCGTGTGGGCCGCTGCCGGATATGCCCGCCCTATAAAAGATTCCGCATTAATTCCTTACCCGCCGGATCTCCACCGCCACCAGGCCCTGGCCACCCAACGCGCCGGGTTTTCCCACTGACACATCCACCGCCGCGACTTTGTTTTCGGCCAGGCAGATATCGGCCACTGCCTGAGCCAGGGCCTCGACCAGATGAAACCGGCTGGCTTTGACCAGCGCTGCAATACGGTCCCGCAGCGCGGCATAATCCACGGCATCCTCCAGGCGATCACGGCAGCCGGCCTTGTGAAAATCACCATGCAGATCAACGTTTACCACGACCGCCTGCTTGTGGGAGCGCTCACAGCACTGCGTGCCGATGATACAAGCTAATTTCAGTCCGGAAATATGAATGGTATCCATGTTCCAGTCCCTGCCCAATAGGATTATTCACGCAAAAATGCGGGTGTTGATCACCCGGCTATGCCCCGGCACCAGCTTGGCGCGCCGATTCCCGGTCCATGATCTCCCAAGCCTTTTGGAGATAAAATTTGTAGTTTTCCAGGGGCGTGCCGTTGGGAATGCGGTGGTCGAGCGCCAGCACGCAGCCACCGGTCTTGACCATGGGCGGGATCTTGTATTCCAGCTCCTTGATGATGGCGTCCTTGTTCTGGCGCATGACATGCTTGTCAATGCCGCCATAGAACGCCAGACGCTTACCGTATTTGCGGCGCACCTGGACGATGTCCATACCGGCAGCCGGCTCCATGGGGTGCATGCAATTCACGCCGGCCTCCAGGAACGCTTCAATCACGGGATTCATGTCGCCATCGCTGTCCTGGTCGAACAGTTGCGCTCCGCGCTCGCGCAGAAGATCCCAGATTTTTAGGTAATAGGGCGCGATGAACTCGCGGACCTGGACTGGGCCGGCCAGGGGCCCGGATTTGCCGGCCATGTCCTCGTGCACAAAGAGCAGGTCGATCGGCGCCACTTTCAAGACGCGATCCAAGACTTTGAAGGCGGTGTCACCAATGGTTTGCAGGATGTCGTGGATCAGCTCCGGCTGTTCATAATAGGCCAGGCATAGGTTTTCTTCGCCCAGCAGTTCGCGCGGTTCATCGAATCCGCCGGGAATTGAGACGCATACCACGGCGCCAGCCTGCCGCTGACGCTGGGCTTCGGCCTGCCAGTCGGTCCTGAAGCGTTGTTCCGAGAACTCGTACCAGGGCTTGATCTTCAGCCAGTCGTCCATGGTCTTGACCGGATAATCCAAGGGCAGGGCCAGGGTGGCCATACCCTTGAGCAGCTGCATGGTCCGGCCCAGGCCGTCGCGCCAGATCCTGTGCTCCGCCGTGTCCTCGATCAGGACCTCGGGGTATCCGCCCTCTCGGCCCGTATTAACCGGCACCCTGGCCCGCGCCTCGCAGCGGTAGGTAAACAGCGAAAAGTCGAGTTCAGCTTGGGTTGCGCCCTGCGCCTCCCACTCCTCTTTCAAGCCGATCAGCGGGCCAAAGATTTCCGTGAATAGCGGACGATCGTTGCGCCGGAAGGTCATGTAATCCAGGTATTCCTCGCGCCCGACGGTGGGGGTCTTTTTTATCGCCAGGTCAGCATGCGTTGTCCATTTTAGTTTTTTCATTTTATGTCATGCTTAATCTTAAGGTTTTGTGCGACTTGTTCGTTGCCTTTAAGAATGAAGGTTATCACAAAGCAACCGGCGATGCGAGAATTATAGCCTGCGCCTCCTGCCGCCTTGCGCAGCAGGGGCGATCGATTGGCTGGAACCTGAATATTGCACGATCATCGTGCTATTCACTTTCGCCTAAGCGGGCATTGCCCGTTGGCGAAAGACGTGAAGTTTCGATAATAACCCGTTGGGTTGTTTTTGAAACCAACGTGGTTAACCCCGTTTGGCCGCGTTTTATGCGGCCATCATCACGTGATCGCGTTGGCATGTGGAACTCAACTCACGTGGCGGCCCTTGGGGTGGATTTTGCGCCGGCTCGGCGCAAAGCTCAGGTGGAACAACGTGCTTTGCCGGCCAATCTCTTCACCCGCGACACAAGGTCGCGGGGGGCATAAAGATTATGACAGGAATTGGCGGAAAGAGGGGCTTCTGTCTTGACTTATTTGGCCACGTGTGGATCATCCCCCCTGAACCCTGAACCCTGAACCCTGAACCCTGA
>CAZALU010000042.1:0-8722 GCA_964486075.1 uncultured Verrucomicrobiota bacterium
GCGACACATCCCTTTTCACACCGGCCAAATCAGACCCTTTTCAAACCGGCGCTCAGAAAAAGTTTCGCTCTTGACTAATCAGACTGTCCGAGACAATCTTGGCAGCGTTTTTTGTTGGTGTGTGGGCAATCAAAATCATATCAGGGGGCGCTTGTGAAATCAGTCTTATCTTCGCGTGAACGGGTGCTGATAACATTTGCCCGGCAGGCGGCGGATCGGGTCCCGATCAATTACTTGTCTAATCCGGGGATTCACGCGCGGCTCCTGGCTCATTTCGGTCTTAAGGCGGATGATTACGAGGGACTGTGGAAAGCGCTGGGCGTGGATTTCAGGGGAGTATGGGTGCCTTACGTGGGCCCGAAGTTGCATCCTGACATCCCGGACCGTCATGTAGATCCAACCTGGGGCATTCGCACCCGCTGGGTGGAGCATGGCAGCGGTGGGTACTGGGATTATTGCGATTTCCCGTTGCAGTACGCGACCGAGGAACAAGTGGCGGCCTGGCCCATGCCTTCCCCGGATGATTATAATTATGGCGTTATGCCGGAATACTGCCGGCATTTTGGTGGATATGCCGTCCATGTCGGAGGGGCTGGTCTGGGCGATATTATAAATGGCAACGGGTTTTTACGCGGTACGGAACAGACGCTGGTGGATTTGATCACCGACGATCCGGCCGGTCTGTTGTTGGCGAAACGCCGCTCAGAGATTAACCTGGAAATCACCCGGCGTACAATCGAGGCCGCCCAAGGGCGCATTGATTTCCTTTGGATGGGGGAAGACCTGGGCACCCAGAATTCGCCCATCATCAGCCTGGAGCTTTATCGTCGGCATCTCCGGCCCCTGCACCAACAGCTTGTCGACTTGGCCAAGGCCTACAATCTACCGGTTATGATTCACTGTTGCGGGTCCAGCAGTTGGGCGTTTGACGATTTTATAGAGATGGGCATTAACGTCGTGGACACGCTGCAGCCCGAGGCCAAAAACATGGCGCCGGCTTATCTGAAGAAAACTTTCGGCGGTCGGCTGGCCTTTCACGGGAGTATTTCCACCGCCGGTCCGGTCACTTTCGGATCAGTAGCGGACGTGGTGCAAGACTGCCGCCAGACACTGGAGATCATGATGCCCGGCGGTGGGTACTGTTTCGCTCCGACGCATTGTCTGCAGGATAACTCGCCGACTGAAAACGTGCTGGCCATGTACGAAACGGCCAAGACGCACGGGCATTATTAGGACCCCCCCCTAAATATATATATAGCATTTTTTTGTCTGGGGCGGATCAGCCTTCGATCGTCGCTTCCGCCAGAGGCGGATCCGTTTGGGCGGATAAGCTATGGCTGAAAAGCCGGCTCTGCCGCGCTGCGAAGACGGGAGGGTTTTGACCTTGGGATAAAGTTACTTCCGTAGCACTGCCACAGAGCGGAGGCGGGAAGCCCGCAGGGCGTTCCCGCCCTACAACAAGAATATCACCCCATTGATTACAAAGCGCTTTACGGAGAGGCACGGCGTGTAGTGTATAAACTACATGGAGCAATGTGTCTTAACCCTAACCCTGAACCCCCGAATCCTGTCCGCCTGGTTTGAGATGAGGTCTATTCGTGTTTGAGTCCCGCCTGAAACGCTTGGAGGTTGATTTCAACTACGGCAGATTTCGCGCCGGTAAAGGTTTTTCTGATATGATTTTCAACAGCTGCCGGCGGCAGCAAAGGCTTGTGCTTCAGCCAGGTGCCCAGCATAACGAAATTTGCGGCGCGCACGTTGCCTAAATGGTCGGCAATTTCCGTGGCCTTGACCAGCTTAAAACGTTTGTCGTCAGCCGGCTGACACAGCGACGCATTGATCACGGCAATACCTGCCGGAGTCAGGGATGGAAGATAGCGCGTCGCGCTTTGCTGGTTCATGATCAGCAGTGAATCTAATTCCTCCGCCAAGGGAGAGGCGATTTCGTGTGCAGAGAGAATAACCTGGCAATTGGAGGTGCCTCCGCGCACTTCCGCGCCGTAGGACGGGAAAAAAGTGACATGTGGCACGGAGTCGACCGCCAGGTGGGCCAATAATTTTCCAAGCAATATGATGCCCTGACCGCCCGAGCCCGCGATAAGGATACGCTCAAGCATGGGTGCGCACTCCTTCCTCGCGGAACACTCCGACAGGAAAGACGGGTGTCATCGTTTTCTTGACGAACCGGAGGGCGGCCACCGGGGTGAGGTGAAAATAAGTGGGGCAGGGGGAAAGGATCTCGATAAAAGTATATCCTTTACCGTTCGCCTGGGCCGTGAGCGCGGTTTTGAGTGCTTTTTTTACGGCCAGCACACCTTTGACGCCATCCAGGGCCACGCGTTCTATGTGGTAGGGTCGATCCAGGGTGTTGAGCAGCTCGCAAACGCGAATGGGCGGACCCATTGTCTGCTGGTCCCTTCCTTTGGGGCAAGTTGGCGTGGCTTGTCCGACCATGGTGGTCGGCGCCATCTGGCCGCCGGTCATACCGTAGACCGTGTTGTTGACGAAAATAACGGTAATATTTTCTCCGCGATTGGCGGCATGCAGCGTTTCGGTCATGCCTATGGCGGCCAGGTCGCCGTCGCCCTGGTAAGAAAACACGATGCGGTCGGGCAGGGATCGCTTAATGCCGGTGGCGACGGCCGCCGCCCGGCCGTGCGCGGCTTCAGATATATCGCATTTCAGATAGAAATAAGCGAGAACGGCGCAACCCACCGGCGCCACGCCGATCGTCTGTTCGCGGATGCCCAGTTCATCCATGACCTCGGCCAGTACCTTGTGAATCAGACTGTGGCCGCAACCGGCGCAGTAGTGCATGGGCATGTCAGTCAGGGACTCTGGTCGCTTATATAGAATCTGTTTTTTAGGTTGCCCCATGGAGCAGTTCCTTATATTGCCGCAAGCTACTAGGTCTCAATCATAAATCTAAAAATCTACAGCCCCTGGTTGCTGCTAGCCATATCCGTCAGGGCGTTGAGAATGTCGGATACCGTTGGAACCCGGCCCCCGGGATAGCCGCTAAATTGAACGCGGATCCGTCCGTTGACTGCCAATTGAACGTCCTCCAGCATCTGGCCAGTATTCATTTCCACGACCAGGATTGCTTTCGTTTTTTCGGCCATAGCCGCCAGCGGTTGGTTGGGGAAAGGCCAAAGCGTAAGCGGTCTGAAAAGACCGGCCTTAATGCCCTGGGCGCGAGCCTTTTCGACGGCGCTCTTGGCGATCCGGGCGCAGGTTCCCCAAGCCGCGATGGCATAATCGCAATCTTCCGTCAGCATTTCCTCGCTCCTTGTTTCCTTGCGCGCGATCTGCCGGTATTCATCCTGAAGGAGAGCGTTATGCTTTTCCAAGCCGCCTTCCGTCAGAAATAAGGAACGGATATATCGGGGTTCGCGGCCTTTGGCGCCCGTCAAGGCCCAAGGCTTGGCGGGCGCCACCGGCGGCGCGCCCGTGTAAAGCTCGATCGGTTCCATCATCTGACCCAGCCGTCCGTCGGCCAGCACTATGACCGGTGTCCGGTATTGATCCGCCAGGCGGAATGCGTCCACGGTCATATCGTGCATTTCCTGCACCGTGGCCGGTGCGAGGACGATGCAGTGGTAATCTCCGTGTCCGCCTCCTTTGACGGCCTGAAAATAGTCGCCTTGTGACGGATCGATGCTGCCCAATCCCGGACCGCCCCGCTGGACATTGATGATGACCGCCGGCAGGCGAGCGCCGGCCATGTAGGATATCCCTTCCTGCTTGAGGCTGATGCCGGGAGAAGACGAACTGGTCATTGCTCGCATGCCGGCTGCGGAGGCGCCGAACACCATGTTGATTGCGGCCAGCTCGCTTTCCGACTGGATAAAGACACGTCCGTGTTCGGGCATGTGCTTGGCCATGTAAGCGGTTAGCTCATTCTGGGGCGTAATCGGGTAGCCAAAATAACACCGGCAACCGGCGCGTATGGCGCCTTCTCCCACCGCGTCATTGCCCATCATGAGCAGGCGCGGGGAGCTTGATTGTTGTTGCTTAGTCATGTTTTTCAATTTCAATGGCTGCTTCCGGACAGATGATTGCGCATTGGCGGCAGCCGCTGCATTCGCGCCCGGCAACCGTTTGCGGAAAATGGCAGCCGCTTGCATTCAGTGATTTTGAAATCACCAGGACCTGCCGGGGACAAACCTCCAAGCACAGCTCGCATCCTTTGCAACGATCCACATCGATAATCAAATGAATGCTCATGCTTCAATGGCCCCACTAAAAATGTTTTGACCCGGATCCGCCTTGTCCTTCTCATCATTTAAAACGCAAGTCAAAATAGATCGAGGCGAATATTTGGGGTGTGCCATCCGGAATTTAAGCGCAAAAAATCCGGAATAGTTAATCAATTCATGGCAAATAGTTTTACACGTTGGGATGGGTTTGTCCAGTATTTCATTTGTTAATTGTCAAAGCGGCATGGCTATAGTATTATGCCTTCGTTAAGAACGAGCCTGTAAGTCGCCGGATAGATATTGATGAAACACTTTCTGATAGCGCTGTTCCTGAGCGGAGTCGCCAGCCTGGCCCAAGCGGCCGAGTTTTACGTTACACCGTCCGGCACGGGCGATTACGGAGGTACGAACTGGGATAATGCCTTTAACAGCGTCCAGGCGGCGGCGACCCTGGCCACCAACGCTGGCGACGCGATCTACCTCCAATCCGGAGTCTATTCCAATGCCAGTCAGGTTGTAATTTCCAATGCCGCAGGCCTGACGGTCTACGGCGGACGCTACGGCGGAAGCGATCTCAATTCTAATGACTACTCCGGCGCCAACAGCATGTTGACCAAGACCGGCGGCCTGATGCGGATCGTATATGGTTGCAATTCCACGGCGATTATCGCGTGCGTCACCATCAGCGGTGGATCCCTGGCCGGCAGTATCAACGGCGCCGGGCTGTATTTGACGAATTGCAATCTGACACTGACCAATTGCACAGTGTCGAACAACATCATTGGCGCGAGCGGAAGTGGGGCAGCGCATGGGGCGGGTCTCTGTGCGCAAGGCGGACCTCTGATGGTGGTTGACAGTTTTTTTGTTGCTAATGCGATCCCAGCCAGTGGGAGTAGCGGCTCGGCGGCCTGGCCCTCGGGCGGCGGCGCTATTTACTATTCTGGATCTTCGTTGACGGTGCGCAATGGGCAGTTTGTGGGGAACTACTTGTCGGGCGATTGGGAAGTTTATTTTGCGGGCGGGGCGATCTATTCGATGGATGCAGAGGTTGTGATCACCAACTGCGTGTTTCGCGGGTGCTATCGGTCTGGGGGTAGCCAGCGCAGCACTGTCTGCTACGGAGGCGCGCTGTCGTTGCGTGGCGGGAGCGCCACGATCAGCCAATGTGGATTCAGCAACAATTACGTTAACTCTAGCTGGCATGGCACAGTTAATCTCGAGCACGGGGGCGCTCTTTACGCGACAAACGTCAACACCCTCACGGTGACAGATTGCACCTTCTCGAACAACTACGCCTACACGCCGTCCTCCGGCGATGCGCGCGGTAGCGCGCTGTATTGCGTCAGCAGCACCGGCGAGATACGCAATTGCACCCTGGACAACGCCGCTTACTACCTGGCGGCATCCCCCTATGCCGAGTTGCTGCGGGTCGACGGAGCGTCCGAGCTAGTGGTCCGGAATACGACGATCCAGAACACCCCGGCGCAGGGGTTGTACGCGAACGGAGGCAATGTGACTCTCCAGCATCTGCTGGTTCAGAACTGCTTATCCCAGGGTGTGTGCGTGGCGGGCGGGAATGTGACCTTGAGCAACTGCCTGATTAACGATTCCTTAAGCGACGGCCTCCTGCTGGCGGGGGGCATTGCCCATGTGGTGAACTGTACGCTGGCGGACAATTACGGCTGGGGCTTGAACCACAGCGGGGGCACGGGCACGGTATTCAATAGTATTGCCTGGGGCAATGGCACCGGCGGTTTTTCGAGCAATGCCAGCTTGGCTGTGGATTATTCCTGTGCGCCGGATCTCATGAATGGCGGACTGGGTAATATCCAGAACGATCCGCTCTTTGCTAGCGTGCAAGGCTATTACTATCTCTCGGCTAACGGATTAAAAGGGCAGCCGAGCAATAGTCCCTGTATCGATGCGGGGCTGGGCTCGGCCTCCGACTGCGGGCTGGACAGCCGGACGACGCGCACGGATGGAACGAATGACAGCGGGACTGTGGACATTGGGTATCACTATGCCACCGGGGTGCCGGATTCTATGATCGTGACGACGGTGGTCTGCTACGTGGATGCGGTTAACGGGCATGATGCCACCGGCGACGGGTTGACCTGGGGGACGGCCTGGAAGTCGATTACTCACGCGCTGTCCAATGTTGCGCAGCATGCCACTATCAACATAGCAACGGGCGTGTATAGCTCGATTAGCACCGAGGAGGTGTTTCCCCTGACGGTCGCCAAAGCGGGGTTGACAATCCAGGGCACGAACCGCGCCGCGACGGTGATCAACGCTAACGCGGCCGGCCGGGTCCTCATGGCTATGAACCAGGGGAGCTTGCGGTTCAGCGGGTTAAGCATTGCCAGGGGTAGCGCTAGCGGAATGTCTGGGGCGGGACTGTATTTACTGGGATGCAACGCCGTGATTTCAAATTGCGCGGTGTATAGTAATGCGGTATCCGGCAGCGGGTCCGGGGGCGGGGTATATCTGTCGGGCGGCAGCTTGGATGTGGCGGACAGCATTTTTGCCAACAATACGCTGGCCACAGGATCGGGGGCTGGCATCTGCTCATTGACCGGTCCCATGACGGTGACAAACAGCTTGTTTGTCGCCAACTCCCTGACCAATGGATCTGGGGCTGGGATCTACGCAGCGGGCGGTGCTCTGACGGTGGCGGACAGCGAGTTCACCAATAATGCGGTTACGGCCAGTGGGAGTAGCGGCTCGGCGGCCTGGCCCTCGGGCGGCGGCGCTATTTACTATTCTGGATCTTCGTTGACGGTGCGCCATGGGCAGTTTGTGGGGAACCACTTGTCGGGTGCCTGGGCGGTTTATTTTGCGGGCGGGGCGATCTACGCGGTGGACGCGGCGGTTGTGATCACGAATAGCGATTTCCGCAGCTGTTACATATCCGAGGGCAACCAGCGCACGGCCATCGGTTTCGGGGGCGCGCTGAGCCTGCGGGGCGGGATCGCCGATATCCGTCAATGTACATTCAGCAGTAACTATGTGACCTATACCCAGTCAGGTTCCGCCAATTATCAATACGGTGGCGCACTGTTCGCGAGCAACGTCGGCGCCCTGGCGGTGGCGAACTGTTCCTTCACGAATAATTACGCCTGGACGTTTGCGAGTGCGGACGCGCGCGGCAGCGCGATCTGTCTGGCTGGCGGAGGTTTGACCGGTACCCTCGCGCAGTGTGTGATCGATAATTCGGCCATATCGATCCACTCGCCGGAGGCTATTCGGGTGGATGCTCCCGGATCGGCCACAATCACCGGCCTCGACTTGCGCAAGGGTAACCGCGAAGGCGTGTGTCTGAACGGTGGCGTTTCACTCGTGGTCAACTCTTTGATCAGGAACTGTTCCAACAGCGCTGTGTGGGCCGCATCCGGGACTGGCAGCGTGGTGAACTGCACGATCGTAAGCAATGCGGGCTGGGGCGTCAGCAACGATGCGGCCGCGCTGATCGTTAAGAACTCGATTGTATGGGATAACGCCTTGGGCGGGATTTGGACTAACGCCGCGACTACGATCAGCTACTCGGATGTGCAGGATGAAACGCCGCTGGGACATGGTAATATGAGTCAGGGCCCGCTGTTCGTCAATGTGGCGAGCGAGGATTACCATTTGATGAGCCTGGCCGGATCTTGGCGCGGTGGGGGTTGGACCAACGATGCTCAGATGAGCCCTTGCATAGACGCCGGGGAGCCGGCGTCGGGATCGGCTTACGCCCTGGAACCCAAACCTAACGGCGGACGGGTAAACATGGGCGCCTACGGCAATACCGAACAGGCCTCGCGTTCTTCTCGGGGCACGGTCATTGCGATCTGGTGAGGGTCCGCATCCCAAGGGGATGCGGAAGGATGGAATAGTGAAAGAATGGAATGCTGGGAATATCTGAGACCTGAACCCTGAACACCATCTAAGTATTTGCTGGCGACGATTATGACCATAAATAGATACCACTGTTCTTCTTTGCTTGCGGTCTTGTTGTGCGCCGTGCTATGCGCGCTGCCTTGGGGCGTGTGGGCGGCGGCCGAATACTACGTCACACCGACCGGTGCGGGCAGTATTTCCGGCGACTGCTGGACTAACGCCTACAGCAACGTGCAGGCGGCGGCCACCCTGGCCACCAACGCCGGCGATAAGATATACCTCCAATCCGGAGTCTATTCCAATGCCGCGCAGATCGTTATCTCCAACGCGGCGGGCGTGACGATCTATGGCGGGCGTTACGGTGGTGCGGCCGGTAATGCCAACGACTATTCCGGCACCAACAGCACGCTGACCAAGGCCGGCGGCGTGATGCGGATCGTCTATGCCACCAACTCGAGCCTGACCCTGGAAAGGCTGGCCATCAGCGATGGATATCTCACGAACGAAGATGGAGCCGGCCTGCACCTGACCGACTGTTCGAGCATGATTTCTAACTGTGTGTTCGGCAATAATACAATCATGAACCCGGCCATAGCGCGCGGCGGGGCTATTTATTCCGCTGGCGGAACTCTGGAGGTTGTGGA
>CAZALU010000042.1:8822-26426 GCA_964486075.1 uncultured Verrucomicrobiota bacterium
TGGTCGCGCACAGTTGGAGCGACGGCATCTTGCTGGCTGGCGGGACAGTCGCGGTGGCGAATTGCACCCTGGTTGACAATTCCGGATGGGGATTGAACCGTACGGCTGGCACGGGAGCAGTGGTTAACAGTATAGCCTGGGGTAATAACGAAGGCGGATTGGCTAGCAATTCCAACCTCAACATTAGCTATTGTTGTTCCCAATCCGCGTCCGCGGGAAACCAGGGCAATTTCGCAAGCGATCCTCTCTTCGTCTCCCTCCACACGCCGGGATACTATTACCTCTCGACCACCGGATTGACCGGTCAGGTTTCCGACAGCCCCTGCAACGACACGGGGAGCAACACGGCGGCATACTGGGGGCTGAACTCGCGAACGACGCGCACGGATGGCACCAATGATACCGGATTCGTCAACATGGGCTATCACTATGCCAATGGAGTGCCTGGTTCGATGATCGTGACTACGGCGGTTTGTTACGTTGATGCAGAGACAGGGGACGACGCGCAGCACGGTCAGAGCTGGGCGACGTCCTGGCAGTCGATAACCCACGCCCTGACAAACGTGGCCCAGAACGCGACGATCAACTTGGCGGCCGGCACGTACAGCGCGGACCTGTCCTCCGAGTCTTTCCCGCTGATGGTGCAGATGTCAGGGCTGACTGTGATCGGGACGAATCGCGATACCACGATCATTGACGCCAGAAATGGTTCGCGAATTCTTTCTGCGATCAACAAGGGATCGCTTAATTTCAGCGGAGTGAGTTTCCTGAACGGCAGTCTGGGCAGCGGGGACGGCGCGGGGCTGTATCTGCCCGGCTGCCATGTGACGGTTTCCAACTGTGCGTTTGGCAACAACATGATCAGCAACACCACCATAGCGCGCGGCGGGGCTATTTATTCCGCTGGCGGAACTCTGGAGGTTGTGGATAGCGTGTTTACGAGCAACGCGATAGCCAATGCCTCCTCGTCTGGCCAGGGCGGGGCAATCTGCTACGCGGGCAATTCGTTGGTGGTGCGTGGCTGCCGATTCGAAGCGGACAGCGTGTCCATTACCATCTATAAGAACGGGTATGGTGGGGCGATCTGCAGCGTGGGAGCGACAGCTGTGATCACCAACTGCCAGTTCACCAACTGCTACGTGCTTTATGCGAAAGGGGATTATTCCGCCAGCCGCTACGGCGGCGCCGTGTACCTCAGCGGTGGAAACGCGCAGTTGGACCTCTGCGGGTTTGACCTCTGCGCCGCTAAATCAAGCGGCGGGGGCGGCATTGCCTACGGGGGCGCCATCTGTGCCGCCAGCGTGAATCCCTTGACAATAGCGCACTGCACAGCGAGTAATAGCTATGCTAGCGGGGGTGATATCCGGGGCGGGGTATTGTACTGCTCGGGCACGACGGGTAGCGTCAGCGACTGTTCCCTGGACAGCATCGGTGTGGCGCCGAATTACGCCGAGACGATTCGCCTGGACGGCTCGGCCCGTATGGCCTTAAGTAATATTTACCTATTGAACAATTCGGGCCAGGGTATTTATGTGAGCTCCTCTTTTTTAACGGCGTGGAATGTGGAGATTGCCAATAGCCGTACGCAGGGGGTGTACGTTACGGGCGCGGGGAGTTATGTTGCGTTGACGAATTGTCTGGTCGCGCACAGTTGGAGCGACGGCATCTTGCTGGCTGGCGGGACAGTCGCGGTTGTCAATTGCACAATCGTGACCAACACGGGCTGGGGGATCACCAACGCCGGCGCGCTGACCGTGAAAAACTCGATTGCCTGGGCGAACGCGTCCGGCGGGATCAGGACCAACGCCACGACCACTATCAGCTACACGGATTCGCAGGAAGCGTTGGCCGGCGCCGGAAACATGAACGCCAATCCCCTGTTTGTTGATATTGTGAACAGCAACTACCACGTGATGAGCCTGGCCGGATCTTGGCGCGGTGGGGGTTGGACCAACGATGCTCAGATGAGCCCTTGCATAGACGCCGGGGAGCCGGCGTCGGGATCGGCTTACGCCCTGGAACCCAAACCTAACGGCGGACGGGTAAACATGGGCGCCTACGGCAATACCGAACAGGCCTCGCGTTCTTCTCGGGGCACGGTCATTGCGATCTGGTGAAGGTTTGGCGCGATCCCCAAAAGATGCGGAATGATAGAATACTGGAAGAATGACACGTGGGGAATATCTGAGACCTGTCTCTTCGACCTGCGGCAGAGCAAGTGTTCCCTTGGCCCGGCAGATGCAGGTCCGAGGGGGATACCTGAACACCATCGAATGGTTGCTGACGGGAATTATGGCTAAAAACAGATCAAGCGCTGAATTATTGATGCTGGGCTTGGCTGGCGTTGCGCTTTGTGTTCTGCTCTTGTCCGGCACGGCGCGTGCCGGCCCGGATGGGGCAGCGCCACGCCGGATTGCGCTGGAGCGGTGGCAACTGGCCCGCATCCGGACCGGCTCCATTGTGGAATGCGAGGGCTTGATCAAAAACATCTCCGACGACCGGCTGGATAATATCGTCGTGACCGCGGCATTCCTTGGGGACGGCGGCAAATCCCTTGGACGCACTCCAGTAATGGCCGTGGACA
Organism: uncultured Verrucomicrobiota bacterium; assembly: GCA_964486075.1. GTDB lineage: Bacteria > Verrucomicrobiota > Kiritimatiellia > JAAZAB01 > JAAZAB01 > JAHIJO01. Next base: position 11,407 of record CAZALU010000042.1, read on the forward strand.
GCATGGGCGGCGTTGGCAAGGTGCGCCAGGGGCTGATCGCGCGCCTGGAGCCCGGTGGAGCGGAGTTGCTTTCCATCCGTGCTCCGCGCATCCCGATCTTTGAGAAATACCTGGTGAGCGTGAATTATTCGGTCGCCGGCCGGTCGGCAAGCGAGGAATTCGAAGGCTCGCCGTCCCGCGCGCCGGAGCGAGCGGCGTTGGATGTCACTGCCGTTGGCGACAGGCTGGAGGTCCGAATAGTCAAGCAGTCTTTATCCGCCAGCGTTTCTTTGCCGGGCAAGCCTAAAAAATACAGGCTGGAGCTGCTGTTGAAAAATGACTCCTGCATGGATGTCGCTGATTTAGAGGTCAGCTTGGAAGTTTCGGCGGCCGGCAGGCTTGTCAAGACTGTTAAGTTTACATTGGAACCTTCTGTTCTCAAAGCCGGACAGGGATGCGTTTATAAAATTGATTGCGGGGCACTGCCGATTTTTGATTCGCAGCGGATTGTAATCGATTTTAAAAAACTTACGGCGCTTGCGGGCGAGAAACTGGGAAATTAGTCTGGACGATAGACGCCCTTCCACGTACTCTGCCAGCATTCGTATGTTGACGTTGTGACTTTTGGACAACTCAACAAAGAATGGGCACGCCTGAGCGTGGCCCTCTAAACGCTTCTCATAACACACCCGTTATTGTTATGGAGGGACAACCGGTAATCGCCGGATCGTGTCCGAATGTCTTGTTCGACAGTCTCGTTAAATCGTTCGGCGATGTCAGACGGATGCGGCTATTCCCTTGTCCTCCTGCCGGTGCAAAGGAGCGTCGATGGCGAGAGTCTTGATTGAAAAAGTCTGCAAAATCTATCCGGGCCATGTGACTGCCGTACAGGATTTCTCCCTGGATATAAAAGACGCCGAATTCGTAGTCTTGGTCGGCCCCTCCGGTTGCGGCAAGTCAACGACCCTGCGCATGGTCGCCGGACTGGAAGATATCACCTCGGGAACCATTTCCATTGATGGCAAACTGGTCAACGATGTGCCCCCCAAGGATCGGGACATCGCGATGGTCTTTCAAAACTACGCCTTGTACCCCCACATGAGCGTTTTCGACAACGTGGCCTTCGGGCTTAAACTGCGCGGCTATCCCAAGGCGGAGATCGCGGCGCGAGTCCGCGAGGCGGCCGACCTGCTTGGCCTCGGCGAGCTGCTGAAACGCAAGCCCAAAGAGCTGTCGGGGGGCCAGCGCCAGAGAGTGGCCCTGGGCCGTGCCATCGTGCGCCATCCGAAAGTGTTTCTTTTCGACGAGCCGCTCAGCAACCTGGATGCCAAGCTGCGGGTTCAGATGCGCGCGGAATTAAGCCGGCTGCACGCCAAAATAAAATGTACGATGATCTACGTTACGCATGACCAGGTCGAAGCCATGACCATGGGCGACCGGATCGTGGTCATGAAGGATGGCGTGGTCCAGCAGGTTGCTGCTCCCCTGGACCTTTACAATAAGCCCGCCAATATTTTCGTGGGTGGCTTTATCGGCAGTCCTCCCATGAATTTCTTCAATGGCAAAATAGCTAAAACCGCGGGCGGCCCGTCTTTTCTGTGCGATGGTTTTTGCGTGAACCTGGCCGGTGATGCGGCCGGTTATTTTGCCGGACATGACGGCAAGGATGTTATCCTGGGAATCAGGCCGGAGGATGTTTTTATCAAACAGGAGACCGAAACGTTGCCGGAAGGACAGTCGGTTCGGACCCGCATTGACGTGGTGGAGCCGATGGGGGCCGATATTTTTCTTAATCTCGTTGCCGGGAAACATAGCTTTTCGGCGCGGGTTGAACCGCATCATGCCCTGCGAGTCAATCAGGAACTGGAAGTTGTTTTCGACATGCGCAAGGCTCATTATTTTGACGCGGTAACCCAGGCTTCGCTGAAAAGATAGAAGCAAGATTGGCCGCTCCGCCCCGCCGCAGGGTGAGATGCCAGATCCGCCTCTGGCGGAAATGAATTGAAAATGGATAATAGACGGGATTCAGCCTTTAGCTGATCCGCCTCTGGCGGAAAACCCGGCTCTACCGATGGAATGCATAAGGTAGAGCAGGCTTGACGCCTGCTAGTTTCAGGAGCGTTAGCATATAGCCAGGAGTTTAAATGAACAAAATTATCATCCCCCTGATCGCTGTTGTCATAATCATTGTGCTTGTCGTGGCGCTTCGCCGGACGGGGCCGGACGCATCCGCTGCCGAGTCGACCAATGCCGTTGAGATTGTCTATTGGTCATTCGGAGAAGAGGATGGGGATATCCGTATTATGCGCGAAACGTTTGCCGGGCTTGATCTCCCGGATGTCAAGCTGACGGTCCGGCGCTACGGATTCGAGGAAATCCACGAGAAGCTGCTGGCGATTTTCGCCGGGGGTGGCCGGGGTGCGCCGGATATTTGTGACGTAGAAATCAGCCAGATCGGCCGATTTTATAAACAGGCCCCGATCGGCTTCCTGGATCAAACCGACCTGATCACGAACAGTCCTTATTATCCTGATCAGATCGTCTCGCGCCTTACGCCATACACCTACAATGGCCATATCTACGGCATAGATGCGAACCTCTCGCTGAGCATGCTCTATTATCGGTGTGACCTGTTCGAAAAATATAATATTTCGACCAATCTCAACACCTGGGACGATTTTATCCAAGCTGGTCTGGAACTTAAAAAACATGGTATTTTCATGCTACAGGTCCCCAACGGGTCCAATCCGGAGGAATACAACGAAGATTTTGTGCCACAGCTTCTGATGCAGCATGGCGGTGGATATTTCGATAAGGATGGCAATATTATCGTCAACAACGCAATCGGCGTTCGTACCATCACGCTTATCAGTGATTTTGTGCTCAAACACAAGATCGCCATGGCGACTGGCGCTGATATCTTCTCTCCGCCTTATTACGCTCCGTACCTACAGGACGAAGTCGCGAGCATGATTATGCCCAGTTGGATGCTTTGTTTTTTCATGAAAAAAAATATGCCCGGCATGGCGGGTAAGTGGCGCATAATGCCTCTGCCTCTGTGGGAGAAGGGCGGCTCGCGCGTGGCGACCGCCGGCGGCTCCGCATTGATCATTACCCGTTTCAGCCAGCATCCGGACATCGCCTGGAAAATAGTGGAAGCCGTGAGGATGACCCATGCCGGCGGCTTGCTCGGCAACAAAATTATGGGGAACTTTCCCCCGATCAAAAGCGTGATCGAGGATATTGCGCTTGACTATCCCGAGCCCTATCTTGGCGGCCAGTCGGTGGGGCGGTACTTCCGGGAATATGCCGGCCAGATTCCCGCCTGCTACGTTTCCCCGTTCTGGTGGGACGCGCACCTGGCCATGGCTTCGGACGTGCTTTACCCCGTGCTGGTAAAAAATGAGGATCCGGAAAAAGCGCTCAACACCATGGCGACGCATTTGCAAAAGCTGATGGACAGGCAGTAAATGAACATTCGGCAACAACGTTCGCCTTATCTGTTCCTAACCCCGTTTTTCGCTGTTTTTGTCGTGTTCTGGCTCTGGCCGCTGCTTTATTCGATTTATCTCAGCGCCACCACCTGGAGCGGGGTGGGGTGGCCTAAATTCAACGGAATCGCGAATTTCGTCTGGTTGTTCCAGGACGAGGTTTTCCTGCGCAGCGCCCGGAACACCATTATCATAGCCGCCGCCAGCATTGTCGTGATCATGCCCCTGGCACTCTTCCTGGCCGTCGTCCTCAACAATCCTCTCACCCGTTTCCGGAACGCCTTCCGGCTTTCGGTCTTTCTACCGGTTTCAATGTCGCTCGTCGTTGCCTCCCTGATATTTCTGAATATGTTGGATCCTAACTACGGCTTGCTGCGCTTCCTGGCGGGCAAGATCGGAGTCAAGATGCCAGATATCCTGGCCTCGGAAACCGGGGCCATGGTCATGCTGATCGGCATCCTGACCTGGCGCTGGACCGGTTTCAACATGCTGTTTTTCCTGGCGGCCCTGCAGTCCATTCCGAAAGACGTGATCGAGGCGGCCCGGATTGACGGGGCCAACCGTTTGCAGACCTTCTGGCACATCACTTTTCCGATGTTGAAACCGGTCACCGTTTTCGTTCTGGTGCAAAGCTTGATCGGCGCGTTCCAGGTTTTTGAGGAACCCCTGATAATCACGGGCGGCGGACCGGCCAATGCCACCCTGACCATGGCTCTGTATCTCTATAACAAGGCGTTTCGCGGGTCCGACTTCGGCTATGCCTCCACCATAGCTCTGTTTCAATTTGTGTTGATCGCGGTGCTGTGCGCGATAGCTCTGAAGGTTACCGGGGCCTTGAAAGCCGACAATGCCTGAGATCCTGAAATGAAAGTATCCATCCTCAAAGCGGAATTGAAGCGCTTGCCGACCTGGCTGCTGCTGCTGGCCATAACGCTGCTTGCCCTGGCGCCGTTTTACTGGCTGGCCGCGCAAAGCTTCAAGACCCGCAGCGAAATGTACCTTTATCCGCCGACCCTGGCCCCGCGCGAATGGGCGCCCGACAATTACGGACGGGCGCTCAGGGATCCCGTTTTTTTGCGCAGTTATTTTAACAGCCTGGTCGTTGCCGGCAGCGACATTATCGCCGGCCTCGTGGTGTGTTCGCTGGCCGGCTATGCCTTCGCCAAGTTCCGCTTTCCTTTTCATAACCTGCTGTTTGCGATGGTCCTCTTTGCGATGATGATTCCTTTTCATGTCGTGGTCATTCCCTTGTACCTTGAAGTTAAAAAATTCGGTATGCTGGATTCCCTGCTCGGGGTGATTCTGCCGTTTATTGCCAAGCCGTTTGGAGTCTTTTTTATGCGCCAATATCTGCTGAAAATACCCGATGAATTGTTGGAAGCCGCGCGCATGGACGGCGCGTCCGAATTTTACATCTGGGGCCGCATCGTGTTTCCTCTTTCCAAGCCGGCGTGCGGTGTTTTAGCCTGTCTGTTTTTTGTCGAAAACTGGAACATGCTGCTCTGGCCGATGATCGTTCTGCAAAGCGACAAGCAGCAGACGATCCAGCTTTATCTGCAAAGGCTTGTCGGCGTGTATAATGTCGATTACGGGGTTTTATTTGCCGGGGCCGCCTTGGCGGTCTTGCCCATCTTCCTGCTCTTCCTGACCATGCAGCGCCAGATCATCGCGGGCCTTACGGCCGGCGCCATTAAATGATGCCTGACGGCAAAATCGGACGGCGAGCGCTGTTCGGGATATGCTGGCCGGGTTAATGAGTCAGGTATGGATTGGCGCGGAGTTCCTGCTCCAGGGTCGTGGCAGGACCATGGCCGGGATAGATGCGCGTTGCGGGGGGCAGTTGGGCTAAGGTTTGCAGGGACTGCTGCAGGAGAACCTGATCGCCGCCGGGTATGTCTGTGCGGCCCACCGTATCCTGAAAAAGGGTGTCGCCGGTGAAGATCACGCCCTCGGCCTCAAGGTAGGCGCAGAGGCTGCCGGGGGAATGGCCGGGCGTGGCCAGGATAAGGAAGCTTAACTCCGGGACCGGATTCCATGTTTGCCGGTCTTCCAGTAAAATCGGCAGCCGCGATGGTTGGCGTGGCGCCGGATAATATGGTAAAAGCTCGTTAGCCGAGGTGAAAGCCCAGCGATAGTCTAAGTCGCTCATGGCGTAGGGCACCGGATGCCTGGCGTACAGGTCGGCCAGCGCGCCCACATGATCCGCATGCCCGTGAGTAATGAGATAGGCGGCTAGTGTCAGTCGGCGGTGTTCGAGCGCCTTCAGGAGCGCTGCGGGCTCGGCTCCGGGGTCAATCAGTACGGCTGCGTTGGCGGAATCCCGTACCAGGTAGCAATTGGCCGAAAAAGGACCTGTCTCGATACAATCAATGGCAAGCATGCCGGGCAGCATGCCGGATATTAAAGCCGGAGTCAAGGGGGAATGGGTGGGAAAATGGTTAATGGTTGATGGTTATGCGGAATGGTTGATGCGAAGCCGGGGAGGCATCGCCGTTCCGTAGAGGTTTTATTCGCACTCCAAAGCGGCTTTGCCGCGAAGATAATCGCGTAATCCCTACGGAACTAACTTGTGCCCGAAGCGGTAAAAGAGCGAGAATCAACTTGTCTGTCTGCCGGATAATTCCTATATTCCATTATTTGGCATCCCATTATATTTATCAAAAAGCCAGTTAAAAAAATGCAATCTCCGAAACATAGCCTGAACGAGAAAGCCCCACGTATTCATGGTTATGAAATGCTGGGCAAGCTGGGCCAGGGCGGCGCGTCGTCCGTCTGGAAAGCCCGCCAGATATTGCTGGGGCGTATTGTCGTAATCAAGATACTTTCCGAACAGCAGACCCATGATCCGGAAGAGATCCAACGTTTCAAGCGCGAGGCTTTGGTCGCTGCCGGCCTCAAACACCCCGGGATCGTGCAGGTTTACGATTTCGGCCAGCTGGCGGACAGCATCGGGTATTATTTCGTTCAGGAATTCATTTCCGGCTACAGCGTTGGGGCTTGGCTCCAGCGTAAAGGCCGTCTGGATGAGACCGCGCTCCTGGCCATTGCTTGCAGCGTGGCCGAAGCCTTGCTTTACGCCTGGGAAAAGGCGGCGATTGTGCACCGCAACATCAAGCCCGAAAATATCCTGGTTGACGGCGACGGCACGATCAAAATCACTGATCTTGGCCTGGCCCAGGCGGTCAATACATTCGGTAAACCGGCGCAGGCTCTGAAAGCAATGGACCAGGTCCCGGGCATGCCCGACTACATGGCGCCGGAACAGATCGCCGGCGATAAAAAATTGGATTGTCGCGCCGACATTTACGGGCTGGGCGCGACCCTGTATCATATTATTACCGGTGGCCTACCGTTCAGCGCGAGCGTCTCGCCCGTAAGCTTGGATAACCAGGGCCGGGAAGCTTTGGCAGACCCGCGCAAAAAGAACCCCAAGCTTTCGGACGGCACCGCGGAAATGATCATGAAAATGCTGGCCAAAGACCCTGAAGAGCGCTACCAGAAATGGAAAGAGGTGCTTGTTGCCGTGGTCCGCCAGGAACGGATTGTGCGTAGTCTCAGCCCGGCGCCCGATCCTGAGGTCGGTTCATCCAACAAAAATGCTTCTGATGCGACCATCCCGCTCAGGAGCATCGGAGATACATCGGATGATCATGAACCGGTCCTGTCCGGGATCCTATCCGCGAGCCCGGAAAATTTCAAGGAGTGTCCGTATTGCGCCGAGCCCATCCGTAAGCGAGCAATTTATTGCAGGTTTTGCGGCAAGGATCTGCAAAAAAAACGGGCGCTTGTCACCAAGACTGAAAATCTACGTAAATTTAAGGCGAGTCTGGCAAACACCGTGCCGCCGCCCGCCACGGCGGGCAGTCAGGTGCCTTTACCCGAATTGACGATTCATCGCAGTTCGGCGGTGTGGAGCGGCATCCGGATGTTATTGTCGCTTTCGCTGATTAGTTTTTTGTGTTATTACGGCTACCAGAAGCTCGTCAATAAAAAAGATATCATGATTCCGATTCGCAAATCCTTGAAACGGATCATGATGCCGTCCTCCCAGTCGCTTGAACATAAACCGCTGAACCAGCAGCGTGATGTGGCGAGCTATTATGCCAGGCCCGCAAACAATCAGGCGTCGGTGAATTCCCGAGTTGCCCCGGCCCAGTTGGCACCTTTTGCCGTGCCTTCAGCCGCCCCGGAATTGACCCTGCCGGAATATATTCCGGAGGAAAACGAACTGATGATTGACCCGCAGGCCGACCTGACGTCCGACGCACAGCTTCGGACGCCGTTGTCGGAAACCGAGGAAAAGCGCATCCGCGCGGATGAGGAATACCGGCGGACGCTTGAAAAATGCGAGAAGTTGCGTCCGGTCGTCGGCAAAGAGGTGAGGTTGCAGCTCAAGCATCAGAAGGATCCCTTGCGGGGTACCTTGGATGCCTATCAGTCCGACCGGCTGATCCTGAATATTCCCAAGGGAAAAGTGAGCGTTCCGTACCGGATCATGGAAGATCAAACACGCCGGCTGTTCTTTCCCGAGGAAAACGCGATGTTTATTTATCGGCAGAAGACCAGCGCCAGGGGTATGGAAGAGCCGCGAAGTTCTGGAATCGCGGAGGTTAGGGGCCGCTGACAACCCCGCACCAGACCGGCTGCCATCTGCCGCGGCGAATGGACTCGAAAAAAAACGTCTTGTGGATCCGGCGACTACCGGACTTCACCTTTTGCGAGTGAAGACGAGGGAATACAGTAGTACCTTATCCACCTGGCACCGCTGTTAATACCAACATTCCAGTTTTCAGTATTCCATTCTTCCGCTATTCCCTTATTCCGCATCGCCCTGGGATGCTTCTGATGCAAAGAACGCCGTACCGCGCGGAAGCGGCTGAATCCCGAAATGGGCGGCCAGGGTCTGGGCGACATCGAAGAAGCCCTGGCGCACGCCAAGGCTTTTCCCCGGTTGGCCCGTGCGATATGCCAGCACTGGCACGTATTCTCGTGTGTGATCCGTGCCCTTGAAAGTCGGGTCATTACCGTGATCGGCGGTCACGATCAGGAGGTCGGAGCTGTTGAGCAGTGGGAGCAGGAGCTTGAAAAAACCGTCGGTCTCTTCCAGGGCCCTGGCATAGCCGGTGGCGTCGCGACGATGTCCGTAGAGCATGTCGAAGTCGATAAAATTAGCGATCAACAATCCGGGCACGGCCCGATGCACCAGGTCAATTACTTGGGCTTCGGAGTCGCGGTTATTGCCCGTATGGTAGGCTTGGGTAATGCCGCGATGCGCGAAAATATCCTCGATCTTGCCCACCGCATGCACGGCGATGTCGGCGCCGACCAGGCGGTCGAGGAGCGTCGGTTCCGGTGGAGGATAGGAATAATCGCGCCGTCTTTCGGTGCGCTGGAAATTACCGGGCCGCCCGGTGTACGGCCGGGCAATCACCCGTCCGATTGGATAACGGTCGCAAAGTTCCCGGGCGATTTCACAGGCGCGGTAAAGTTCCGGCAATGGGATGACCTCTTCATGGGCCGCGATTTGCAGAACCGAATCGGCGCTGGTGTAGACAATCCAGTCGCCATCAAGTATCTGCCTGGCGCCTAGTTCATCGATGATGGCCACGCCGTTGGCGGCCTTGTTGCCGATCAGGCGTCGACCGGTGCGGGTTTCGAAGGCCCGCACCAGGTCGGCGGGAAAGGCGGGTGGGCCCGGCGGGAAAAGGTGAAATCCTTTCTTAAGTTCCAATCCCGCGATTTCCCAGTGGCCGACGGTTGTGTCCTTGCCCCGCGAGACTTCGCGCATGGCCCCGTAACAGGCCGAGGGATCGCTGGCCGGCGGCACCCCGGCAATCGGTTTGCCGGCCGGCAATAGCGCCGGGATATTCCCCAGGCCCATGCGCTGCAGAGTCGGCAGGCGCAGGCCCCCGCCGGCCAAGGCCAGGTGCGCCAAGGTGTTGGCACCCGCGTCGCCGTATTCGGCCGCGTCTGGCGCCGCGCCGATGCCCACGGAATCCAGGATGATAAGCAAGGCTCGCATATTTAAAATCGAGTTTTAGTGTCAAACCGAGTACCTTTTTTGCAAGCGCGCAAATAAATATATCACAGACATGCTGTCCGATCGAATCTAAAAATAGCTTGCGTTCGAAGGAAGGCGGGCTATTGTTTCCGTCCGTACTGGAATCGACGGGCAGGGAAAGGAATATTTTATGGCTAAACGTGCTGAAGGATTGTCGTCCGGCTGGAAAGGGCCGGTGAATGAATACGTGCGCAATAAAGGGTCGGTTGGCAAGAAGCGCATTGTTTTTATCGGAGCTTCCTATGGTTTCGTCCACCGTGTCTTCCGGGACCTGATCTTGGTGGGCGGATTCAATGACGCCCAGGTCGTGGTCCATGATATCGATGAGGTGCCGCTCAAGCTCGTGGCCGATCTGATCGAGCGCATCGCCCGCCAGCAAAAAACCAAGATTCGCATCTTCCGGACCCTGGACCGGAAAGAGGCGCTGGCCGGGGCCGATGCTGTGATCCTTTCCATTACCACCGGCGGGCGGGAATCTGATTTCCGTGCCTTCGAAGTTTGCGCCAAGTACGGGATCCCGGTGGGGATTGGAGACACAATGGGCCCGCCGGCGCTGGCGCGTAACCTGCGCGAGATTCCCGTGGTGCGCGAAATCGTGCATGATATGGAGCGGATCTGTCCCAGTGCGGTGCTGTTGAACTTCACCAACCCGATGTCCTGCATCACCGGCGCCATGGCCCGCCTGTATCCGGGCCCGGTCTGGGGTCTGTGCCATTCGGCCGACGGGCTGGCCGAATATTTTGCCGGCATTTTCAAGGTCAAAAAATCCAAAGTTGACATGCGGATCGCGGGCGTCAACCACCAGTCGTTCGTCACGAGCTTGCGGATTGCCGGCCGGGACCGTACGCCCGAAATTCTGGAGCGGAGCGCCGGCAAAGGTGTGATCGAGGATCGTCTGCTGGCGACCAGCGAATCGGTCGATTTACAGCGGGATGTCTGCCGTATTTTGGGGCTATGGCCGTCGTGCGGTGGCAGCCACCTGGCGGAATTTTACCGGTTCTTTTTCACCTCCCGCCGCCTGGTCTCCCTCGGATTCGACCAGCAGCTGAAGCGAATCATTCCGGGCCGCCAGCCGTTTGGGCGGAAGACCTGTCCCGAGATCCTCCGGCAGTGGGCCTATGGTCCAAAGAAAGTGGGCGACCTGCACCTCCTCACCGAGGAGCATGCCCATGAGCTGTTGTGGGCTTATTTTACCGGACAGCCTTTTACCCGAGCCTTAAACGTGCTGAACACCGGGGATTATATACGCAATCTACCCCGCAATGCCTGTGTGGAGATCATGGCCACCGTGGCCGGGCAGAAAGTTACCGCCGAGCCGGTGACCCTGCCGCCGGCCATCCATGCTGTCGTTTCGAACTGGACGACCATTCACGACTTGAGTATCGCTGCGGCTCTGAACCACGACCGGGACGCTGCGCGCCAGGCGCTATTTCTTGATCCCCATGTTGGCGATATGCACGACATCGCGCCGCTGTTGGAGGATATGCTGCTCGCGCTCAAGGACTGGCTGCCCGGGGCCTGGTTCGACAAGCCGTCTGGCGCGCGGAAGAAATGAGGACCGGAAGGATTTGCGCCACGGATGGTCGTGGATTATTGGAAATAGAAAAATTAGTTTTAATTTATCCATACCATCTGCGACATTCGAGGTTAATTTCTTTTGGCTGCAGACCTGTTTTTCAACCATGTGACATCTTCGATGTTACTTAAGGGAAAGCATCCTATGAGCATATCCCGTGCAGAAGCCAGCTGGCAATCGTTGCTGATCCCCACCTATTTACACCAGCCCTCCCGGCGTCTGCCCATGCTGTTTCGCGGGCGTGGCAACATCTATCCGGAACGGCGGGATGATATTCTTGGCGGACCAAAACGGAACGTTAATTATGCGGCATTGGTGCTGGAGAACGAATATTTACGTCTGGTTGTCGTGCCCGAACTCGGCGGCAAGTTGTGGTCGGCGTTCGATAAGGCCGCCGGGCAGGAAACGCTTTACGTGCCCGATTGCATCAAGCCGGGCTTGATCGCGCATCCCGGGGCTTGGATTCCCGGGGGCATGGAGTTCAATTTTCCGATCGGGCACCACCCGCGTACCATGCGTCCTGTCCCTTGCGCCATCCTGGAATCCGGGCCCGACCAGGCCGTGGTCGCTATCACCCAGGTCTGCCGACGAACCGGGTTGCGGATGACGCTGCATATCCGCCTGCGCGCGGGAGAAGCTCGTTTTCATATCGACTACGAAATTCTAAATCCGACTCCCCTCGATCATAGTTGGTACCAGTGGACGAATGTTGGCATGCTGGTTACCGAGCATTGGCAGTTTCTCTCCAAGGCCCGCTGGTTCACCGCTGGTGGATCCATCCGCCGCTATCCGATCAGCGAGTCTGGCATCGATAATTCCTTTTTCCGCAATCGCGCTGTCTGCAGCGATACGTTTATGGTGGCGCACCAGGAAGATTTTGGAGGTTGCTACGATCACGGCCGGGGGCATGGCCTGGCACACGTGGCGCCTTGGCGACAAATGCGCGGCAAAAAATATTTTACATGGGGCCATCGCTATCCGGAATGCTCTGACGGCAGCGTATTTTGCGATAACGGCGAACATTATGTGGAAATTCAATTTGGTCCGCTGGAGACGCAAATGGAGCGCGCCATGTTGGCCTCCGGGCGGGGATTTTCCTATGGCGAAACTTGGATCCCGTTCCGGGACATAGGCGGGTTTGAATGGGCCGATCATGGCCTGCTCTTTAATGTCGTCGACGGGATCGGCCAGGTGTATGCGGCCGTGCCTCTCCGTGTTAGGGTGGCCGTGAATGGGAAGGGCGCCGAGCGTGAACTGCAGCCGGCACAGCCGGTTCGTCTGGCCGGGCGCATCCGGCCCGGCGATGCCGTCGAGATTTATGTCAACGGTCGGTTGGCGCGCGCTTTCAGTTTTCCCCTGGCCGGTCGGCAGGAGCCCGGTGGCGAAACGCGAGCCGAGCGCCAGTATGGCCCGGGAGCGGTCGGCAGTCTCCTGAGTGCGGCCGATTTCCTGCGGGCCGCCCGCCGCGCGGCGCTGGTCGACGCATGGGCCGAGGCGGTTGGTCATTATCGGAAATCGCTGCAGCTTACTCCCCGGCAGCTGCAAGTACGCCTGGAGTTGGCCGACGCACTTTGGCATATCGGTGACTTTGATGCCGGCAGCGCCGAATTACGCGGTTTGTTAAAAGGAACGTATGCCGCGCGAGCAAGGCTGATGTTGGCTCGGCGTGCCCTGGCCGAAGCCACCTTCCGTGCGCCGGCCTTGGCCTTGCCGGAAGGCGCGGCCAGGGATCTGGCCCTGGCCGAGCAATTTGCCGGCTACGGCGGATACGAGGCGGCCGGCGCTCTTTATCAAAAATTGGCCCGCTCCGCAGCGACGGTGCCCCGGGTGTATTATGGATTGGCCATCTACTATAGGGATGTTCGCAAGAACCAGGCCTTGGCCCTGCGGCATGCCCGCCGTGCGCTCAAGCTTGCAGGATCGGAGCGGGACTACCTCATTGAACTTTGCCCGATGTTCATCGCCGCTGGCAGGTTCCGCGAGGCCATCTCCTGGATACGGTCCGCTCCGCCGGATGTGCAGCAGATCTCGATTATCCGGAAACTGATGATCCAGGCATGGTTCGAACTTGGCGAGTTTGCGCGCTGCCAGACCATGTTTCGTGATCCGCGTCCGCTCCATAGCTGGGAGGGTGATTTCCTGATGGCAGACTTGTTCGTCTTGAGCGCCACGGCCTTGGTGGAACGAGCCCTGCTGCAAGGCGATTTGGCCGGTGCGAAAAGCTGGGTGCGCCTAGCCGAACATTTGCCCGCCAATCTAGGAACCCAGCACCGTTTCCTCGGCTATCCCGGTGCCGGATTCTGGCGCGGCGCGGTGTATGAAAAACAGGGCCGATTGGGCGATGCCCGCCGAATTTGGCGCACCACCTTGACGTCTTGGGAGGATGAGCGCAAGGCCCGAGCCGATTATTTTGACGATGTTCTGGGCTGGCAGGTCAACAGCTTCGAGAATCTTTTTCTGATGGGCTTATGCGCCCTGCGACTGGGAGGGGAGGCGCAGACGCGCGCCCTCCGGTTTTGCCGGGAAATCGCCGAGCGGCGAAATAATTTTTTTCTTAAGGGCCTCGCCGCGGAGCTGAATGGCGACTTCAAGGCCGCTGTCGGTTATTTTAAGAAACATATCGTGGCTGTCCCAGGCTGCGCGCGCCTGGCGCGACTGCACTTGGCCGCGCTTGCCGCCGGTCGCCGCCGCGGGGAATAAGGGCCACGGCACGCTGCCGGCCAACCGGGTCATGCCAGTCCGTCTGCATCCCACGCATCCGGGAAAAGCGGCCGCGTCTGACTGCCGCACTCCCAAGGTCGGCTATGGAGTGCGCAAGCCGGCGCTGGCGCTTTATCTTCAGCGAAGCTAACTTCACTGGGAGTTGCCGGAAAGAACCAGTCCTAAAGAGAATGCTTGCTGTCCGGGCCGCATAGGTTAGTATAACTTGATATTTATGAATCGTCAGCGGAACTAAAGCCGCTTTAACATCACCGAGCGATAAAAGGATGGTTATTTATGAGTTGGTTAAGCTTTTTGGGTATTGGTCGGCGCAAACAGGATTCTTTGGGGCGGCCGCCGGAACAGAGAATACACATTGTGGATGGCACCGGCCTGGTGGATAGCCGTTCGCGGAACGGCAACAGTTTTCCTAGCCCTCGCGATCATTATCTAGTCTTGCGGAATCTGGCACAATTCGTTGATCGGGAACGCATAAACCTTGTAGCATTTTTTATCGGGAGGCCGCTCCGTGAGGCGAGCGAGGGCGGGGAGTACAAGGGGGTAACGGTCCATTATGCCGAAAACATGGAGGCCTTGGCTGCTAAGATGTTGCAATTGGCTAGACGCAATATTCGGACCAAGGACGTGGTTTTTGTCACCGCTGACGCCGAGTTGGAACGTGCTGCCGCGAGTCTGAACGCGGCTTGCCTGCGCCCGTCCACCTTGAAAAAAGCCATGGATGACCGCGATGACCGCGGTGACCGGGGTGGCGATCGTCCGCGCTACGGACGCTCCCGACCGCCCTCTGATCGGCGGCCGGAGCGCCGTGAACGTCAACCTGAGTCGGAGCGCCAAGATCATCAGCCTGAGCCGGAGCGGAGTTCCGAATCTGAGCATCAGTCGGTCAATAATTCGGCGCGCGTCCCACCGTCGCCGGAGAAGGATAGGCCGGAGCCAGGTGTTTTGGACCTCATAGACCCGATGTAGCTCCGCTGGTAGTTTCAGTTCCCCTCCGTCGGAGGGGGTAGGGGTGGGTTCCGCCGGATGCGGATATGCCTATGATATTCACCGCAGAGAACGCATAGAACGCAAAGTAATTCAGCCTGAAAAGATAACTGCTCAGCGAAACCACCGCCGGCGGCCGGCGGTGCAAACTTAAAAGAAACACGTTAGATCTGTTATGTCAAATTCGGCATCCCGTGTTACTGGGGAG
>CAZALU010000043.1:0-26230 GCA_964486075.1 uncultured Verrucomicrobiota bacterium
ATCGCCTTGATCAGGTCAATCGGCTTGTCGCCCCCGGTCTTCTCACTATCCTTGTAGAGATTATTCACGTCCTTTTTGTTGATCGCCCCCACCGTCACCACCATGATCTGGATGTGCGGACTCGTGGAGAAGTTCCGCACCTGGCCAAGCTTGCTCGAATCGTAGAGGAAATACTCGAACGGCGTGTTCGCGTAGAGCGCCCGGAAGTGCTCGTCCATGATTTGCAGCGACTTATACACGCCTTCCTTGATCGCCACTGACGGCACCACGATCACGAACTTGGTAAAACCGAAACGCTTATTCAGTTCAAAAATGGTGCGGAGATAGACGTAAGTCTTCCCCGTCCCGGTCTCCATCTCGACCGTGAAGTCGCCCGAAGCCAGTCCTGTCGAGGGCGCCAGTCCGTTGCGAAGCTGGATCCCATGGAGATTGTCCAACACTTCATCATCCAGCAACGTCAACCTGTTGCCAACGCCCAGGTCCTGCTCGGCAAAACCCAGAAGCATCTGCGGGCTCGCCGCACCGCTCACCACCGTAAACTCCGTTCGGCAGATTTCCTGCCCGCGAAACAAATCGCACACCGCCTCAATGGCCGTGCGCTGGTAGTCCAGATTCGGTTCAAAATGCAGTTTCATGGTGTGTTCTTTATCGGCGGCAACCGCTTCACGGCGCGGTCGAAGTCGGATTCGAGACTGCGATCTTCAGCACGGCGATACGCCACGAACTCACGCTCCGCGTGCGTCTTGGCCAACTCCGCCGATACCTTGCCCACATTTTGCAAGATCTTTCGGTCGTTCAGCGTCAAAAAACCCTCCAGCTTCACGATCCAGTCTTGCATGGTCATGGCTACTCGTCGCTCTGCCTGGGACTCGGCGAAGATAAGATACTGTTCCACGAGGTTGTTGAGAGCGCGGAGTTCGTCCGCTTTCAAATAGTTCTTCGCGACGCCAATGTCCGCCTTGCGTATGCGCGCCCCATCCCAGTTGGTGAGTCCCATGTTCGGCAAACTGCGGTCGGCACGGGCCACGATCACCTCGGCGGCGGTCTGTCCGTGGATCGCGTAGTGCACCTTGTTCTGCACCGTGGCAAAGAATTCCTGGGTGAGCGGGTGATCCTTGTCGTAGTCGATGCTCGTGGCG
The DNA here is from genome assembly GCA_964486075.1 of uncultured Verrucomicrobiota bacterium. Classification (GTDB taxonomy): domain Bacteria; phylum Verrucomicrobiota; class Kiritimatiellia; order JAAZAB01; family JAAZAB01; genus JAHIJO01. The sequence goes on from CAZALU010000043.1 coordinate 1,140, forward strand.
TAGATGTCGGTGATTTTCTGGTAGAACCGCCGCTCGCTGGCGCGGATGTCCTGGATGCGTCGGGTGAGTTCATCGAAGTAGTCGTTGCCGATCTGTGGGTTCTTGAGGCGCTCGTCGTCCAGCACGAAGCCCTTGACGATATACTCCTTGAGCTTATCCGCGGCCCACTGCCGAAAACGCACGGCCACGGGACTGCGCACTCGGAAGCCCAGCGCCAGAACCATATCGAGATTGTAATGGGCCACCTCATACCGTTTGCCGTCAGGGGCAGTTGTTCGGAATAACCGAACAACTGAATCTTCCTCAAGTTCTTTGTCCTCGAAGATGTGCTTGATATGCTCGCTGATGGTTCCCTTGGCCTTGACGAACAGCTCCGCGAGCTGTTTCTGATTGAGCCAAACGGTCAGATCCTCGATGCGCACGTCGAGTTTGGTACGGCCATCTTCGCTCTGGTAAATCAGGACCGGGCTTGTCATAGGCTCCTCACATTCCCAAGCCCGTGTTGTTCCAAGATGGCCGCCAAGTTGGTCTTCGCCACGTCGTCAGCAAACGCGCTATCACGGAACACGACCGTGCTCTCGCCGGAAGGAGCCAGCGCCTTGTGCCATTTCACAATTCCGAGAGCTAATGCTTCCGCCTCCTTGCGTGTGATCTTCGGCGCCAGACAGACCAGAAGCGTACCTGCGCCGACGCTGTGCACCGTCTTTCCGACAATCGTCTTCTCCTCGATCGGCACGGTCAAGTCGAGGCCGAGTTTCAACAGCAACTCGAATAAAATATCCTGCTCAGTGCGGTCGGTCTTGAGATGCTCGACCGACGACGCGAGTGTTTCATCCAGTTTATCGCGATCCGGATCCCATGCTTGAATGTTGCTGCTGGCGAGCTTGAAGACGCGGAAACCAAGGTCGCCTTTGAAGAGGGGTGAATCCTTCCGAATCTTTTTGCCCGCACGGCGCAAACGTTCTTTTGTCAACTCGGATATGTTGCGCGGCTTTCCCAACTGGCTACAGAAAGCAGAGGCGTCTTTCTGCGCTGCATCTGCTGGATCTAAGGGTTCTTGAAGCTGGACGAGGATGAATCGCCTAGAGAGACCGTCGGCGGCATTTTGGGCCATCACCGCATGGCCAGTTGTACCCGATCCCGCAAAGAAGTCCATGACGATGTCGTCGCCCTTGGACTGCGTTATCTCGCATAGGTAGCTTATCAGGGTGGACGGCTTTGGATAATCGAACGGTATACCCAGAGCAGTCATTTCATGTGACCCAACCTGATTGATGTATCCCTCAATAAGATTATTGGGCTTGGACGTTGCGTTCTCAATCACATCCTTTAGATAGGTCTTTGTGAATACGTTCCATCTCGCCGGCTTCTTGTGCTGGTCTAAAAGATTGGATGATCGGACCTTCTTGATAACAATTCGGTCCCGCTCTTCGTCAAACTTCTTTCTGGTCCACCGCCAGATTCCGTCCCCGAGATGAGGGCGTTCGGGAGGGAATGTTTCACCTGGCGGAATGACGCGGGTTCCGTCCGGGCAATCAATCCAGAATCGTTGCTCGGGATTCTGGTTCTCGATTGTCGACATGTAGAGGCGAACAAGCTGGTATCGCTCACCCTTCCGTGGTCCCTCGGTTTCGATCTGATCGTAGGCGGAGACATTGGCGCCCCCCGAAAATGGGGACACCGTTTCCTTATTACGGGCGTACGTGACAATGTAGTCAAAGTTTGGAGCCCAAAAATCCCCTTTGTTGTTGCTCTTCTTTGCAACCCTGCAAGCAATGCCCATTACACTTTCTGCACCAAAAACATGGTCGCACAGACAAATCAGATTATTCAGTTCCGATTCGCCAATGGATATGAATATCATGCCGTCCGATCGCAAAAGACTCCGTGCAAGCTTCAGGCGTGGAAACATCATGTTGAGCCAGTTAGTATGAAACCGCCCGCTGGACTCGGTATTGCTGCTGATCTTCCGTCCACCCTCCACCTGCCCGGTCAGCGCCATGTAGTTCTTGATGTTGTCCTGGAATTCGTCGGGATAAACGAAGTCCTTGCCAATGTTGTAGGGCGGGTCGATGTAGATGAGTTTGACCTTGCTGGCATAGGACTTCTGTAGGAGTTTGAGGACTTCGAGGTTGTCGCCCTCGATCATCAGGTTCTGCGTTGTGTCCCAGTCCACGCTGTCTTCAGGGCATGGACGTAACGTGCCGGTGCTGGGTGTGAGCGCCAACTGCCGTGCCTGCCGCTTACCATGCCAGTTGAGGCCATACTTTTCTTCCACATCGGTCACGGTCTTGTCGCCGACCAGACTCTTGAGAACGTCCACGTTGACCGATACACCGGCGCGCCCCTCGGTGATCAATTCCGGAAACAGCGCCTTAAGGTGCGCCACATTCTCGGCCACTATATCGGGACTCTTGGTCTCTGGATCTTTCGCTGTCAATTTCTTCATCACCATATTTTCCGCTCCTCTTCGCCTTTCGCGCTCTTCGCGCCTTCGCGTGAGTCTTCCCCCATTTTTCCGGACTGGTTCACGCGAAGACGCGAAGACGCGAATGCCGTATGATTGTTCACAATGCGTTTACATCCGTCCTTGAACATCGCGCCACCGAAGTTGATGAGCAAGCCGAGAGATTTGTCGAGCAAACGCAGATAGGTTAGCACCTGTTTTGAATGCACCGGCGCCAGGGCCTCAACGGACTTCAATTCCACAACCAGGATTCCGTTGACGAGCAGATCGACGCGCAACCCGTCATCGAACCGCATTCCGTCAAACTCAAAAGCCACGGATTTCTGGCGTTCGGCCTTCAAACCCTGCTTTTCCAGCGTTCGCGCCAGAACAGCCTCATAGACGGACTCCAATAGTCCTGGCCCCAGTTCCTTATGAAGATGAAACGCCGAATCCACGACTACGGCGGACACCTCTTCAATGTTCATGTCCTTCGTGCTCTTCGCGCCTTCGCGTGAGTTCATAATTTCTCCCGAATTGCCGCCATCTCTCCCTCCAGCCGTTTAATCTCCAGATTCAACTCGACTCGCCGGTTGATCTGTTTTTCCTTCTTCGCCCGCGCCCGCAACACTACCAGTTCTCGCTCGATCCGGTTGTGTTCGTCAAGTCCTTCCTGCAATGCCGAACCGCCGCCCCCGGCATCGGGCAGCGCAAAGGAACCCGTGATGCGTGCCGCTTCCAGCGCGGCCACTCGATCAACCCAACCCTGGTACAGCGCGAAAAGACTACCCCGCGGCAAACCCGCCACCGCCAAACTCTCCAGAAATCCCCGCCCCGCAGAACCAGCTGCGGCCATCTGCGTCATCTGCGGATAACCCTCGTCCAAAACCACTTTCCCAACCTCGCCCCGGGACCACCGTTTGTGCGCCACCGAAAATGAACTCCCCTTCGCGTCCTTCGCGCCTTCGCGTGAGATCAGAACCACCGGATATGGAATCGCCCGATGGATTAACTGTACCAGTCGGCTCGCCTTCGCGTCCCCGCGGAATGCCGCGGTCAGTACGGCGATCTCCAGGTACTCGCGGACCTCATCCCGAAACGCTGGCACGCCCACATTCGTAGGCTTAAGCGCCGCCACCCAGAATAACTCCTCGATCCCATCCTGAATCACCCGCTTGTCCGCTGCCGTCGGCGCACCTTGTTCCAACATCAGTTTCTTCGGCACCCGCTGCTCGACGAGTGCGTCGGCCGGCAGGGCCAAGGCATGGATGACGGCAGCGACGCTCATGCCTTTTCCGCCTTCGCGCCCTTCGCGCCTTCGCGTGAGCCATTCCCCGTTTCCTCTGGCAACACAACCAAGAACGTGACAACCTCAAAATCGTTAATCCCAAGGAATTCCCCCTTCAGTGCATGAGTTCCGCCGGGTGTGAACAGGCTGGCAACCGCCCGTTCCTCTTTTTTGCCGATGATGGAAGCAACGGACTTTGCAAGCAGGGCCTGCGCGCGGCTCATGTCTTTCCCATCCTTCGTCGCCTTATCGAACCGTGCGCAAGCGCCGGCATCAGGCAGGTCGCGTCCAATGCAGACCCGTTTCAACCGGTCCAAGACCTGCTTGGCTTGCCCATAGGGCAGGAGAATTGCCCCGTCGTCGCCCACATGAAGAACATAATGCGGTGCCAAGGGGTAACCAGGATCCACCACCTTCAGTGCAGCCTCGCCGACTGCCCTCAGACAAAACAATATGCCCGGCGATATACCGACTTCTGGCGTTGTCGTCACCGCAAACGTGCCAAGCGGCATACGTCCGACCTGTTCCTTATGATCCTTCAAATAACCCGCCAGATCGACACGGAAGTCGGTCAACGTCAGATCGGCAATGGAAATCCCGCTCCCTAGGTCCTCCAGGTCGATTACAGCGTCTTGCAGTTTGAGCAACTGCTTTCGCCGGTACTCCAGGTCGTTCATCTGGTTGCCAGACTGCTTTTCGATCAGGTTCTCCTCACCGGTGGCGGATATGTCGAGCAGCACCATCCGACCGCTCACGCGCTGTTCCAGATTGATGTACTCCTCCAACTCCAGGTTGGGCCAGAAGTTCACCAATTGGATTTGCTGGTTCGGGGACCCGATCCGGTCAATCCGGCCAAAACGCTGGATGATCCGCACGGGATTCCAATGGATGTCGTAATTTATCAGGTAATCGCAATCCTGAAGGTTCTGGCCCTCGCTGATGCAGTCTGTCGCGATCAGCAAGTCCAGTTCCCCTTCCGCCGCCATGTCAGCCGGCCGCTCCGTCGAACGCGGAGAGAATGCGCTGATGATGGTGGCAAAATCCTTGCGCAGGCTCGGCAACGTTGTCTGATTCCGCCCGGCCCCGGTCACGAGCGCCATGTGCAACCCGTGCTCACGCTGTGCCCAGGGGGCCAGTTCGCTGTAAAGATACTCCGCCGTATCGGCAAACGCCGTAAAGACGATGATTTTTCGGTTGTTGGCGTTGATCGGGTTCCGTGTTTTGTTGGCAATCACGTCCCGCAACTGCGCGAGCTTCGCGTCGCGTGCGGCGCCCACTTGCCGCGCAGCGGAAATCAACGTTGAAAGCCGGTTCCGGTCCTCAATCAAGTCCTGCTTCCACCGGATCAGGTCCACGTCGTGCAAGAGCACCTTGACCTTCCGCCCGACAAACAGACTCTCGAAAGCCGGGTCATCCACATCCACGTCCGCAATGTCAATTTCCTCCACGGACACCTCGTTCGCCTCGATCTTCGCCAACGTGGCCTCCACGTCAGCGAGTTGGCGTTCCAAAGTGAGCGCGAATGAACAAACCGCGCTTTCCATACGCTTCAGCACGTTGATGCGCAGGAGATGCACCAGGCTCTCTTCACGATCCACCTGGCGGAAGAAACTCTCTCCACCGCGGATCGTCGTGCTATACTTCGCGTCATAGGCGGCCTGCTTGTGGGGGAGGACGTAGCGAAGCGGGGCATACGCGGCCAGCGTCAGACGACGAATCTCGTTGTTGATCTCCCGAATCGAACAGAACTCCCCGGAGCGGTCCACATTCGGCTTGAAGTTGATCGGCTTCAGCCGATCCGGGAACCGTCCGGTCTCTGCGGTGCCATAGTACTTCTCGATGTGTTTTCGCGAGCGGGCAATCGTCAGTAGGTCGAGCAATTTGAAGTAATCGAACCCGAGCATGTCCAACAAGCGCGCCGGCTTCCGGTCTGCCTCCTCCATCGCCATCCACCGGTTGAACTGCAACTGCGCTTGCCGTACCGTCGTCTCGACACTGGGAATCCCGTGCTCGTAAAGGGCCGTATCGTCGCCCTCGGTCACGAACGCGATCTGGTTTTTAAGGTCTGCCAAACGATTGTTGACCGGCGTAGCCGTCAGCATGAGCACCCGCGTCTTCACGCCCTCTTTGATGATCCGCCGCATGAGCCGGTCATACCGGGTTTCGTGTTCGCGGTGCGAGGCTTTGTTCCGGAAATTGTGGGACTCATCGATCACGACCAGGTCATAGTTGCCCCAGTTAACGTTTGCCAGGTCAATATCGCCGGACTTCCCACTACTCCGCGACAGGTCGGTGTGGTTCAGAATATCGTAATGGAACCGATCCGCGGCCAGGAAGTTGCGCTTGTCGTTCGCCTTGTAGATAGACCAGTTGTCGCGCAATCGCTTCGGCACCAGGACCAGCACCCGGTCATTCCGCAATTCGTAATACTTGATGATCGCAAGGGCCTCGAACGTCTTCCCAAGCCCCACGCTGTCCGCGATTATGCACCCGCCCAGCCGTTCCAGCTTGTCGAGGGCGCCGATCACCCCATCACGCTGGAACCTAAAGAGTTTGCGCCAGACAACTGTGTTCCGTATTCCCGTGGCCGATTTTACGATCCGCTCCTCATCCAAGTCCTCGCCTAAGTCCTTGAACAGGTGGTACAAGGTCAGGTAGTAGACCAGCGAGGGCGCCTTCTGCTCGACCAACTCATTTAGCCGGCCAAGCAACCAGTCCCTTGCGTTGGCAGTCGCCGGTAGACTGTTCCAGAGTCCAGAAAACCAAGTTCCAAACATTTTTCCTTCGGCCGCGTTTTCGGAACACTGGATCAGACCAAACTGATTTCCAGGCGTCAGACCGAGCCCGGTGGTCGAGAAAGCGCAATTCCCCATGATCGCGCGGCACTCGCCGGTCTTCCCGTCGTTCGCGATCAGCATGGATTGTGGCAGGGGACCCGCAACGCCGCGCACTTCTATCTTACCCCGGATCCAACTCGAGCACTCCCGCGCGAGTGTTTGCGCCTGCAACTGATTTCTAAAAGACCGATCAGCATCTCCGCCCAGAAGCCCAGTATCTCCGCTCTCCAACATGGGCAGAATCAGTCGGCAGTGCTCCACTGCCTCGACAGCGCCACGCACCTCAGAGAAGGCAAAGAGCGAGAACTCTGGCGACGCCATATCAAATCCAGACGCCCCCGATAGCGCCTTGCGGAGTTCGTCAACCACCCGGTCGTTCCCGCTGTTGCTGATCAACTTCATTCCGAGATCTCCGCCGCCTTGCCCAGCCGGACCCACACATCCACCGACAGCCAGCATTCCTGATCCTGCGGGGTATTCCCGTGCGCGTGACATATCCAAATCGGAATATAGCAAGGCGCATCCAGAACTGCCAGCGAAAACCGGCGAGGGCCGGGGGGAACGCAGGTACCGGTCGATCTGCTCATCGAAAAAGTAGCATGTGATCAGAACGTGCTATACGGCGGTTTCAACCTCGTTCAGCGTCTCGATAAAGGCTTCCGGGTTGTATGCGTCATCAGGGATCAAATCATTTCTCATCATAGCATCCCATAAGATGGTTAGATGCAGAAGGGTTAAGCTTCATCGGTCATTCGAACAGTTTGTGGTGATCTCCAGCCGGCGCACGATGCGCGCCGTGGCGGCGCGGGCCTCGACCCGGTCAAAGGCAAGCACTGAGCCGGATTGAAATGTAATAACGAACTCTGCGGCAACCCGGAACCGTGAACTCGGAACACCCCATTCGAAGACCTTTTCGAATGGGGTCTAGTTAGGTGCACGCGTCCCCACGGGCCGAAAAATGTTTAACTATTTTTTGAACCATGCCGCAAACAGGCATTCTGGAGGGCGTAGCTGAGCTGCGTCCGGAAAATGCCTTAATTCAGGGTGCCACTCCCCTCAGACCTCGTCGCCTCCATAGTTGCTGAACGGGACCCACATGCTTTTTTCCGTGCTGATCAGCGTGCTATACGAGTGTAGCATACCGTAATTCACACAACTGACGCTGTACCATTCGATGTTCGCGTTGTGCGCCAGCTCATCCTTGATTTCATCGACCACCACGACGCTGGACTTGTTCTCGGAATGCACTTTCTGAATGATAAAATCCTGATCCTCCGGCGTTAGATACGAATAGATGGGCGCCAGCGCATGCCGATCCACTACATCGACAAGATCCTCAGCGAAAATATCCTCCCGGGATTGGACGTCCAACGTGATAATGCTCATTTGCCCGAACAGTCCACCAGAGACCTGGGCCTTCGACATCGGATACGTGGTCAAGACCGGCACGTGCACCCGCAATTTGGCCTTGGGCACCCCAACTCCCGCATTGGCTTTGACCGTGAAAGTGCACAAATAACGCACCAGGCATTTTTCTTGCGCCTTGGGCGTCAACTTCTCGTAGAAAAAAGGATAATCGAATGCCACTGTGACGGCAGAAGCCTGCAGGGCTTCGATGTAGGCCTGTATGTTGTGCTTAAGGGTTGCCGTTCCGATCCGGTCGCGGTGGCGGTGGACGATTTGGATAAAGGTGTCAATCCAACTCGCCTCGAACTCTTGATTGATACGCGCGGAAATTGATATGCCGGCCACCGTGGATTGCCCGTCGCTCGAATCACGGGACATCACCTTCATGGGAAACGGCAGGTCCCGCATCCCCACATCGACAAGAAATCTTTTATTATCGGTCATGGCGCCTCCTTTTTATGGTTCTGAATCCACGACTGGACCCCTTCTTGCATCACCTGCCATTGATTATAGGCAAAAACGTAAACTTTGACAGCAGAATCGTCCGTGGAAATCTGCCGGAGCGGCTCGTGGCGCCCCGGCGTCGCCAAGCATCGGATGCCAAGAAAAGCAAGGGCCGCGCATACCTCCCGGGCCAGCGGCAGGATATCCACTGCGGGCGTTCCGCTGAATACCAGCGCATCCACCTTGCCGAGCACTGCCAACATCGCCCCCGCCTGTTTGACAATCTGATAGAGAAATAGGCGAAGTGCAGCGGCCATATCCGGATTCGAGCCGCCCGTCAGCATATCGCCCAGCGTGCAGGGCCTACCCGCCAACGCGCTAAACCCACTCTGCGCGGATAGCAGGTGATTGATGGTGGAGTAGGAGAAACCTGCGGCCTTGAGCTGGAAGATGATGGTGGGGTCGATGTCGCCGCAGCCGGTGGACGACATGATGCCTTCCATCTGGGTAAACCCCACGGTTGTTTCCAACGGATTTCCATCCCGGATCGCCGCCAGGTTGGAGTGATTACCGAGCCAGATATGGATAACGTTGCTAGCTGTTCCGCCCGTCATCGCCTGGAGTTGATGCCAGGCCCATTCGTGACACAACCCCGATCCGCCGTAACGGTGCAGACCTTTTTGCGTGAGATCATAGGGCACGGCGTAATCGCGAACGAACGGGGGCAGGCGCGTGAAGAAAGCAGTATCGCAGAAAAGCAAATGCGGCACGGCGGGCAAGCGCGCCTGCCAATATCGGGCGGCTTGGAGGGTCAGGCTATTGTGTTCGGGCAGCAAGGGGACACTACCCGTCAAGCGCCGCATCGTATCGGAGGAAAGCGGACTGATGGCGTTCGGTATTTGGTCACCGCCATGATGCAGGACATAACCGATGGCTTCCACGTCGTCACCGCGATCCAGGCAGTCCAGAATCGCCTGCGGCGGCGACTCACCGGGCTGCGCCACGCCCACATCCATGCCACTGCTACGAACGAGGCACCATTGCAAGCAAGGGGGGGCAGGATCAAACAATATTATCATGGCTGGTTCCTCCCCGCCATCAGCCGAATGCCTTCTGCTGCGATGACCCGTTCTTCTTCGGTCGGCATGCTCAGGACTTTAACATGGGATTGGGGAGCGCTGATGAGGGTGGCGGCGGCGGTCGACGCATGCCGGTTCGCTTCGGGATCAAGTGCCACACCGCACCACGCCAGTGTTTCACAGGCCTTTTCGCGCACCAACCAGTTGGTGACTCCGATGTCATCCGTAAACACCAAAGCGTCCGCACCGCCCAGCACGGCGATAAAACTCCCGATATATTTTTTCAATCGGTGCACATACATGCGAAACGCCAGTTCAGCCCGCTCCGCTTCGGGTCCCGTGGCGCAGCGGATAATATCGCGAAGATCGCTGGAAAATCCGGCTACACCCAGCAATCCGCTTTTTTCACTCAACATGGCTAAAAGATCGTCAGGTCGCATATCGTACGTCACGGCCAGGTAGATTGCGATCATGGGATCGATATCCCCACAACGCGTGCTCATCAGCAGTCCCATCAGCGGCGAGTACCCCATGGAATTGTCCAGCGACACGCCATTTCGTATTGCGCTGACACTGGAGCCGCCGGTACCCAGGTGACAGACCACCATGGAGAGGGAATCAGACGCACAGCCAAGAAAAGCGGGCGCCGCCTGTGAGATATACGCATAAGACAACCCGTGAAAGCCGTATTTCCTGTAATGAAACTGATCTCGTATTGCACGGGGAACGGGATAGGTATAGGCGTAGTCCGGCAGGGAGGCGTGAAAGGCGGTGTCAAAAACCACATAAGACAACCGGCCGGGCAAAGTCTTCAGACATTCGTACATGACGGACAGCGAAACAGGATTATGAATAGGCGCCAGGGGCACACAGCGTTTCAAGGTCTCCATCACCTCGTGGTCGATGATGACGGATGACTTGAAATAATCCCCGCCATGCACGAAGCGATGCCCGACCATGCTCACGACCACCCCCTTGTCACGGAGGATTTGAAGAATATGACGCGCGGCGACGCGATGGTCCGGCAGGGGAAGCACGATCTTCTCGGACACACCGTCCGCCTGGTATTGCAAGAAAGAGGGCTCACTGCCGGCAACACCCACCCGGTGGGCCTTGGCCGAAAAAACAGGTCGGGCATCCACCGTTTCGCCGCACCGAAACACCTTGCAGCCCAGCGAGGAACTCCCGGCATTAAACACCAAGATATGTTGTTCTTGCGTCATGTTAGATATGGCCTCATGCTGACTCTGTAAAAGTGTACACTCCGGCGAGCTTTTCCGCAACAACGTTTTTTTGCGCGGGTTGGATCATGGTCCAAGATGTACATGAAGCCAAGCAATCAGATTGGAGTCGGCAAGATAGGACCTGAATCTTGCACGATAATCGTGCAAGAGCCAGTAAACCTCACGTAGACCCTGGCGTATAAAGCGGCAGGAGGGCGGCACAGGCCACAATACGGATTGCTGATAAACCCTTGACCGGCGCTCTGTATCTGATACCTTCATGCTCTACTTCTTGAAAGACAAACTATGAAACTCTGTTACAAGCCGGACCTCGATCAGGCCCTCTTGCGCTGGCAGGCCTTCTGGAACAAGGAGATTATTCAGCGGCCCTGCATTGGCATCACGGCTCCCAAAGAAGGGGTCAAGCCGGCGCCTTGGCCGCCCGGTCAATACCTTCCGGACGCTGACTTCGATAGAATTCTCGACCAGGCTGAGTCTTTGATGGCCACGACCTATTACGCCGGCGAAGCAATGCCCTTTTTTTATCCGAGTTTCGGCCCGGACCAGCTGGCGGCGTTCGTGGGTGGAAAACTGGACTCATCCAAAGCCAGCGCTGGGACGACGTGGTCGGTGCCGTTCGTGGAATCGTGGGAAGCGGCTTTGCCGCTTACGCTCGGCCAGGGCAACAACTCCTGGCAACGGATGCTGGAACTCTTGCGCAAAGCCGCCGCGCGCGGCCAGGATAAATTCCTGGTCGGGGCACTCGACATGCATTCCAACTTCGACTGGCTGGCGGCCATCCGGGGGCCGGAGCAGGTCTGTATGGATTTGCTTGATCAGCCTGACCTGATTCACAAGGCTATGACCTGCGTGCGGAAGCTCTACGGCGAGTTGTACCAGGCGGTTTACGAAGCCGGCGGCATGGCGGGCCGCGGCACCAGCGGTTTTCTCCCCTACTATTGCGGGGAACGCTTTGCAACAACGCAGTGCGACTTCTGCCTGCTGCTTTCCGACGGGCAGTTCCGGGAATTCGTGCTCCCGGCCCTGGAAGAGGAAAGCAATTTTTTAGATCACTCGGTCTATCATTACGACGGCCGCGGTGCGCTGCGCCACTTCGACGCCATAACCAGTATCCAGCGGCTCGACGGCATCCAATGGACGCCCAGCGCCGGCGACAAACCGATGATCGAATGGATCGATCTCCTGAAACGCTTTCAGGCGACCGGCAAAAATGTGTTTGTCGGCTGCAGCGCCGAGGAAGTAAAAATTTTCCACCGCGAATTAAAGCCGAACCTGGTGTATTATCAGGCCTGGGCGCAAAGTGAGCGTGAAGCCGAAGAATTGCTCAAGTGGCTGGAACAAAACACCTGATGAAGAAACTTGGCATCGCATTGTATGGAGCCAATGGCCACCAGATCGGAGGGATGCTGAACAATCATCCGCGCGCCCAGCTGGTGGCCGTTGCCGAGCTGGACCCGCCGGACTACGCACCGGGCGTCAGTCGCTATGACGCGCTGGACGGGATCCTGGCAGACGAAGAGGTGCAGCTGGTTTCGCTGTGCTCCCCGCACCGGGCCGATCAGGCCCGGGACGCCCTGCGCTGCCTGGCGGCCGGCAAGCATGTCTACGCCGAAAAACCCTGCGCCCTGAACGAGGCCGACCTTGACCGCATAATCGAAAAGGCGAAACAGGGGCCAGCCCGTTTCCGGGAAATGGCCGGAACCGCCTTCGAGGAGCCATATTTAACGATGGGCGACATTGTCCGCTCCGGACAGCTGGGCACCATCGTCCAGGTATACGCGCAGAAATCCTATCCCCTGGGTAATAATCGCCCCCAGGACGAGGCCGTCGTGGGCGGGATCATCACCTGGGTCGGAGTGCATGCCTTGCGGTTCGTGGAACACATCACCGGGATCCGGATCAGGGAGATCGAGGCAATCGAGACAGCGCTGGGCAATCCTGGGCGGGGCGATCTGCGCACCGCCGCCTGCCTGACGATGCGCCTGGATAACGGCGCGCTGGCCAGCGTGATCTGCAATTACCTGAATCCGCCCGGATTCGGACGCCACGGCAACGAACACGTGCGCATCTTCGGGACTCTGGGATTCGTCGAAGCCACCGACGGCGGGACCCGCACACGGCTGGTGATCGGCAAGGACGACCTGGGCCCGCTGGCCTGCCGCCAATCCGTCATCTCCTACGAGGACCTGTACATCAACGAACTCCTGGGCCTGGGCACGATGCCGTTATCCCTGGATGACGAACTGCACCCAACGCGTATGGCCCTCCGCGCCCAGCAGAGCGCCAACGCCCGCTGCGCACGCTGAAGTGTCTTATGCACGAAAGCACTAAGGAATAGCCTTTTTTTTCCTGAACAAAATCGCGATGGCCTCAGCCAGCTTGCGGTTGCCTTCGGCGTTCGGATGGATCACATCGCTCTTGAGCCCGCCGCGCGACAGAATGGCGGGCAGGATGTCCTCTTCGAAAGGCAGGCCGAACTCGCGGGCAATCTCCGCATAAAATTTGGGCGGAGACATGATCAGCCCGGGGCGGGGAACGGCAACCAGGACCACTTCGGTTCCGCGTTCCCGGGCCAGCCGGATCATGGCCCGGATATTGTCGGCCGTCTGCAACTCGCCGAGATTATGCAAAAGATCGTTGCCGCCGTGGCAAAGGATCATAAGCGCTGGATGATATTGCTCCAGTATGGCCGGCAGACGGATAAAGCCTTCACTGGTCACCTCGCCGGGCACACCGGCATTGATCACTTTACGGCCAATCAGTTGAGCGAGGACCACTGGGTAAGCTGCTTCCCGTTCCGCGCCGCTGCCATAGGTCAAGCTGTCGCCAAACGCCAGTACGACGGCATCGGGCACCAGCGGCTTCAGGCTGGCCCGCGAACCGCAGGCAGAAAGCAGTCCGGCGAGAACCAGGGAAAATGCAATATGGAATATCAGGCATTGAGTATTCATGGCGAATATCCGGAGTCAGGCACGCCATGAACGTAGCGGCGCCTGCACTTCTACAGCCGGTTAAATCTCCGGCGTTCCTCTGGCCGAGTGCCAGATTCTGACAATTTCGACCACTTGCTCGTCCCGTTTGAGCCGATAGACAATACGGCAGGGGATACGGATTATTTCCCGGATGGTTGGATCATTGAATTCCGGAACAATTCGGCCCGATTCTGGCAATTCGGATAGGCGCTCCACAACCGAGAACACACCACACCCGAAATCGCCAGCGGCCTGAGGATTGAACTCGTCGATATAGGACAAGATGTCCCAAAGATCAAAACGGGACGTGGGGGACCAAATCAGCGTAAAAGCCATTCGGCAAATTCCTCCTTGACCCTTTGATGAGGAATACCCTTCTCTTCATCAAGCTCACCAAGTCCCTTACGCACCCCGACGATGAAATCAATTCTCTCCTGAATTTCGTTCCAGGTTGTATCGTCGGGCAGCTTCGCAATTGTCTGAATGGCTATTTCTTTTATTGTCATGACTGTAGTTTACCATATGCAGATATTATTTCAATCATCGAAAACGGTTAGATAGCGTTGAAAGACTTCCGGGTTATATCCCATCCCCGAAACTCGTGCCGACCGCCCGCGCGGCGAGAACTCCCTGATTGTCAAGCTTGACTAGTTTTCGATGGCAAATGGCGTCCTTGATCGACACCGGCTCAACTCGGTTGCCGCGCAGGGCTACCATCCGTCCGAACTGGCCGGACGTGGCCAGGTGCGCAGCCAAGACTCCAAATTTAGTGGCCAGGATGCGGTCGAACGAGGTCGGCGAACCACCGCGCTGGAGATGCCCCAGCACCGTCACCCGCGATTCCAGGTCGGTGTCGTCGGCAATCTTCCGCGCGATGCAGTTTCCGATTCCGCCCAGGCGCTTGGCATCCGTCCGCTTCACATCATATTCCTGGACGATCTCTCCCAGCCCGGGGCACTTGGCGCCTTCGGCCACGCAGACGATGCTAAAACGCTTGCCGTGCAGACCGCGGTCTTGGATGGCGTGGAAGACCGACTCCCACGTGAACGGGATTTCCGGAATCAGGATCACATCAGCCCCGCCCGCCAAGCCACCTGAAAGAGCGATCCAGCCGGCATAGCGGCCCATGACCTCGATCACCATAACCCGGTGATGCGACGATGCGGTGGTGTGCAGCATGTCGATGGCCGTGCTGACCACGGAAACGGCCGAATCATGGCCGAAAGTCAGATCCGTGGCCTCCAGATCGTTATCGATCGTTTTCGGAACACCAACGATATTGGCACCCAGTTCGGCCATTTTATCCGAAATCGTCATCGTGCCATCGCCTCCAATGGTAATCAGGGCATCCAGTTTCCGTTCCCGGTAATTGGCCATGGCCTGGGCCGAGGCGTCGGTAATCACCACGCTTCCGTCCGGCGTCTTCTGCGGATAGTGCCAGGGATCACCTTTGTTGGAAGTGCCCAGAATCGTGCCGCCGGTGGCCAAGATGCCGGACACATCCGCATTGACCAGCCTATGCATCCGCCCTTCCACCATGCCTTCGAACCCGTCTTCGACCCCAATGACTTCGCAGCCATGTTCGTGGATACAAGTTTTTGCCACCGCGCGAATCACGGCGTTCAGGCCGGGACAATCCCCCCCGCCGGTAAGAATTCCGATACGTTTAATCTTTGTCGAATTCATAAGAGGAGTTCCTCGAGAATGTCTTTGTTGATATTTTGAACTGCAGATAAAATGGTTAATTTCAGGATAACAGGCTGGACAGGATCAAGGCAACCCCTGATTCAATGCTTGCTGCAATTCGCATTATGGTCTTTAGACCCTCGCACCCTTGCGTCGCGAGTGCAAGCCATAATTACCATTGCCGCCTTGGCCATTCAGCTGCAGATGTAGCAGGCACAAAAGAAATGATTTCCTTGGGCAGTGGCTTGGGGTATTGTTTCCGGCATGCGCGCATAAGGGTTTACGGACTATCGAGAATGAGGCGCTGCGGGTCATGTCAAACGTTCGTCGCGATAATTTACTGCTGATTAAAGGTGCTTCACGGACAATAGTCTTTCGGGACAAACGCTGCAGCCAGCCGGCACCATGAGCCAATATATTCGCCATTGGAATGACAACCGGATATCTCGCCGGGATTTCCTGGTAATGACCGGGGTCTCCAGCGCCGCTTTCCTTGCGGGATGCGCCACCAACCCGGTCACGGGCAAGAGCCAGTTCATGCTGGTTTCCCAGGACACGGAAATCAACATTGACCGGACCAATTCGCCGCACCAGATATCGGCCGATTATGGCACGCTGCAGGACCCCGAACTGAACGGCTACCTGAATAGCATCGGCAACCGCCTGGCCTCGCGCTCGCATCGGCCGAACATGCCCTATAGCTTCCGCGCCGTTAACGCCGTGTACGTCAACGCCTATGCCTTCCCCGGCGGCACGATCGCCATCACGCGGGGCATGCTGCTTAACCTGCGGAGCGAGGCTGAGCTGGCAGCCTTACTGGGCCACGAGATCGGGCATGTGGTGTCGCGGCATTCGGCGTCGAACATGAGCAAGGGCATGGCGCTCAACTTCGCCCTGTCCGCCGGCTCGCTGGCGCTGAATCAATTGGCGCCCGACTACAGCGCCCTGGGCGCCGGCCTGGGCAACATTATGAGCGGCGCCCTGCTGGCTCATTACAGCCGGAGCGCGGAACGGGAAGCCGACGCGCTGGCGCTGGAATACATGACCCGCGCCAACTACAATCCTGACGGCTGCGTGGCCCTGATGGACATGCTCCGGAAATTATCGCAAGATCAACCCAACATCATCGAGTTGATGTTCGCCACCCACCCCATGAGCGAAGAACGTTACCAAACGTCCATCCAAGCCATCCGCGAAAAATACACCCTCGCCCAGCAGACCTTCCCGATCAATAAGGAAGCCTACCTGGACAAGACCGCGCGTCTGCGCGCCCAGGCCGACGCGATCGAAAAATTTCAGGACGGGGCCAAGGCCATGGCCGAGAAAAAGTTGAATGATGCCGCCAGCTTTCTTGAGGCAGGCCTGAAGCTGGCGCCCCTGGATTACGCCGGCCTGCTGATGCTGGCCAATTGCCGCCTCACCCAGAAACAGTGGCAAGAAGCGGAACGGCTGGCCGGGGAAGCGCAAGCCGTTTACCCGCGGGAGCCCATGTCCCTCTTCGTTTCCGGCATGGCGCGCGTCGCCGGCAAACGCTTTGACGCCGCCCTGGACGCTTTCACCCGCTACGACCAGCTCCTGCCGGGCAATCCGAACACGATTTTTTACAAGGGTTTTTCCTTGGAAGGCATGGGCCGCCGGCCGAACGCTGCAGAACAATACCAGCTCTTCCTCCAGCAAGTCCAGCAGGGCGAGAACGCCCAACATGCTTACCAGTGCCTTGTCCAATGGGGCTACATCAAGCCCCAACCGAAGAACTAGAACAAAAAAAACGATCCTTGTGCAGTAGCGCCGAGACACTGATTTTTTCGATCCTATTCCATACCCCTTCCGCGCGAGAATAACTCCTGCTCTTTCCTGCTGCCTATGAGGCCAGAGCACTTATTGCCCCGCAAGCGGGGCGGACTTTATTCTGAATTGTAGGGCGGGAACGCCCGCTGGGCTTCCCGCCGTCCGGGAATGGGTCGGCGGGACGTGCCCGCCCTACAAATAACAAATTCCTATCAGATTCAATTAACCACCTGCCAGTCGGCGCACCAGCAGATCCTCAAAGGCGCCCAGGTCCTTCCATTCCATCGCCACGCGCATGCGCCGGGCGCTGTCGTCGATCCGGGTCAACCCGTCATCCGTCACCCGCATGCCAAGATTTTCCATGACCAGCAGAGCATCGGCAAAAGCCAGGTACACAGCCACCGTATCGAACAGGATCGAACTTTGCTCATCCGCTTGGCCCTTCAGCCAGATCCGGTAATTTTCGATCACGGCCCGAGTCAGCGGATCGTCCGAATCGCAAACCGCCTTGTATTTCTCACCTTGCAGACGCACCAGCCCGCAGGTGTCCAAAGGCGTAATGACCATCTCCAGCCAGGGCGCCGTAAACAAGGCCTGGCAGGACTTGACATCAGCTCTCACATTCCATTCGGCAACCGCCAGTGGCCCACCGTCATAACCGCGCCGAACAGAACCGTACATGCCTACCAGTCGGCATTTTCCCGCTATCCGCGGTTCCCTGCGGAGCGCTTCCGCGATATTGGGCACCGGCCCGATGCAAAGCAGCGTCACTGGACAGGCTGAAGCCATAATAACATCAATCATGGCCTGCACCCCGTCGGTATGGACAGCTCCGGGATAGCGATCCAACGCGTAATCCTTGACCCACTCCAGTTGATTTTCATGACCGGAAAGAACGCCCTGGTTAAGGCCCATGCCGACAGGTATATCGGTGCGCTTAGCAACCTCCAGCAGACGTGCGATCAGTCGGGCGCGATAGAGCGCATTACCAGTGTCGCCAACCACCAGTTTGAGATCCAGCTCTGGTGATTTCAACAGCATGGCCAGCGCCCAGGTGTCGTCTATATCGTCCCCGATATCGGTATCGAGAATCACAGGGGTTTTACCAGCGGATTCTTGTTGTTTAGCACGTGCCATTTGATTCCTTTCCGTGAATGAACTTAGCCCGAATTGCCCAAATTGCCGAATTGTTAACCAAAAAGGCATAGACAACAGCGCAAATCGGAAAGTATATTATTTTTACCACTGATTACACGGATTCCACCGATAATGAACACAACAAATCCCCACCTGTGAAATTCGCGAAATCCGCGGTCAAGTATCTTTCTTTTTTGCGTTCTCTGCGTTCTTTGCGGTTGCATGATCTGAATATATCGAAATAATTATGCCTGCCTTAGCGCCTTCGGAATACCAATGACACCGCGAAAAACGCCATGGCGCACAGCACAATCGTGGCGCCGGTGGCCGTGTTCCAGTAGTAGGAGGCAACCAGACCGACGATGCCGGAAAGCAGGCTGATTCCCACGGCGCCCAGGATGTACTGCGGCATGTTACGCGCTATGTTTCGGGCAGCAGCCGCCGGCACAATCAATAACGCGTTAATGACCAACAGACCCACCCACGGTATCGCCACGGTCACTCCCAGGGCCACGATCGCGGCAAATAGCGTTTCCAGCGCCCCCACCCGCAGGCCCCGGCTCCGGGCCAGGGCCGGACTCAGGCTGACAAAGAACATCCTGTTGAACAGCGCAATCCAGACGCCGACCACCAGTGCCAGCAGGACCAGTAGTCGCGCTATTTCCGCCGGCGTGATAGTGAGAATATCGCCGATCAAGTAGCGTGAATAGCGCGCAAAGCCACCACCACGGGACAGCAACACCACGCCCAGCGCCACGGCAAAGGCCATCATCAGCCCGATCACGGCATCAGTGGCTATGGCGCTGTAGCGGCGCAACAGAGCAACCAGCAGGGTCATCGCCAGCGCAAATCCAATCATCGCCCACAGCGGATCGGCCAGGCCGGCCAAGGCGCCGATGGCGATGCCCGTCAAAGCCGCATGCCCGATGGCATCCGAGAAAAACGCCATCTGATTATTGATCACCATGCATCCCAGGAACGCGAACAGGGGCGTCACGATGAGAACAGCCAACAGGGCGTTCTGCATGAAGGCAAATTGCGCCCATTCGAACGGGATATGGTCGACAATCCAGTGCCAGGCTGTCATGGCTGCGCCTCCTGCTTGCGCACCCCGTGATGCAGGATGTCGGATCCGGGCGCCTCTCCAAGAAAATCGGGATCGAACCCGAACCTCCGTTTAACCTCGGGATCGGACAGCACTTGCTGCGGTGGCCCGTCGGCAACGATGGTCCGGTTGAGGAAAATTACGCGATCGGCTATCCGCGCAGCGGAAGCCAGATCGTGCGATACCAGGAAAATCGACAAATCCAGGCGCCGACGTAACTGGGCCACCATACGATAAAACATTTCGATTCCCGCCAGGTCCACCCCGGAGACCGGCTCATCGAGCAGGAGCAGTTCGGGTGGCGGGGTCAAAGCCAACGCCAACAGAACACGCTGCAGCTGGCCGCTGGAAAGTCCACCCAGCCGTTGAGAGATCAGGGAGCGTGCTTCAACCGTTTCCAACGCCGCCAGTGTTTCGGCGCGGCTTGAGCAGTTATAGCCGAGCCATAACGAACGTTGCGAGCGGGCGGCGGCGAACAGGTCCAGAACAGTGACGGGCGATCGCGAGTCCAGCTCCAGCTTCTGAGGCACGTAGCCGATGCGCGGCCTGGCAGCCCTGTTCTGGTTGCCGGAATGAACGAAATGGAGCCGCCCGCTATGCGGAATTTCGCCCAGCATGGCGCGAAAAAGCGTGGTCTTGCCGGCGCCGTTAGGACCGATCAGGACTGTCAATTCCCCGCAATGGACATGCAGATTGACATCCTGCAGAATTGTCACGCCGCCCAGCGCTACCCCGAAATCAACCAGGCGCGTGCAGCACCCGGCGCAGACCGGCCCGACCGGTTCCGGGTTAGCTGCTTTTTCGTTTTCCATGTCTGTTTCCTTTCATCCTCCCTACCGGCCGAGAGTGTCAGGATTATGGTTTTAGGTGTCAAGGCTGTTGTAAAATCATATCTTCACTCGTCGCAGGCGCAAAGCGTTAGCAACCACCGAGAGCGAACTGAAGCTCATGGCGGCAGCGGCCAGCATGGGGCTGAGCAGGATTCCCAGGAAGGGATAGAGAATGCCGGCGGCCACGGACACGCCCAGGGTATTGTAGGCAAAGGCCCAGAAGAGATTCTGCCGGATATTGCGCATCACGGCTCGACTGAGCCGGACGGCCCTGACAATACCGCGCAAATCACCTTTGAGCAGCGTAATACCAGCGCTTTCCATGGCCACATCCGTTCCGCTACCCATGGCAATACCGACATGGGCCTGGGCCAGGGCCGGAGCATCGTTGATGCCATCGCCGGCCATGGCAACGATCCGCCCCTCCTGCTGAAGCAGTCTGACTATTTCGCGCTTGTGATCCGGCAAAACACCAGCTTCAATGCGCTCGATTTGCAAACTGCGGGCCACCGCCTCAGCCGTGGTGCGATTGTCTCCAGTGACCATGATGATCTCGATACCTTCTTCACGGAGGGCGTGCAGGGCCTCGGCGGTGGCGGCCTTGATCGGATCAGTAATCCCTAATAGGCCGGCAGGCCGGCCGTCGATGGCGACGAAAACCACAGTCTGGCCCTCGCGCCGGAGCGCTTCAGCCCTGTCGGCGAATAGCTTATCGCCGTTGTTGCTGACGCTAACTTCACGCCCATCCACTGTGCCGCTGACGCCCTGGCCAGACACAGATTTAAAGCGGGTGACATCAGCCGACTTCAGCCGGCGCGCATCGGCCCCGGCCACGATGGCCGCCGCCAGTGGGTGTTCGCTGGCCCGCTCGACGCCGGCAGCTAGGCGCAGGAATTCGTCTTCATTGTCAGCCACAACCGTGACCAGTCGCGGCTGGCCTTCGGTCAGCGTGCCGGTTTTGTCCACAACCAGAGTGTTCACCTTTGCCATGCTTTCCAGAGCTCCGGCGTTTCTGATCAATACGCCGGCCGTGGCACCGCGTCCTGTACCAACCATAATCGACATCGGCGTTGCCAATCCGAGCGCGCAAGGGCAGGCTATGATCAGCACAGCCACGGCGTTGACCAGGGCATAGATCCAGCTCGGCTCGGGTCCAAACAACCCCCACACTACGAACGTCAACAGCGCCACCGCCATGACTGCCGGCACAAACCAAGCCGCGACCACATCCGCCAATCTTTGGATCGGCGCGCGGCTGTGTTGGGCATCTGCCACCATTCGCACGATCTGCGCCAGCAAGGTTTCGCGTCCGACCCGTTCGGCCCGCATCAGAAAACCGCCTGATCCATTGATCGTTCCGCCGGTGATCCAATCGCCTCGGTTCTTTTCCACCGGCATCGGTTCGCCGCTGATCATCGACTCGTTTACCGCGCTGCAACCTTCCAGCACAACGCCGTCCACGGGCACTGCTTCGCCGGGCCGCACGCGCAGCCGGTCGCCTTGCGCCACATCCCGCAAGAAAACATCCTCCTCCGTGCCATCATCACGCTGTCTGCGCGCACTTTTAGGCGCCAGTCCGAGCAGTGCCTTAATGGCGCCGGCAGTGCGGCGGCGCGCGCGCAGCTCCAACACTTGCCCGAGCAGGACTAGCGTGACGATTACGGCCGCCGCTTCGAAATAAACAGCCACTGCTCCGCCAGGGTCGCGGAACGACACCGGAAAAATCTGAGGAAACAACGCCGCCACCACGCTATAAGCATACGTCACGCCCGTGCCAACGGCGATCAGGGTAAACATGTTCAAGCTGCGGTTGACGATAGAAGCCCATCCGCGCTGGAAGAAAGGCCAACCGCCCCACAAGACCACGGGAGTCGCAAGGATCATTTGGGTCCACGAGGAAATACCCGCTGGAACCGCTTTCATCAAAGGCTGGCCGGGGAGCATGTGCGCCATGGCCACGAGAAACAGCGGCGTAGTCAAAAGGAGGCTGCCCCACAATCTGTGAGTCATATCGCGCAGTTCCGGGCTTTCTTCCACGCCCTCGAGCACAACGCCACGTGACTCTAGATCCATGCCACATTTGGGGCAAGGCCCGGGCCCGGGCCGTTCGATTGCAGGATGCATGGGACAGGTGTAGACGGTCGCGGCTGAAGGGTCGGCAGGCGCCGGAGCGGCCTGCCCGCCCTTGAGAAATTTTTCGCGGCAATGGACCGAGCAGAAGTAATACTTCCGGCCCTGGTGTTCGGCACTTATGGCGGACGACTCATCCACTTCCATCCCGCAGACCGGGTCCTTGTTCATGCCATATCCTCCATCAAGCGCCTGTGCCTATTTTTAAGCAGTCCGAGTTGCCGCGTCATATATAATGCTTATCTATGTCATATTTCACCACAAGTCAAGGCGCTGGTGCGGGCGGCACTGCTGGGGGGCACATGGCAGCTCCGTAGTGGATTTAGTCGAAAGCGGCGTTGCCATGAATACTATAGATGTTCAGGTAATTAACTTCATTGGATCAAGACACCCACCCCTACCCTCCAGGGAGGGGATAAGATGTCGAAAAACAATCAGTTCCCCTCCTGGGAGGGGCCAGGGGTGGGTACCCATGTTAGGCTAACTTTAGAACGCCGTTCTTATTACCTGAATTTTGCGTCGAGCCGGCGCAAAATTCAAGTCTTATCTGGTTCGCTTGTTATGATTTTGATATGGGATTTCCGAAATGGTGGGGCGAGGCGTCCCTTTGTCCGCCATAGCGCCTTGCGCGACGGCGGATGCCGAGCCGTTCCGAGATCGGATCACCCGGGTTACCGCGTCGAAGCTAGCTCTGCCGCGCTGCGAAGACGGGAGGGTTCGCCCTACCGAAGGGAGCAGTTACCGCATTTGGCGAAAATATAATTTCAACCCATTTCTAAATCGGCCAAAAGCCCGTTTTCGACCGGCGTTGAAATGAGTCCGGACGGGCGCCGATTAATGCCTTGAAGAGGCGACGGAGAAACAATATTCTATGTGACATGTTATCGATTAAATTTCATGAAGAGACGCGGCTGCAGGGAATTCCGATCAGCGACGGAATTGTGCACGCCCGAGTATGCCTGTTTAACGAACGGCGCCACGCCAATCTACCGGTCTACCGTGTCACGGGAGAAGGGCTGGAGCGCGAACGCAACCGCATTCTCCGCGCCATGACCCTGGCCATAAAACAACTAGAGGAGTTAAAACAGAATGTGGCGACGCGCATCGGCAAATCCGAAGCCGAGATATTCACGGTCCACATGATGATCCTGCAGGATGAGGAACTCCGCCGCCAGATGCTGGCAAAGGTTTCAGATAACAACGTCAATGCGGAAGCGGCTATCACGGCGACGCTGGATGCCAACGAAGCGCGTTTGATGGAAATGGATAACGAATACATCAAGGAACGTTCTTCGGATATCGGCGAAATCAAACGGCGCCTATTGGACATTCTCGGCAACATGAAGCCGGCTTTGCAATGTGCTGACCTGCCCCATTGCCAAAAAGGAAAAAACCGCATTATTGTCGCCGAGGAATTGACCCCTTCCCTAACTCTGGATCTGGATGTCGAACACACTCGGGGATTTGTCACCGAGCGCGGCGGAAAAACATCGCATGCCGCCATCCTGGCCCGGGCGCTGGGCATCCCCGCCGTGACCGGTGTCAGCGGGCTGCATTCCGCCATCGGCTGCGGGACCGAATTGCTGATCAATGGCAACACCGGCGAGGTGGTGGTCTGGCCCTCCAAACATACGCTGCACTCGATCCCGGCGGCGCAACCGCCGGCGGCAACGGCGCCGGAAGACGCGCTTCCGATCGCAGAATTTCAGATCATGGCCAACATCACCACCGCCGCGGATGTTGCCGAGGCCCGGAACATGGCGGCAGAAGGCATAGGGCTGTATCGAACAGAATTCGAATTCTTTGCCGCCGGCCGCCTGCTCAGCGAGGAAGAGCAATATGCGCTTTACGCGTCTGTCGTCAAAGCCATGCCAGGCCGGCCGATCACCATCCGGCTCCTGGATATCGGCGGCGATAAGGCGGCGCCCTATTTCGATCTCGCCGAGGAGCAGAATCCTTACCTAGGCTTCCGCGGCGGGCGCCTGCTCCTGGCCAGGCAAGATTTGCTGGCGGCGCAAGCCCGCGCGCTGGTGCGGGCCTCCGCGCATGGCCCAGTACAGGCGCTGTACCCGATGATCGTCGAAACGGAACAGTTCCTGGCACTCAAAAAATTGTTCAACGAAGCCATCAAAGACCTCCCGCCGGGCCAGCTGACCCACGGCATCATGTTCGAGGTGCCGTCCGCCTGCCTGCAAGCACGCGAACTGCTAAAGGTCGCCGACTTTGCCAGCATCGGGACCAACGACCTGATCCAATATCTTTTCGCCGTGGATCGTAACAACGACCGGGTGGCCTACGACTATTCCCCCGACCGCCCGGCGTTCTGGAACCTGCTGGCCGACATCGCGCAGGCCGCGAACGAGGCCGGGCGGCCGCTTTCAGTCTGCGGGGAAATCGCCGGCGATCCCGCCTATGTCGAAAAGCTGATCGGCCTGGGCGTTCGGTCCGTCAGCATGAGCGCAAAATTAATACCGCGCGTCCGCCAGGCGGCGCGCGCAGTCATGGCAAAAGCCTGAAACCCCGACGCGTCCTAAATCATCCCGCCCTTCCGGAGAAGCACTTATCGCCCCGCAACGGGAAGGGCCTTATTCTGATTTGTAGGGCGGGAACACCCAACGGGCTTCCCGCCGTCCGGGAATGGGTCGGCGGGCAATCCCGCGGACGGGACATGCCCGCCCTACAGCAGATGCCAGGCATT
>CAZALU010000044.1:0-25171 GCA_964486075.1 uncultured Verrucomicrobiota bacterium
CTGTTGATCAAATCACTGATCCGCGCTTCTTTAAGCGCGGATCAGGAAATCTGAATTTGATTGGACTGCTAAATAATCGGTAGCGAGGGGAACTAGGCTGATGATCAACGTGGCACAAGTTGGGTTGGGGCCGATCGGACAAATCCTGACGGGTTATCTCCTGGAGCGCAAATCCAAGTTTCGCATCGTGGCCGCAGTGGATGTGGATCCGAGCAAGGCCGGGCGTGACCTGGGCCGCGTCTGCGGTTTGGGCGGGAAATTGAACATTCCCGTCGTGGCCAAGCTCGAGGACGCGCCCTGCCGCTGGCCGCCACAAGTGGCCATTCTGACCACCGTATCCGATTTGAAGCGAATAGTCGCACAGGTCGAGGTCCTGGCGGTTGCCGGTATGCATGTGGTTACCACCTGCGAAGAACTTTCGTATCCGTGGATCACGGCCCCGGCGCTGGCGCATCGGATTGATGCTATTGCCAGGCAGCATAACGTGACCGTGCTGGCCGTCGGAATTAACCCGGGCTTTATGATGGATCTGTTGCCGATCGCGTTAACCGCCGTCTGTCGGCGAGTGGATCGCATCCGTATTGCGCGTATTCAAGACGCCGCGACCCGCCGCGAACCGTTCCGGAACAAAATCGGCGCGGGTTTGACTTTACGGGAATTCGCGGCCAAGCGCCAAGCAGGTGTCTTGCGTCATGTGGGCCTAGCCGAATCCATATCCATGATCGCCGCGCGCCTGGGATGGAAGCTAACCAGGATCGAGGAGAAGCTGGCGCCGATTGTTGCCGCCCGACCTATCAGGAAGAGGCATATCCGGATAGCCCCGGGGATGGCGGCCGGGGTGCGCCAAGTCGGCCGGGGGTTTGTCGGCGCCGCCGAAAAGATTACACTGGTGTTTCGGGCCTCGATCGGGGAACCTGATCCACGGGACGAAGTTAAGGTGTTTGGCGACCCCTCGTTTGTCTCGTCCATCTCCGGCGGCATCAACGGCGACGTCGCATCCTGCGCCATCGTGTTGAACGCGATTCCGCAGATGCTGCGGGCGGGTCCGGGGCTGAAGACGATGACGGATATGCCGGTGTTGTCGTGGGGGGCGGAGGCTGTCGGCACGCCAAGTGTGCCTTAGCTGCAACGCTGACGATGGGGAAACCCACCCTTTCCCCCTCTCAAGAGGGGAATGGCATTTGGCTCCCCTCCTTGGAGGGGGTGGGGTGGGGGTGAGTAGCAACAAGGGGGAATCATGCGCTTGGGAATTTGTATTGCACCGGATACGCTCACGGATGCTGCCGCCGCTGGATTCGATTTTGCCGAAACCGGCGTCTGGGCACTGGCCCCGGACAAGGGTGAAGCGGACTTCGCTCCCCTGCGCTCCGCCATGCTGAATGCGCCAATTCGTATCGAAGCCGTCAACTGTTTCCTGCCAGGGGAGCTAAAGGTTACCGGGCCGACCGTTGATCTTGAACCGGTGCGTCGGCACATGGAGCTCGTCCTGCGCCGCGCTGCCGAGGTGGGCGCGACCATCATGGTCTTCGGTAGCGGCGGCGCCCGTAAACTACCGGCGGGCTTCCCGGTGGAACGCGGCTGGAGCCAGCTGGCGGACGCCGCGCGGCTGGCCGCCGACATCGCGGTTCGGCACGGGATCACCATTATTATGGAGCCCTTGTACATCCGCGCCTGCAATTTTTTCAACCGGGTGGATCAGGGCTCGGCGTTTGTGGATCGCGTTGGGCATGCGCATCTGCGGCTGCTGGCCGACCTTTTCCATGTAGCCGACGGGCGGGAGCCGTTCACCAATATTGCGGCCGCCGGCAAGCGCCTGGCCCATATTCATCTGGCGACGCCCTCCATTCCGCAAACGGCGCCCGGCACGGACTATGATTTCGAAGGTTTTTTCGCCGCGTTGCGGCAGGCCGGCTATGATGGGCGCGTATCGGTTGAAGATAACCCGGGCTTGCTGGGCAAGAGCAAACTGCCCCGGATCGAGGCGCTCCGGGCGGTCCGGGAGTACCTGGCGCCATTTTGCCGGGATTGACCGGAGGCTTGCATAGCTGCGAGGAGCTGCTAAGGAGGCATGCATAAACTTTAATTCAATGCTAAAGAATTTCAATACGTAGAAGTCCGGCAGCCGCCGGACCTCATTCATTCCTGCTTGGTGGGAAAAATTAGGAAGGATAAGGTTCGATGAAAAAAACACGTTATGCGCAGGTGGGTCTGGGGAGCCGGTCGGAAATGTATACGCATGCCCTGGTTAACACGCACAAGGGCTCTGGTGAATTGGTGGGGATCTGCGATAACAATCGCGGCCGACTGGAACTGTGCAACCGGCATATCACGGAAAACTGGAAAGGCCAGGCAGTGCCGATGTATGCGGAAAGGCGCTTCGATGCTATGATCCGTGAACAAAAACCGGACACGGTAATTGTCACCACCAAGGATTGTTTCCACGACAAGTATATTGTGCGCGCCATGGAGCTGGGCTGCGATGTCATTACCGAAAAACCTATGACCATCGACGAGGTGAAGTGTCGACGGATCATCGCCGCCGCCCGCAAAACAGGACGCAAGGTCCGGGTCACATTTAATTATCGTTATTCGCCGCCGCGCTCCCAGATCAAATCTTTGCTGATGAAAGGCACGATCGGCGATGTGATTTCGGTGGACTTTCACTGGATGCTGAACACCGATCATGGCGCAGATTATTTTCGCCGTTGGCATCGGGAGAAGCGCAACTCCGGCGGCCTGCTGGTGCATAAGGCGACGCATCACTTTGACGTGGTCAACTGGTGGCTGGCGGCGCGCCCGGTCGAGGTGTTCGCCATGGGCGCCCGTCGTTTTTACGGCACGGGCAATGGCACGGCCGAACGCTACGGTCTGCAGGGGCACGCCGAGCGCTGCCATGAGTGCCGCCTTCGGAAGAAATGCAAGTTCTACCTCGACTTGGCGCAACACCAGGGCTTGAAAGAAATGTACCTTGACTGCGAAAGTTACGACGGGTATTTCCGTGACCGCTGCGTGTTCGGCAAGACCATGGACATCGAGGACACCATGAACCTGGTGGTGCGCTACGATACCGGCGCCTTCATGTCATATTCCCTGAACGCGTTTGTGCCTTGGGAAGGTTACCGGATCGTGTTCAACGGCACAACCGGGCGGCTGGAGCAGGATTGCGTTGAGAGCGTCTATATCAGCGGCGATGGCCGCGAGCAGGGCGGCATGATTCCCCAGGGCACCCATATCCGGCATTATCCGCATTTTAAGCCGGCCCGGAATATTCCAATTTGGCAGGCCAAGGGCGCGCATGGCGGCGGCGATGCGCGCCTGCTCGACGATCTCTTTTTGCCCAAACCGCCGCCGGATCCTTATGGGTGCGCCGCCGATTTCGTGGACGGCGCCTTGAGCATCATGGTCGGCATCGCCGCCAACAAGAGCATGCGCAGCGGCAAGCCGGTGCAAATTGAGAAGCTGGTGAAGGGTATTCTCAAGATGCGCCGTGGCGGATGATGATCCCGGCAGGCCGTATTTAAAATATCCTTTCCGAGTAAACTCTAGTTAGTTGCAGTTGCGGCGCAACCCCTAATATGTGTGCTGGGATTATCGGTGCTGTAGCCGTGTTCGTGGTCTTGGAAAACGAAGGCCGACATCACCTGCCCGCATTGCTACGCCAAGCTTTATAAGCGGGTCGATGGCGGCTACTGCAACAGTAGTCCCGCTTAAGGATGATCATTACTTTTCAGTAGGGATCGTGCAAACTGGCATTATAACCGGCATCCGCCACAAGAGGAGTATTGTCATGAATATCAGATTCTGGATGGGCCGAGGTCTTGCCGTTTTAACTTCGGGAGTTATTATCGCGGTCGGGCTGGGCGGATGCACAACGTCCCGCGAGCAGGCCGGCGGGCCTGATGCCGGCGCGCCGCCCTTGAGAGTCGGGGTTACGCCGAACATGCCGCCGCTGATTTATAAGCAGGGGCGCGACATTGTCGGTTTGGAGGTGGACCTGGCCAGGGCCTTGGGCCGCGAGCTGGCCCGGCCGGTGCAGTTCGTGGAACTGACATGGGACGATCAGATTCCCGCGTTGCGGGCCAAGAAGACGGACATCATCATGTCCGGTATGTCGGTGACAAAAATGCGGGCCATGCGCGTTGCCTTTACGGACTCCTACCTGCAAGTCGGCCAACTGGCCCTGGTGCGGCGCAGCGATTTGGACCGGTATATTACGCGCGGTTCGGTGATGATGTCCGACGGGCGCGTTGGTGTGGAAAAAGCCACCATCGGCGATTTGTTCGTCCAGCAGGAATTTATCCGCGCCAAGCGGGTTGTCTATTCGTCACCCGCGGCGGCGGTCAAAGACCTGCGGTCCGGGCGGTTGGACATCGTGATTCACGACGCGCCTGTCATCTGGTGGTTGGCCGCCGAGAATGAGGCTCAGGGCCTGGCCGCTGTCAATATCCCGCTGACGACCGAGTATCTCGCTTGGGGCATGCGGGAGGACCCGGCCCTGCTCAAGTCCGTCAACGGCATTCTGACGCGCTGGAAACAGTCGGATAAACTGCAGGGCATGGTCAAGCGCTGGATCCCTTACGCGCGCCAGAATTGAGTTGCCGCACTTGTTTTCCATTACTGCTTGCGAGTCTTTCCGAATAAAATATTTTTTGCAGACGGGTGGGCGCAGTTCCCAGCCGATCCGACAAGAATTTCAGTATGGCAGATAAAAAACTATTTTTTATTCAGCGGAACACGGGCGTATCCCGGATAGCAGGGATGCTTTTGGCGGTCCTTGCGTTTGGCTGGGGCGCCCTGCCGACGGCTGCGGCGGAGCAGACGACCTGGCCGGCCCAGCCAGTCGGACTGCTTGCGTTGTTTCAGGCCCGGCCCGGTCCCTATGCCGAATTGGCCGGTCTGGATGCAAGCGGCAAGCTGGCGGAAGGCAGTAAACTGGCGGCGCACGGCCTGGCGCGACTGGACCGCAGCGGCGCGCTCCTGACTGGTGCGGGCTTCTTTTCAGCGTCGCTCTCCGAACCCTCCTTGGCGCGCCTCCGCAAGGCTCACGCGTTCAGTGTCGAATTATGGCTGACCGCGTCCGCCACCGCGGGCAAGGCCGGCGGCGTGATCCTGCAATTGGGAACTTCACGGGCGCTCTGGCTGACCCTGCGGCAGGAGGCGGACGAATTGATGCTGACCCATGCCGCTGCGGGCGGCCGGAGCCTGGCGGTCTGCCGGGTGGAAGCCGGGCAAATCTGCCAGTTGATTCTCAGCTTCGAATCCAAGAATCTGCTCGTGTACCATAACGGCCGCCTGATGCAAACCGTCGCGAGCGCCGCTCCCCTGGGAAAATGGACGGACGGCAGCCTGTCCATCGGCGCGGCGGACGATGGAGGGTCCGACTGGTTCGGGCGGGTCGCCGGCCTGGCCCTTGGCGCCCGCGGCGTGACCGCCGAGGAGGCGCGGCGCAATTTTGAGGCCGGTTTGTCCGCGCCTGTTGCCTCCGTCGGGCAGCCCCTGCGGATTCGCGGCAAACTGCTACAGCGATCGGAGGCCCCGAATTTTGAGCAAATCAAGCCCTATAACCAGGCCGTGACCGTTTACGAGTACGGGGTGGAGTCGGTCCTGGCCGGAGTTTACACCGGCGCGAAGATGCTGGTGGCGCATTGGACAATGATGGATCGGCAGACCCTGCCAATCGCCGAACTGCCGGTCGGACTCAGTTACGAACTGGAGCTCGAGCCCTATGCCGCGCAGGCGCAACTTACCGGCCAATTCCGTTCCGAGACCATTGATGCCGATCCGGCCTTGGAGCTCTATTTTGACGTCATGCCTCCGGCCCGGACTATGCCGCCGGCCCTGGCCACGCTCGATGAGTTCCGGGGTGGCGCGCGGGTCAACGGGTTCGCTAAATTCGTGAACGGTAAAGGCTTTGTCGAACAGTCCTATTTCCGGACCCACCGCGCCGATACGACCACCGCTTATTACATTTGCAGCGGCGCCACGCTGGATGTTAATGGCGTGAGTGTGAACTGGTTTGAGTGGGAGACTGCGCCGGCGCCCGCGAAGCCGGCGGCGCGCGTCACGTTTGCGTTGGAGATC
Source organism: uncultured Verrucomicrobiota bacterium (assembly GCA_964486075.1). Classification (GTDB taxonomy): domain Bacteria; phylum Verrucomicrobiota; class Kiritimatiellia; order JAAZAB01; family JAAZAB01; genus JAHIJO01. Next base: position 6,082 of record CAZALU010000044.1, read on the forward strand.
GTCATGGCCGGCTACTACAACAACGACGGCCCGCGCGCGAAATTCGCGGGTCGTCCCGGACCGTTTCAGTTTGACCTGGCGTTGAACGGCAAGCCCATTTTGCGGCTGGATACGGTGCTCAAGGGCGATACCGGATGGACGGTGGGTCGGCGCGAAGACCCCGCGCATGTTAAGGCGTTCTTCGACCTGCTGGGCACGGATCAGTTTTGGGATAATTATGGCATCCTGTACGTGGACGTGCCTGCGGCCCTGGTGCAGCCGGGCAAACCGGCGCAGTTTAAGCTGGAAGGACTGCCCGCGGAGGAACGTGCCTTCATCGGCGTCATTGGCGCGGCGACCAATTCCTGGGAATGCGCCGATAAATGGCAGCCGAATCCGGCGCAGGTTCAGCCATCGCCCGCGGTGGGGAAGCTGATCCAGGACGTCGAAGATCAAAGGCGGGCCGGCCGGGGCGCACGCCAGCTCGAGGACGTTGCCGGCAAGCTGTTGAAACTGACCGGCGCGCGCGGCGTCCGGCTGGTGTGGGTGCGGAACACGACCATGCGCAGCAACCGGTCCGGCGATGGGGAGACCGCCGAGTACACGCTGATGGGGTTCGACACGGCCGAGAAGACCGAGCGGGTGATTCTCCCCGGTCCGGCCAGTTACGGCCACCCGTTCTTTGTGTCCGACGGCCGGCGCATCGTGTTTACCGCTTGGGACACATCGAAAATTCACATTGTGGATTGGGACGGTCGCAACGAGCGGGTGCTCTGCGACGGGTTTGCCCATTGCTTCTGGCGGGATCCCGCGAACGGGGTTGAGTGGATTTACTGCACCGCGCAGGATGAGAAGATTAATCAGTTCCGCGGGTTCAAGAGCATTAAGCGCTTTCGCCTGGACAAACCCACGGCTTGGGAGGCAGTCTGGGATAAGATTCCGATGGACTTGCGCCTGAGCGTGTCGGCCGACGGCACCCGGCTGGGCAGTGCCTTCCCGTGGCCGGAGTGCGGGATCGCGATCCCGGGCGAGGGTACGTTTGCCAAGCGCGGCCGCGGCTGTAACTCCTGTATTTCCCCGGATAACCAGTACCGCTTCTTCATCATGAATAACGAGCATACCGACCTGTTCATGTTCGACGGCAACGGCAAAAGCCTTGGAATGTTCCCGATCAACCAGATGCCGGGCGTGGACGGCCGCGACATGTGGTTCCCGCGCTGGTCGAACCGGGCAGAATTCATGACCATCTCTGGCCCGGGCATCGGCAGCAGCGAGGCTAATGTCTATCTTGGCAAGTTCAACGCCGATTTCAAGAAAGTAGAGGAGTGGGTGCAGGTGACGGCGGACGACCGTCATGAGACCGCGGCCAACTGCTGGATCCAGCCGTGAGTGCGTCGGCCTGTTCAGGAAGGAGAAATCATTCTATGCATGCTTCAATCCAATCGACCCGCTGTTCGGTGTTGACCGCGCTGGCGCTGGGTCTCATTGGGGCTGGGTGTGCGGTCGGCGCGGCGGAGCCGGTGGCCAATTCGCCGGCCGCCCGGCCGGCGGTGGAGAGCTTTGTTGTGGAGCTGGCGCAAGCCGTGGCGGCGGCGGACAAGGCTGACTGCTCTGTTCTGAAGGGCGCCAGCGACTGGCTTTTCTTTGTGCCGGAACTGCGTTCCCTGACCGTTGGCCAGTTCTGGGGCGAAGCCGCGGCGCGGGTCAGCCGGTGCAGCAATCCGAAGAATGCCGACCCCCTGCCGGCCATCCTGGATTTTAACCGCCAGCTGAAGGCCGCGGGCATCGAGCTGCTGTTAGTGCCGGTTCCACAAAAGGCCGCAGTGTATCCGGACAAGCTGGGACCGATCCTGGGCGACGGCGTGCCCCAGGCCCCTGCCGAGCCGGCCGCCGCCTTTGCGCGCTTCTACGACCTCCTGCGCATTAACGGTGTGGCGGTTGTCGATTTGGCCGGCGAATTTCGCACGTTGCGGGTGGGCGGAACGGTGGACTTGTACTGTCGTCAGGACACACACTGGTCGAGCGTCGGTTGCCGGGCTGCGGCCCGGATCATTGCCGGGCGTTTGGGGAAGCGATCCTGGCCGACGCAGCCGGACGGTGTGGCATTGGTGTCCGAGGAACGGGAGCGGGCAATCGCGGGCGATCTCTGGCTAATGCTGGAGGACCCGGCGGTGCCGAAAGAAAAACTGCCTTTGATTGCGGTCGGGAAGAAGGACGGAAGTGAGTTGCGGCCGGTCGACCCGGCGCCGGGGAGCCCGGTGCTTCTGATGGGCGACAGCCATGTCCTGGTTTTCCAGGCCGGCGGTGATATGCACGCCCGGGGCGCGGGGCTGGCGGATCATCTGGCCTTGGAGTTGGGTTTTCCGGTCGACCTGATTGGCGTGCGTGGATCGGGTGCGACGGCGGCCCGGCAGAATCTGCTGCGGCGCGCCGACGGGCTGAAAGGGAAGCAGGTTGTGATCTGGTGTTTTTCAGCGCGCGACCTGACCGAGAGCTTCGCGGGCTGGCGTCCGCTGCCCATCCGCCGGCCGGCCGAAGCGGCCAGTCCGTAGGGCCGGAGATTCAGCGTCGTGTTCAGATGGTTCGCGAAGGGCAGGCTACAAGCCGACCCGCTGATGACGTCTTTGCCGACATCAAGGCCAAGCACAAATGATGCCCGCTGTCATCCTGCACGAGGCCGAGGTCGAGCTGTGGGACGCTATTGCGTATTACGAGGACAAATCTCCCGGTCTTGGCTTGGATTTCGCCTTGGAATTGGAACGTTCGGTGACACAGGAAGACGTTTTCCGGAGCGATGGCCTCTTCCGGAAAATAGCTTGGCACTTTTTTAGACTTATGGCAGGGCTGTAGAAGCGGCGCCCTCGCCGCTTTTTGCTGCCGGATAAGAACGCGGCGATGGCGCCGCGTCTACGAATGTGCCAGCCTATGTTCCGCCCGGATTAGGAAGTCTGATGTTGATGATTCGGACTCCAATCGCAAATCAAAAATCACAAATCCGCAATTCTTTCAGTATTCCCTGTCCCGCAGACTTTTGCGGCCGGCGGCCAAAGGCGCAAGGGTGGTGACGGCGGTAATGAGCAGTAGCCAGGCGGTCGCGATCAGCCAGCCTTGGCGTAGGGCCGTCAGCGACAGATGGCCCATGATGTGCCAGTGATAGAGCAGGCCGAAGGGCAGGATCGCGGCGATCATGTACCCCAGACTCAGCGCCAGGTTTAGCGTGCCGCCGAAGCCGGAGACGATGATCATCGGGTTGCTCTGTTTTAGATTAAGGAACACCGCACCCAGCCCGGTCGCCAATCCGCACAGCGCCGCCGACATAGCCGCCGCGACCATTAGGCCAGTCAGCTGAACGCTCCAATCCACTTTCAGCATTCCGCCGGAAACCGCCATCAGAGTCAGGCTGATCCCCAGCATGATGGCCAGCGCCAATGAAAATTTTACCGCCAGCACCCGGCCCAGCGGCGTTGGTGAAAGACCCAGCAGCCAGAATCCCTGGCCTTCCAGACTCATCTGCGGGTAGACGAAGCGGGAGCAGAACGAGCACATGATGGCCGATAGGCTGAACATGTTGAGGAAGGCGATCAGGTTGAGCCATATCGGCGAAAGCAGATCGTAGCGCAGGTTGCGCAGGTTGAAGAAATAAAGACCCAGCAACCCAAAAAACAGAAAACCTTGCGTCCATTGAACCGGGTCGCGGACCAGGAGGCGCAGGTCCTTGAGAACCAATCCTCTGCAATCGGGCGCCAGGAAAGACAAGCGGCTGGCGGCCTTGTCCAGCAAGCCGTGACGGCGGCGGTCCCGGCGCGGACTCGCCTGGCTTTTCAGCCAGCCCGTGAAAAAGCAGGCTTGACCGATCCGTTCGAGGACAAGTCCGGCGAACAGGACATTGGCGACCAGGAGGCCGCAGAACAACAGGCCGCGCGCCCACTGGTCCCGCGCCAGTGAGAGGATGCCCTCGGCCACCCACCAACTGGGCCAGAGCGGAAACGCGGCCAGGCGGATTCCGGGCGCCAGCCGCGAGAGCAGAAAGGAAATGTCGTTTGATTCAAATTGTACGATGGGCCGGAACTGGATATAGGCCCAGGCACCGACCGCAACAAAAAAAGCCCCAGCCCAGAGCAGGGGTCGGAAGCGTGGAATCCAGCGCACTGCCAGGAGCGTGACCAGCATTCCCAGCTCGGCGCAAAAAATTACGAACGGCGCTGAGAGCAGCAGGGTCCAGAAAATGAACCAGGATGACAGCCCTTCATGCCAGGCAAAGGCGCCGACGAACGGGATGATAATGCAAAAGAAAGCCCAGGAAGAAATCAGGGCGGATTCCACCAGCTTGTGGAGCACGATTTCACCGTGCGCCAGCGGGCGCAGGAGCAGGAAGGGCATCTCCGCGGAGCGATATAGCGTGGGATAAGCCGTGACAATGTTGGAAAGGATCAGCATCAGTCCGAGTCCGAGGTAAAACAGGGCGAACAGGTGGCGGATGATCAGCGTGCCGATGCCGCCCATCGTGCTCAGCGCATGAAAGCCGGAATAGAATATGGCCCACAATCCCGCCAGCAGGCCCAGTCCGAAGGCCAGGATAAACAGTATTTTAAAACGTGATTGTTCCCGCGCCAGTCGGCGCAGGTTCAAAAAAACTCGCCAATCTTTGTGGAACAAGGCGCGTAAGGGGTTCATGGTTTTATTTTAGACTGGAGCGTCTGACTGTGTCAGAACTAAGAAAATATCTTCCAATTGATCCTGGCCGGCGCTTTGTTTTTGCAGTTCGCCCAGCGTGCCCAGCGCGACCAGCCGTCCATTGGCGATGATACCGATGCGGTCGGCCAGGTGTTCCGCCAAGGTCAGGATGTGGGTGGTGAAAAAGATCGTCATGCCTTCCCGGGCTTTCTGTCGCAGCAGGTTGCGGATGAGGCGGATGCTGTAAGGGTCCAGGCCAATAAACGGTTCGTCCACGAAAAGCACTTGCGGCTCGTGCAGGAAGGTCACGGCGTAAATCACCCGCTGGCGGAAGCCGTGCGACAAATCCTTGATGAGGGTGTGGGCATGTTCTACCAGTCCGAACAGGCGGAACGACGTCTCGCGTTCGGCAAGAACGCGGGCCCGCGGTATGTTATAGAGATCGCCGATGAATTCAAAAAATTCCGAGGGCGTCAGCCGTTCGTAGAGGAAGGGCGAGTCCGGGATGTAGCCGATCAGCGGACGGGTTGCCGCCAGGTCCCGCTGGATGTCCAGTCCGCCGATCCTGATTGTGCCGGTCGCTGGCCGCAGGAGACCGCAGAGCATCTTGATCGTGGTTGTCTTGCCGGCGCCGTTGGGGCCCAGGAAACAGAACAATTCACCGCGGGGAATGGCGAGCGATAGGTCCTTGACCGCCATCAGCGATCCGAATGATTTTGAGACATGTTCAAGGGAGATCATAATTCGTCACGCGGGCCTGGCCCGTAAACTCATAAATTTCAAGTTCCCCCGTCAGTTCCGCTTGAAGGCGAAACGAAGGGTCCACTTGTGCCGCCCAGCAGGCAGCACGACGTGGCAAAATCCAAATTCCAAGGACATTTCAACAACAAACAGCTTCCTTTCTAGTTATCTGGTAGTTTGTTATGGCTATCAATGGGTATCTAAACTGGTCCGTTAAGAAATGGGTTCGGTTGCTGAACACCTCTGCATGAAGTTCTAATTTAATGCTAAGGAATTTCAAAGTTTGCAGCCGTCCGGCAGTTGCCGTATTTTCTGTAGCCGCGCACGGTGGGCGCGGTCTTAGGGATTGGCGGATGGCCGACCCCAACGTGGTCGGCTACAGTAAAAGTTGACCGGCGGCTGCCGGTCCTAATTTAACCATTCCCCAATAACCCTCTCTCCTGAACTTGCGACCTGCGACTTTCGACCTGTTACTCCTCCGCGACTATATCCACCCTTGCCTGGCCAAGCAAGCCCAGCAGTTTGATCTGGTCCGCCAGTTCGCCGATCATCAGGGATATATGGGTGGCATCCACGTTCAGCTGGCCGAGGGTCGGGTCCATTTCGACCCATGCGCCAACATAGACCGACGGCCAGGCATGGTAATAGAAAGCGCCTTCCGGTTTGCCGGGCAGTTCGGCGTAAACCAGGCCGACGTGGATACGGGCGGGCAATCCTGCCGCGCGTGCCAGGGCCGTGAAAAGATAGGTATGCTCGTTGCAGTCGCCTTCCATTTTGTGCAGGACATCCAAGGCGGATGGCAGACTGATGGCCGACTGCTTGGCGACATTTCGGTAAACCCATCCGTAAATTGCCTTGGCAGCCTCCCAGCTGTCGGTGCGATCGCCGATAATGTCCTGCGCCTTGCGGATCAAATCGGGATGATCGGATTGCACGAAAGCCGATGGAGTCAGTTGAGGTTGGAATTCGGCGGAAGCCACGCCGAGCGGCAGGGAATTGGTCGGCGCGACCTGGGCGAGCATGTTCAACTGCAGGCTGTTAGCACTCTGGGTCTCTACGATCTGCCGGTGACTGGCGATGGTCTTGGGGTCAAGTCCGGCTCCGTGCAAAACCAGGCGGATGTTGCGGCATTCGCGTGGATTCGTGAGCGGGCCATGAGAGGGCACGGCGAGGGCCGCCAGCATGTCCTCGGCCTGAACTCCATCCTGTTGGAAGGCCAGTGCCTGTTCCGGAGTGCAGGCTTGGAGGGCCCAGCCGAACGGCGTTTCCTGGCGGAGGATACGGCCGTTGTCATCGATCCAGGACAGAGTTTCCAAGCCCTGGTACGACATATTCAGGACCGTGGCCTCCTGTTCCCGGCCGTCCATGCGGAACGGTTCATTGCGCAGGGCCTTGACGCGGATATCGGCGGTGGTCATTGACAAGGGATCGAAGGCTTTCAACTGCAGCGACTGGCCCGGCTGGAGCCGGCGCATGGCCATTTCGGTCATAGGCGAATAGATGATGGCATCCTCAGGAATGTCCAGACTGAAAGATCGTTCCGCACCGGCTGTGAAGACATGTGCCTGGAATTTGCCGGGTCCGGTGCGCTCGCCATTCAGGCGCGTGGAATAAGTGGCGGCATTCATGACCGCAGAAAATGTTTGCAGGCGATAGCGGGCGTCCAAGGTGGCACCGGCGGAAACCTTGACCCAGCGACTGATTCCCATGATTTTCAGGTTCAGGAAGGTGATATTCTTCATGGCGTAGGCTTCATCGGGCGATTCCACGCTGGTATCCACCCAGGTGTGGCTGTAGCCGATGGGGGTATCCTTGAAAATCACCTGCATCCAGGAATCGACAACGAACGGACCATCCTTCAACAGCGCCTGGTAGCCGTAACTGGGCGTAGAAAACCATTCCGGAAAGGCCTCGTAGCGAACCAGCCAGCCGGTCATGGCCAGCCAAAACACAACGATTACAGCGATGCGGATTTTCATGGTTTGACTACGTAAATATGGGGTAGGCTTGTTATGGTTGAACCGTAATCGGCCAGCAGCCGTGTGAAAATTATCGGAGTTGTAGCAGCGCTCTCTGAGCGCACAACTTCGCAGTGTGCGGCGCTCTTTGGTATTACAACGCATCGATCATGGTTGCGCGAGCTGCGCAGGAACTTCAACCACTCAACTGACCTTCGGCGCGTCGCGGAACAGTTCGTCGAAGGCGTAATAAATGCGGGACTCAGGCAGGAAGAGATGGATGACCATGTCGAAATAGTCGGCCATAATCCAGCCGCTGTCGGGATCGCCCGATTGTCGAAAGCAGAGCAGGCCGATTTCCTTAAACTTAAGGCGGATTTCATTGCAGAGCGCTTTCAAATGCGGCCCGTTTTTACCGGTGGCGACGATGACGTAATCTGTGAGTAAGGAACGTTCCCGCACATCGTATGCATCGAGGTCGTATCCTTGCTTGTCGGCGATTGCATTCAGAGCCAGGTGGACCAGCTGCAACGGTTCAAGGCGGGCGTTCGGCATGATATTTATCCTCGGTAAAGGTTGTGTTCGGTGATGTAGAGTTCAACTGGTGTTGGCACCAGGTAGCGGATGCTCATTTCTTCGGCAACCCGGTGGCGGATGTCCGACGAGGAAATGTTTGTCGTATGGCCGCCGGCCATCTGGCTGAGCAGCGTCTTGGGCCAAGGCGGAGGCAGTTTGATCTGTTCTTCGCCGATTGCCTTAAGGTCGAAGCCCGGCCGGGCCAGGCTGACGAAGCGGCACATTGGCAACAGAGCCTCGATCTCGTGCCACAAATGCAGTTCTGGCAGTGTATCCACGCCGATAATGAATACCAGTTCCTCATTCCGGTACAGCTTGGTCAGTTCGCGCATGGTGTCCACGGTATAGGTCGTGCCGCCACGCCGGAGTTCCAGGTCACAGATTTCGAAGTTCGGATTGCCCTGGATCGCCACCTGGAGCATGGCCAGGCGATGCGTGCCCGGAATCACCGCCGCAGCGTTCTTGTGGGGCGGCTTGTCGCAGGGCACGAAGAGCACCCGGCTAAGTTCGAACAGTTCAAGGGCGTCCTGGGCCAGGAGCAAATGTCCTAGGTGCACAGGGTTGAATGTGCCGCCGAATATGCCGATGCGCGTGTTGGTCATGACAGTTGTTGCAAATCCTCATCCGGTTTATGAAACGGCATTACCCTATCAGGTTCCCCGGACGACGGCAATACGGAACTGTTCGGGGCTTGAACCACGGTAAAGTCAAGATGCTATGGTGCGATCGATCCAGTAATGAGGCTCGCGATGTAGGTGAGCGATCGCCACAATTACAATAGCTTCACCATCTTGGCCGTATAGCAGGCTGTAAGGAAAACGATTGACCCATGCTTGGCGAACCCCGCCGTCATCTCCATACAAGAGGCGGGATCGGCGTTTCTCATTTCGAGCCTCCATACTGTGATTTGTCGGAAAGCATATCCGGTCCGGAATACATGCCAAGTAAGAAATTGATTCGATTTTGGTCTTATCAGCATGGCGGGGATGGTCTGTAATCTCGATTGACTGTTCGCTGGGCGAAAAGTCAATGGGGACAATCATGAATATTGCCTGGATCTTAACCGAGGTCATGGGCGGCGCCATGGCCGGACACCTGCTGGCGGCGGGGCATGCCCTGACCGTGTTCAGCCGCACGAAGAGCAAGGCGGAGGAACTACTGCGTCGCGGCGCGTGTTGGGCCGATAGTCCGCAGGAAGCGGTGCCCGGCGCCGAGGCGGTTTGTGTCATGGTGGGCTACCCGGCCGATGTCGATGCGGTGATCCTGGGATCGGAGGGCGTGTTGCCGGCGATGAGCCGGGAGAGCCTGTTGGTGGATTTCATAACCAGCCCCGAGCCTGGCGGTGGAGATCGAGCGGGCCGCCGCCGCGCGGGGAATAATGGCCCTGGACGCCCCGGTGTCCGGCGGCGATATCGGCGCGCGCGAGGCGGGGCTCTCGATCATGGTCGGCGGGAGTAAGGCAGCCTTCGATCGCGCCCTGCTGCTGTTGCGTTGTCTGGGCAAGATCATTGTGTACCAGGGGCCCGCTGGCCGCGGCCAGCACGCTAAAATGGTGAACCAGATCCTAATTGCCGCCATCAAGCGTAAAACATATAAAAGGCTAATCTTAGCCACGGATGAAACACGGGAGGCTCTTGCAAACCCCCTGCGGACGCGACGGAGCGCGTCCCTCCAGTTCTAAAACCAGTCTGTTAGCGCGACTGCTGGATGGCCACGCTTCGTCGTGGCCATCTTCAGCAGGGGTTTTGCAAGAGCCTCACGGGTTAAACGAATTGTTTCAGCTTATCCGGCCCTTATTTCCTTGCCGAGCCAGCGCGCGCAGGATGGTGTCCAGGACATGATCCAAACGCTTGCCCACGTCTTCGGCCAGGAAACGCAGAACGAAGTAGCCGTTTTCCTGCAGAAGGGCATCCTTGCGCCGGTCGCGGCGATAAGCTTCGAGATCGGAAAGATGTTGCGGCCCGTCCAGTTCGACCGCCAGATGCGCCTGCGCGCAGAGCAAGTCCACTTCCATGTGCCCCCGTTCGTCAAAAGAAATCGGCAAGACCGCATTGACTTGGAACTTTCCCCTGGTCTCGGACAATGTTTCCAATCGCCGGTAGAGGAATGCCTCCGTGGCGCTGCGGGCGCGATCAGCGCCTTGTGCATCGGGTTGGACTGTTCGGGTCGCATGCACGAACAAGTTGCCCAGGTGGGCATCCACTCCATCGTGAATCAAGCGTTGAACGCTGGCGGCATAGTTGCGTTTCCATTCCGGTTCCACCGGCAGGGTCACATCGGCGGGCCATCCCGGCACGGCGCTGGCCGGCAGGAGAATCGAGTAGCCGATCGCTGCGTATCCTTTGCAGCGCCGGTCGAACATTCGCGCCAGCATTGGGGCGTTGAGGTCAGCATAGTCGTATATGCGAACTTCGCGCTTGCGATCGTGCAGACGGTGCAAGCGGCCCGCGTATTGGGCAATGGTTCCGCGCCAGGAAACGGGCAAGGTTAGAAAAAGGGTGTCCAGCCGGGCGTCGTCGAATCCCTCGCCCAGGAACCGACCGGTCGCCAGTAATACGCGGGCTTCATTCTCGGGAATAGTGGCGAGTTGGCCGAGCGTGGCGGCGAGTTTCTTCCGCCCCATCCGGCCCTGGAGGATAATGAGGTGTTGAACAGCTGGCGCCAGCCGTTCGGCCAGTTTGGCAAGGTGATCGGTTCGCTCGGTCAGCACAACGGGAGAGCGTCCTTCCCGGACTGCAGCCAGGACATCTTCGCAGATCAACAGGTTGCGGCTCTCGTCGGCGATCAGCGCATCGTAGAGCGCATGGAATTGCATGCGAACATCCGCATCCGCGGCGGCCGACGGCCGGAACGAAGTCGGGCGGACCAGGACCTTGTGCGTGAAAGGCCGTTGGGTTGCCTGTTGCCTGGCGTCCACCCGGTAGCGCACCGGTCCGCAATGCATGAAAATGATCGGGTGATGACCGTCCTTGCGTGTCACGGTTGCGGATAAGCCCGTGACGTATCTTGCCTTGGCGCGCCGGGCCAGCTGCTCGAAACTGGGCGCGGAGATATGATGACATTCGTCCACGACCAGGTGTCCGTATCCGTCGACGCGATCGTCAACCACCCCCTTGCGAACCAGGCTTTGCATCAGCGCCACATCCAGCGCGCCGGTGGGCTTGTTCTTCCCGCCGCCGATGCGGCCGATGGCTTTGGCGGGCACTCCGAGAAAGGTCGCGAGCCGCTCCACCCATTGCTCCAGCAACTGTTGCCTGTTGACAAGAACCAGCGTATTGACCCCGCGTTGCGCAATGAGCCAGGCGGCGATCACGGTTTTGCCGAAGGCGGTTGTGGCGGCCAGGACGCCGATGTCGTGCGCCGCCAGGGCTGCGGCGGCCGGTTTCTGCTCCGGGCGCAGTGCGCCGACAAAAGCGACATCCAACGGCGTGCCGGGGCAACGTTCGTCGCGAATGCGGGGTTGGATGCCCAGCGTGGATAAAGCGCGGACCAAGTCGTCGAGACAGCCTCGCGGCAATCCGATATGTCGCGGATGATCCTCGGCGCAGCCGATCACACGGGGTAGGCCGCGGGTCGGCAGTCGCATGGCCTGCGCCCTGTAAAACTCGGGATTCTGGAACGCCGCCAATCGAATCAAGCGATTGCAGAGAGCGGGTGACATCGCATCTTTGGGTATGTAGATCTCGTTGCCCAGGGTTAGTTCCAGGCTTTTCGGAAGCTGACCGGGCAAGGAAGGGTCCTTCCGCCGACGGGATGGCGGCGCCGTCCATGGCGTGGCGTCGTCTTCCTCGAATAGGACGAACCGGACTCCTACAATCCGGTCCCGGCCTTCGGCGGCGCGAACGATCCGTTCGATTTCGGACTTGCCGATTTTCCGCAGGCCTGACAGGAAGGCCCATTGATCGGGGTGGGGAACCCCCTGCCCATTAAGGAAAACACTGTTGCCGTGATCCCGGGGATGTTTCTGCAGGGGCAAGGCGATCAGATTTCCGAAACCGCCGTCCGGCAGCGTATCCTGGTTGGGAAAGAAACGGTCGTAGGAATCCAGGCCGATATCCGGGCGGCGTTCCATCGTTTCGGTTAGAATATGCGCGCCGAGATTGCGGGCCAGCCTGGCGGGAACGGCTTCCTCGAAGAAAAGCCATAAGTGGGCGCCATTGCCGGAACGGGAACGTTCTATGGCCGCCGGCAGGCCCATTTGGCGGCAGGTTTCCGCGACGGCGGGCGCATCTTCGCGCCAGGTGTTTTTGTCGAAATCGGCGGCCAGAAAATGGCAGGTTTCATCCAACAGCATCGGATAGATGCCCATGACAAACTCGCGGCCGTTTTTGTCCTGCCCGGAAAGGTGTTGGCGGATGGTCTCGTCGGTCACAGGAAGGAAGCGGCGGTTTGCACATTTGGCGCACGGGATTGCCCGCTTATCGCACAAGTCTCTGACCCACTCGTTGGAGCAGGCGGGACTGTAGCCGGACTTGCCTGTCTTGCGACTCTCGAACCGGCGGGGATACATGTCCTCGCGTCCGCGAAAAAAGGAGCGAAACAAAGCGATTTTTATTTCGGGTGGGGAGGCTTGGTGAACTGCATCGCGTGCACAGATGGGCTTGGCGCCGAGCGAATCTTGACCGTCGCCGGGTTCGTCGCTTGTTTGCTTTTGTCCATCCATGGTTTTAATTTGTCCGTGTTTGCTAAGGCACATCTTCTATAAGAATTTAACTGCCCGGCATTAATGTAGCCCGGAAGAGGTTGCAATGGAATCGAAAATCAATCTGCTACGGAAAGACTGCCCGCAAGGCGGTGAGATGCCGGAACGTGAGTATTGTCGGGACTGGCATTAACACCCGGGATTGGCTGTTGTTTCGTCGTTTCCATCCACGGTGGTGAGGGAAGGAAAGTTGCTCTATGGCGGATGAACCATCCGGGAACGGTTGCGGCAATTTCTAGACGTATCGGAACATGACACTGGTTCATCAATTCGCTAATGTATTCGCTGGCGGCAGAGATCCCTCGCTTCCGCCGTCGCTCAAGGAGCTATGGCGGACGAGCCGCTCGGGATGACAAGGCCTGTCATTCCAAGGAGCGTAGCGACGAGGAATCTCGATCCAATCTTATACGTTTAGTGTATTTATGCTGATGACAAGTTAGGCGGCTTCGCCGCAACTTACACTAACGCCCCGGCTGAGCGGGGCGGCTACAGGTCTAATCCTATAAGCCACGGTGTTCTGGCGCCGTCCGGATTGAAATTCCTATGCATGTACTTAGGTTGCGGGCACAGCCTGCCTTCACAGATTTCGGCATCTACCCTTGCATCGGTCAGCGGTAAGAGAAAGCTGGCACTGGAAACGCGTTGACAAACGTTAGGTTTTGTGGCTCAATATCGCCAAACGCACGAATTCCTGAAATGAGTAAACAACCTTAATGAAAGGGGCGGTTCATGAAACTACAGCTTGGATTGGTGGGAATGATTAGTGTCTTGGCGTTTTCACTGGTCGGTGCCGACACCGGGAACCTGCGCTACAGTATCAGCGTTTCCAAGTTCGAGAATGAGGCCGGATGGAAGGGTCAATGGGAAATTGGCACGGCTTTTGGTGAAATCATGACCGACGCGCTCCAGCAGTCCAAGAAATTCATCGTGCTCGGCGAAAAGGACATGCGCCAGGAGGCCATGGGCGAACAGGACCTAGCTACCAGCGGACGGACCGCCGGCGGTAAGAAAGCACCCAAAACCGGGCAAATGACTCCGGCCCAGCTCCTGGTGAAAGGCGCGATTACGCATGTCCAGGACAGCACTACCGGCGGGGGTGGCGGGGTTAGCGTTATGGGTTTCCGCGTGGGCGGGTCCACCGACAGCACCGAGGTCAACATCACGATTTACATTATTGACAGCACCACCGGCCAGGTTAAGGCATCCAAAAAAGTCGTCGGCAAGGCCGGCCGCAAGGGGCTGGATGTCGGCTACAGCGGGGGCATCGTGGGCGGCGATCTGGCCGGCTTCAAGAAGAACAATGTGGGCAAGGCCTGTGAAGATGCCGTGGCCCAGGCGGTCGTATTCCTGACAGAGCAGTTGGACAAGATTCCCTGGGAAGGCACGGTCATCAAGGCCGGCGATAATATCATCATCAACCGCGGCAGTCGCGAGGGCGTGGACATCGGACAGTCCTTCAAGGTGGGAGCGGTTGAGAACCTGACCGACAGTGATACGGGCGAAGTCCTCGACTCGGAAATGAAGCAAGTCGGCAAGATCAAGGTCACCCAGGTCAAGGAAAAGATTGCCTACTGCGAAGCCCTGGAAGGCCAGAAGAAGATCGACAAGGGCATGACGATCCAGCCGGTGGACTGACGCGGATGAAGATTATATGCGCAACCAATATGCCTTTTGCCGAAGAGGCCTTCCGCACCTTGGGCCTCGTCACCAGCTTGGCGCCCCGCGCCATCACTCCTGAGCAGGTGCGCGATGCCGATTTGTTGGCAATCCGGTCCACCACGCGTGTCAATCAATCCCTGCTGGAAGGGAGCCGCGTCCGGTTCGTGGGCACCGCCACGATCGGGTACGATCACATGGACACGGCATACCTGGAGAAGGCGGGAATCGCCTGGTGCGCGGCTCCGGGCTGCAATGCCAACAGTGTCTCGGAATATTTCGTGGCCGCCCTCCTGTGCCTGGGCCGGCGGCATGGACTGACGCTGGCCGGGAAGACCGTCGGGATAATCGGCGTAGGGAACGTGGGGCGCCGGGTCATTCTCAAGGCGGAAGCGCTCGGACTGCGGGTGCTCCAAAACGACCCGCCCCAGGCCGCTGCTGAAAAATCCACGACTTTTCATCCGCTGGACGAAGTGCTGGCGAACTCGGATATTGTCACTTTGCACGTGCCCATGACGAAGTCCGGGCCGTATCCTACGGTCCGCATGGCCGACCGGCGTTTCTTTGAGCGCCTGAAGCCCGGAGCTATTTTTATCAATGCTGCGCGTGGCGGCGTCATTGATTCCGACGCCCTGCTGGCCGCCATGGACCGGGGCAGCGTGGCGCATGCCGTGCTCGATACTTGGGAAGGCGAGCCGGGATTTCGTCCCGATGTCCTGGCGCGGGCGGATTTGGGGACGCCCCATATCGCCGGGCATTCGTTTGAAGGCAAGGTCACGGGCACGGTCATGGTGTACCGAGAAGCTTGTAAATTTCTGGGTGTTGAACCGACTTGGACACCCGATGCACTGCTGCCTACTCCGCTGGTTCCGGAAATCCGGGTGGCGGAGCCGGATCGACCCGAGGAAGCTGTGCTCGGGGACATTGTGCGGCAGGTGTATGACATCGAGGCGGACGATTGGCGTCTGCGCGAGCTTGCCGACGCCGAGACTAAGCGCCGCGCCGAGGGCTTCGAGCGGCAAAGGCAGGAATACCCGGTCCGCCGCGAATTCCGCTTCACCCGCGTGGTCTTGCCCGCGAAATGCGCATCGCTGGAACGAAGACTTGCGGGTCTGGGGTTTGTGGTCGGGGGAAATACTTAGTGGGCCAGTTCGCATTATGGCCTTTATACCCCCGCGACCTTGCGTCGCGGGGGTAGGGAATCAGAAAGCCCTCCCGGGAGGGTCGTCCCGACCCAGCCGAGGCGGGGTGGGTTGTCGGAGCATACGTCACAGTATTCCCTGATCCCGGTTGAAATGATTACGAAAGACAAGATTGAACTCAAGATGAAGAATCGCATCGTTCTGACAAAGTAAATATAGGAGTATCAACCGTATGCGGATACGCTTTGCGTCCCTGCTGCGAAGCATTCGCGTTCTGTTCGCGCCTGTCCCGCCGAAGCGGCTTCGCGTAGCGGGATGGTTCGCGGGACAAGTCTTTTTTTCTTTCAGTCCAATGCAGGCCATGCCCGCAACCCAAAACAATCAACCGCTGATTACACCTGCCCGCAGTGCTATCCGGCAGCCGCCGGATTGCAGGCGGGCTGATTTCACGGATAAAGAGCCAAATATTAAAAAACTCAAAGGATCCTCTCTGCCTTCCAATATTCGTGCCTATCCGTGATATCCACTGGTAAAAATCTTTACTGATGTTTTCTTGTTTTTTATACCGCCCGGTTTTGAACAGATAAGGTACTAATATCAATTGGTTCATCATGCTCGTTCCTGATATCGAATCAAAATTGCTCGCGCTGGCCGATCGGAACTGGCACGTTCATACAATCTATTCGGGTTGCGCGGCGCCGGAAATGACTCCGGAGCGCGTCCTGGTTGAGGCGGATAGGGCGGGGCTGCGCGGCGTTGCCCTGGTGGATCATCATCATCCAGGCGATGCTCATCCCGAGGTCAAGCTGGCCGGACTGAAGGCGGTCGTTGGCGGACTCTCTTCTCGCGTGGAAGTGATCCTTGGAGCCGAACTTTCGGCCTACGGCGTCGATCTTTATGCGGAGACCCTGGCCGAGATTAAGTCCATTGATTATCGCCTGTACGCCGGCAATCATTACCGCATACAGAACCGAGATCATCCGGAACGAAGCTGGGAGCTGCCGGCTGACCGTTCGCCCCTTGGCTTCAAGGAACATACCCTGGCCATTCTCCGTAAATTGATCCCCAGCGGTCGCGCCCATTGCATTGCCCACCCCTTCCTGGGCTGTTACTTGGCGGGTTTTCTGAACGATACCCGGTCCTTGACGCACCTTGTCACGGATGATGAACTGTTCGAATTATTTACTCTCGCTTGTCGGCATGGCGTTGCCTGGGAAGTCAGTACACGACATCTTGTTAATGATCTTCCGTTCGCGCGCCGTTACCTAGAGGTCGGATTCTCGTCCGGCGCCGACTTCCGCCTGGGCACGGATGCCCATACATTGCGTGATATCGATCCTCGGCCCCAGTTGGATCGTCTGATCCGGAAGCTGGAGGCGGAACCTGGCAATCAAGCGTCTTGTGGACCACGCGCTGCGCGGGGCAAGTAAATTTTAAGCTAAAGGGCTTTTCCGCCTGCGGCGGGCAATCTTTGTGGGAGGCTAATTTAATGTATAGGAATTTTTCGCCATTGGCGGACAAGCCGACTGTCGATCTTTTGTAGCCGCGCACATTGGGCGCGGTCTTGGGGAACCTCAGTCCCGATCACGGAGCGTATCGCGATCGACTACTGAAGAGCAGATCCGACCCCAGCGTGGTCGGCTACAGTAAAGGTCGACTGGCAACTGCCGTGCCTAATTCAATGCTAAGGAATTTCAAAGTGTTGTAGCCGCGACCGATGGTCGCGGTCCTCGGATTAGGACCAACATCAGCGATGTCGGCTACAGTAAGAGTTGCACCCCGATCCGGATCGGGGCGCCTAATTTAATGTATAGGATTTCCAAAAGCTGGGGCGAGGCGTCTCTGCCGAGCCGTCCGGTTCTGCACAGCTCATCCGGAGGGTTCGCCCTACCTTGGGATAAAATTATCCGGATGCGCGTAGCGCGATTGGAGCCTGATTGAATCTGATAGGAATTTGTTATTTGTAGGGAGGGCACGTCCCGCCGACCCATTTCCGGACGGCGCGGAGCCCGGGGGGGCGTTCCCGCCCTACAATTCTGAATAAAGACCGTCCCGTTGCGGAGCGGTAAGTGCACAAGAGAAAGTTCTGGTGGAGCGCGTTATCCCTAACGCGCTTCCTAATTGACCGAATTCGTTCGCATTGTATGGCGTGAAAATATTATGCCTGAACCCTCTCACATCGCTCTGCGGAAGATCACGTTGCCACTTGGCCCGGCAGATGCCAGGACGACGGGGGAACCCTGCATGACCAATATGACTCTTAAACCCCTCATTCATGATCTGACCCGCGAGGAGCTCAAGCAGGTCTGCCTGGACCTGCGGCAGCCCGCGTTCCGCGCCGAGCAGATTTGGAACTGGCTGTATGTCCGGCGCGTGCCGGACTGGGACGGGATGAAAAACATTCCCGCCGCGTTCCGCAAGACCCTGGCGGAAACGTATTCGCTCGAGCCCGCCGCGACGGTCCAATCCGCGGGCGGGCAAGGCGCCCAGGGGGTTCGTAAATTGCTCATGAACCTGCCGGACGGCGAATGCGTCGAGGCCGTGGTCATTCCTGCCAAGGGCCGGTCCACGGTTTGCGTTTCGAGCCAGGCGGGGTGCAAGTTCAAGTGCGCCTTTTGCGCCAGCGGCCAGGCGGGCTTCCGCCGCAATCTCCTGGCCGGCGAAATGGTGGGCGAAGTGCTGGCCGCGGCGCGCGAATTGGGTGCCGCGCCGACGCACGTCGTCTGGATGGGCATCGGTGAGCCGTTGGATAACTACGACGCCGTGCTGAAGGCCGTCCGGATCGTGAACGATCCCAGCGGATTGAGCGTCGGCGCCCGGCGGATCACGCTCAGCACCTGCGGGATCATTCCGGGCATTCGGCGTCTGGCGGGGGAAGGCCTGCAGGTTGAGCTTTCCATATCCCTGCATGCGCCCGACGACGCCCTGCGTACCCGTCTTATGCCGGTCAACCGGGTTTATCCGCTGGCCGACCTGATTCCGGCCTGCCGGGATTATGCCGACAAGACCGGACGCCTGATCACGTTCGAATACACTTTGATTAAAGGCGTCAACGATTCACCCGAGCAGGCCAAGGCCCTGGTCCGCCTGCTGAAGCCCGTCCATGCCCGCGTGAATTTGATCCCCTTGAGCGAAGTGGCGGAGTATGACGGGCAGCCGTCGGCGATTTCTACGGCGATTCTTTTCATTGCCGTACTGGAGCGCGCCGGGATCAACGCCACCCTGCGGGCATCCAAGGGCGGGGGCGTGAACGCCGCCTGTGGCCAGCTCCGCGCCTCCCGCCTGGCGGAACCCGTTTGTTCGGTCAGCAATTAGCATTAAACCCTTTAGACCCCCGCGACCTTGTGTCGCGGGTGAAGAGATTGGCTGGAAAAACACGCTGTTCCAGCCAATCTATTGCCCCTGTAGGTGTCCATCGAAATCCGGGTCGGGAAATTGGAGTAAAACCTGGTAAAAATGCGGGAGCAAGCGGGCATTAAACGCAGGAGCGATTTGGATTAAGCGCGAAAATGACGGTCAACGAAGCCGGGGAAAAGGGAAAGAGGAGAATCGGCAGACTCCGGATATGGCCGAGGGGATTAACGTCGGCGAACGAATTACCGCAAATCAAGCCGCATGACGCAGGCTAATGATCGGCAGATGTCGGCGTCCTTCTATGAATT
>CAZALU010000045.1:0-24299 GCA_964486075.1 uncultured Verrucomicrobiota bacterium
GCTGTTGATCAAATCACTGATCCGCGCTTCTTTAAGCGCGGATCAGGAAATCTGAGGGTTAATGTTTTCAACCCCGAATTCGATCATGTTGCCGGCAGAAGCACGCGGCCATAGTTTGCTTTGGATCATAAAGCCGCAACGCGGCTGAGCTGGCGGCCCACGCCTTCCACGATCGTTTCCATCACGTCCCCGTCTTTCAGGACGATGGGCGGTTGCCTTGCCGACCCGATTCCCGCCGGTGTGCCCGTGGCAATCACATCGCCGGGTTCCAGCGTGATCGTCGCGCTGATGAATTCGATGATGAATGGGATTTTAAATAGCATGTCCGCCGTGTTGCCGTCCTGTAAAACCGTTTCATTGAGCCGGGAAAACAGCCGCAGGCGGTTGACATTTGGAATCGCGTCCGGAGTGACCAGGTATGGCCCGAGCGGGCAGAACGTGTCGGTGCTTTTTCCCCGGAACCACTGGCCATCGCTGCGCTGGGCCATCCGGTCGGTGATGTCGTTGAGCACTGTGTAGCCGGCCACGGAAGCCAGGGCGTTTTTGCGGTCGGCCTGGCGGGTGCGTTGTCCGATCACCACGGCCAGTTCCACTTCGGCGTCGACGATTGTTGCTCCGCGGGGCAGGACCACATTGTCGAAGGGTCCGTTAAGCGCCGTGTCCGCTTTGGTGAACAGTATGGGACTCTTGGGAATTGTGGCATCGAATTCCCGGGCGTGCTCGGCGTAATTTTTGCCCAGGCAGACTATCTTTCCTGGCCGGGCCACGGGCGGTCCCAGCCGTAATCCCTCCGCCGGGACCAGTTTGCGGCCGGGCTCGCGGAGCAGGCCGGCCAGCCGCTCCATTCCGTGATGGGAAAAGAAATGGGCATTGAAATCTTCGATATCGAAGGCCATGGCCCGGACGTCGAGGATCATGGGCCGGGGCTGGTCCGCCGAGGCCTCCAGCCACACGCCGGGCTGTTCCGCACCGGCTAATCCGAATCGAACAAGTTTCATGGTTACCTCGCTTGATTTGTTTTGCGATCCGATTCTATTTTGCCTGCGGTTTGCGCCGACGACAGGCAGGACGCCGGTGCGCCTTCCGTCCGCACTGGCTTCACTTCGTTCGCCGACGTCAAGGACTGAACCCGTAGCAGCGCAGTTTGTCCGCCAACAGCCGATCCAGGCCGGGTAGGTCGGGCGGATGCACTGAAATCAACCGTTTGCCTTCCTGTTGATAGAGCATCTGCTTTTTGTACATGCTCATCTTGTACTGGGGAGTGTCCAATCCCCAGTACTCGATATAAACATCCAACTCTGGCAGATAGAAATCGGGCTGGATTTGGAACTCCGCGATGATGCGGAACTTGGCGTCGTATCGGTAAGCAAGGCCATGCGCTGTTAGCCAGTCGGCAATGCGCCGTTCCCCCTCGGACTGCACCAGCGTGCCGTCCCGCGCTTCGATCGTTTTGTTAATTTCAACCTGCGCTTCAAAATTACGTCGTTCCAAAAACACCTCATCAAAACAGCGGTCGCAGAAAACACGCTGAAAAGCCTGATTCGAACGAGCATATTCGTCTGCCGTGACCAGCGCATCGCAGCGCTGGCAGTGGCGTGCGGCAGCCGACGCGGCGATACGGACGGCTTCATCGATGAAGGCCGCGGCAGCGGCGGCATCTCGCCGGATGTATTCTTTTTCGGACGGATTGGTTGCCATATCGCGCAGGTCGTGCAGGCAATCTTGCGCCGCCGCGCCGTAAGCTTTCAGAGCCTTGACCGCGTACTGCCGGGTTTGCGGGTGCGGATCGCGCCGTGCCACGGGCGCGAGCGCGGCCACGGCCGCCGCCTGATCCACGCCCATCCAGGCGAGTTTACCCAGCGCCGAAGCCGATAACCTTCGGGCATTAGCCGACGATGCGCGGAGCAGTTCAAGCAACTCTCCAAGCGCCGCCACATTGCCTTCGCGTCCAATGGCCACCGCGCGGTCGGAAAGCCGCTTTTCAAGCTGTCTGTCCATCGGGTTCTTCATCGCAAGTCATCCGGCGCAGCTTTGACGCGTGCAAGCAAAGTCAGCCCGCGCCTTATTGCGCCATGCAGGGCTGAATCTTGGCGCTGATTCTAACAGGCGCAGCATGAGCTTGGCAAGCTTCCCCGCGGAACCTTCAGCAATTCGCATTATGGTTTAACATGAGCGCCTTTGTATGTAGGCGTGGCGCCCTCGCCGCGTTTTCCGGCTAAAACACGCGCATCGTTGGTGGCACGGCTCTGCGCCTGCCGGCATAATCCGAAAAAAAGCTTTGATATGCGGGGGGAGGGGAGGATGGTAATATCCAAACTGCTGCCATGTTGGGGTCTCCCGCAGAATCTGTGGGTAGGGATCGGCAGGAATTGACCACGGAGATACGGGTGGCCAAGAGAGCTGATCTGATATTAATAACCCATAGATTTTGCGGACGAGCCGTTTTTCTGTCGCCCCCCCCCCCCCCCCGCAAAGTGATATGCGCCGCATCGCCGCATTAATGGCCGAGAAAAAGATTGCGCCGTGGCGGACGTTGGTATATAAAGACCAGCTTTCGTTAACACCAAGGAAATAATCTATGACCAAGCACTATAAAATAGCGGTACTGCCCGGCGACGGGACCGGGCCGGAAGTCATCCGCGAAGGCCTCAAAGTAATGTCCGCCGCCGCCAAAAGTTTCGGGTTTGCCCTGGATCTTACGACCTATGATCTGGGGGGCGACCGCTATCTGAAGACGGGCGAAACCGTGCCGGATTCCGTGATTGCCGAATTGCGCAATTTTAACGCGATTTACCTGGGCGCGATCGGGCATCCCGGTGTGAAACCTGGTATTTTGGAGAAGGGTATTCTGCTGAAAATCCGGTTTGAACTGGACCAGTATATCAATCTGCGTCCGGTGAAGCTTTATCCCGGAGTGGATTCACCGTTGAAGAACAAGGGGCCGGCCGAGATCGACTACGTTGTCGTGCGCGAAAATACCGGCGGGATATACACGGGGGTAGGTGGTATTTCGATGAAGGGCACGCCGCATGAAGTGGCTGTGCAGGAAATGGTTTATTCGCGTTTTCAAGTGGATCGCTGTCTGCGCTACGCGTTTGAATATGCCCGGAAAAGAAACAAGCGTAAAACCCTGGCCCTGTGTGGCAAGACCAATGTTCTGACCTTTGTCTACGATCTTTGGGAGCGCGCGTTTCACGAAATGGGTGCGCGGGATTATGCGGACGTCAAACGCGAGTATTTCCATGTTGATGCGACCTGCATGTGGATGGTCAAGAATCCGGAATGGTTCGATGTGATTGTCACCGGAAACTTGTTCGGCGACATCATCACCGATCTGGGCGCTATGACTCAGGGCGGTATGGGCATCGCGGCGGGCGGCAACATTAACCCCGAAGGCGTTGGCATGTTTGAGCCCATCGGCGGCTCGGCGCCGAAATACACCGGGCAGAACGTGATTAACCCCTTGGCCGCGATCTGCGCCGGCTCAATGATGCTCGCCGAGTTGGGCGAAAAACAGGCTGCGCAAGCCATCGAAGAGTCCGTCATGGATGTGACGGCTCATAAAATCAAGAATCTTGGCGCCGGCAAGATGGGGTATTCCACCTCGCAGGTAGGAGACCTTGTCGCCGAGGGGCTTGTCCATTGATTATATATTGAGGCATGTATGAAAAAGTATCGGGTGGGGTTGGTGGGCATCGGCACTGTTGGCGCCGAAATAATTCGCGTCTTGCGGCAGAGGGATTTTCCCTGCGAGGAAATTAGGATCTTGGCCCGGACGGAGCGGGAAGAGACGATCAACGGCGAGACATTTCACGTGATCCCGGCGACGCCCGATGCGTTAGACGGACTTAAATTTGCCTTTTTTGCCGGAACGGAAGGCGCCAAGGGCGCCTCCCATCAACTGGGCTGGCAGGCGGTGGAGAAAGGTGTGATTGTTATCGATAACGGTGATGATTTTCGCATGGACTCACGCGTGCCGCTGGTCATTCCGGAAATCAATCCAACTGCGCTGGACAAGCACATAGGATTTATTGCCAACCCCAATTGCAGCACCACTATCGGTTTGATGGCCTTGGCGCCGCTCTACCGGGTTGCCCGTATCCGACGTTTTATCGCCAGCACTTACCAAGCTGTTTCCGGCACCGGGCGCAACGCAATCCTGGAGCTGGAACAACAGATTCAAAACTCGGTTGCCGGCAAACCTTTGGAGCATTCGGTCTATCCGCACCAGATCGCGTTTAACGTGATTCCCAAGATCGGGAGCGTGAAACCAGAAGCCATCGGCCATACTACCGAGGAAATCAAAATGCGCAACGAAACGCGCAAGATATTCGAGGATAAAAAAATTAGAGTTTGCGCAACCTGTGTGCGGGTACCCGTGATTAACGGCCACAGCGAGGCGCTGAATATCGAGTTCGACCGGCCGATGGATCCCGACGAGGCGCGCGATATCCTCTCCCGGGCACCGGGGGTGGTCGTCGTGGATGCGATTGAGCGCGATGAATATCCCTTGCCGCTCAGTGTCTCAGGACAGGATAATGTCTTTGTGGGACGGATCCGAGCTGACGATAGTGTCAAGAATGGCCTGGCCCTCTTTGTGTGTGGCGACAATATTCGCAAGGGCGCGGCCACCAATGCCGTGCAAATCGCCGAAAAGCTGATCGAGAAGGAGCTTGCCTGATTCTGCTGACGCATCGGCAGTTCACATTTTGAATTGCGCCACCTGCAGCCATGTCTCACTGACGTACTAAACCTTGATGAATTGCATTGGTGTGTAAATATTCAAACATGAGGGTCTTCCGCAGAATCTGTGGGTAGGGATCGACAGGACTTGACCACGGAGTTACGAAGGCAAAAGCGAGCTGATCTGGTATTAATACCCCATAGATTTTGCGGACGAGCCGTTTTTAGACTTATGGCAGTGCTGTAAAAGCGGAGCCCTCGCCGCTTTTTGCTGCTGGATGAGAACGTGGCGATGGCGCCGCGTCTATGAATTTGCTAACCAGCTTTCCGCCTGGATTAGGAAGTACAGAACTCCGTCCTTCGTGCATTATTTGCCTGAAGTACTATAGTGACGGGCCATAACATGCACAGAGGTTACGTCAGCGGGAGCATCAGGAACCCGGGATGGGCAAGCTTTTTTCCCAAGGTTGGGGAACATTCCATGGGGTGCTGCTTTCAGCATTCGGCGTAGAGGAGCAGCCCTGTAATCCAATAAGCATAGCGGCAGCAGCTAGACTCAATAGTATTCTAGTAAATGACATAATCGCCTTTTTGCGGCGGAACTTGTAACCAGTCGGACATGATATCTGCGATGGCCATGTTATCCTCCCTGGCCTTAATGCGTACTTTGCCGACCAGCTTGTCAGTGCGCTGAATAATAAATTCCTGATCAGCCCCTACATTTTTTTGGCTGTCTTCCGAAGCCAAGCCGATTATCAGAAAATTCCATTCGGGGTCGACATAGAGAACCTTTCCATGCTCACCCTTGGCCAATTGAGGTTTATTACCGGGGTCCGCTACCTTAGCCATTTTTAATTTTTTGTTTTCATCCTCCAAGCTTGCTACCTGCTCAGTCAGTTTGGCTTGTTCCGATTCAAGGCCAGTGATTTTTGTGCTTTGCTCATCTACTGTGGCGGTTAGATCGCTCTTTTCACGTTCCAAGGTCTTGATGGAAGCCTCTTGTTCGGTAATAGTGGTGTTCTTAGACACTATGGTTTCGTTAAGTGTGACGATTTCGGCCTTGGCGACTGCCAGGTTGGTTTGGGTTATTTTTAGCTCGTCTTCGGTTCTAGCCAGCGTTGCTTTGGTTTCTGCAAGCGCGCTCCGGATTCCATTCAGCCGACCCAATTGATTCTGGGCTGCCAACGCGACTTGATTCAAGGGGATATCCATGGGCTGCGGTCCGCCCGGTAGTTGTTTGTAAGTTTTCAGTTGGGCGTCTTGAATGACCAACTTGTCAGCCGATGCGTCGCCTGCCTCCAAGGTGGCAGCCACTTGCTTAATAGCAGTTTCCAGTTTTTGGGTCCGTCCCTTGAGTGTTTCCCTTTGCTGGAACAAGATCACTCCCAAAACCAGCGCCGCGCCGGACAGCAACAAAACGACAATAATGGCAATCCGCATTCCCAGTTTGATCATGGACATTTCCTGAGAGATTGA
Source organism: uncultured Verrucomicrobiota bacterium (assembly GCA_964486075.1). Taxonomy (GTDB): domain Bacteria; phylum Verrucomicrobiota; class Kiritimatiellia; order JAAZAB01; family JAAZAB01; genus JAHIJO01. Next base: position 6,160 of record CAZALU010000045.1, read on the forward strand.
TAGACCTCGCCTATTCGTAATGCATCATAACATGGCGCCGGCGGCGTACAACATTATTTTTCATAAATTGGCAGCGGCCCGGGCTGATGCATAAGTCTCCTGTTTTACGTCTATTTATGCGACACTCTAACGGTGTTACTTCGGATCGCAAGTTTCGCTTGCGCGCCAAAAGGCATGCAGTAGATTTAGGAAAAAGATTGTCAGGACGGCATCCGCCCTGTATAAATAGCAATTTGACAAGTAAGGAAAGCGGCGCTAATGAAGCCTGGCGTGTATATCATCGGCACCCCGATCGGAAACCTGGAGGACATCAGTCGTCGGGCGTTGGTCACGTTCCAAGGGGTTCAATTTGTCCTGGCGGAGGACACCCGGCATACACAAAATATTTTTCAACGTTACCGGATCCGGGCGCCTTTGATCAGTTGTCATCTTTTTAACGAGGCGGCGCGGACGCAGATGGTGGTGGACAGGATAAAGGCAGGAGCTGCGGTGGGGCTGGTGACCAATGCTGGAATGCCGGGTGTCTCGGACCCCGGCGCCAGAATGGTGACGGCCTGCCGTAAGGCCGGATTGTACGTCAGCGTCATTCCCGGACCGTCGGCTGCGACGTCGGCCGTGGCACTGAGCGGGTTCGGTGGCGGCGGTTTCCTCTGCGAAGGTTTTTTACCGCGCAAGGCTGGCGCACGCAAACGGCGTCTTCGGGAACTCCAGTTTCTGTCGCTACCGGCGGTGCTGTTCGAATCGCCGTTCCGTTGGCTGACGCTGCTGGATGAATTAAATGAGATGTGTCCCGGCCGAGACTTGTTCCTGGCAAGGGAGATGACCAAGTTGAACGAGGAATGTGTCTGGGGCACTGTTGGCGAATTGCGGGAACGATACGCGGCACGCAAGATTCGAGGCGAACTGGTTGCCGTACTGGCGCCGGCGTCTAAGGCCGAACAAAAGTCGGCTTTATGTAAGATAAAAGCAGCTGCGGCAACCGTGGGCAATCAAATTTAACGCCGATTAATTTCAAAAAATAGACGTCCGGCAGCAGCCGGAGTGCTTTTGTGTGGCATGCTTTCTTTGCATGCGGTTCTCTGGCCGAATCGGGGAGCCTAATGCTAATTTAATGCTAAGGAATTTCAAAGTGTTGTAGCCGCGACCGATGGTCGCGGTCCTCGGATTAGGACCAACATCATCGATGTCGGCTACAGTAAGAGTTGCACCCCGATTCGGATCGGGGCGCCTAATTTAAGGACTGGCGGATGGAAGGGGGGACGTTATGAACCGGAACAAGGAAAAACACCAAGCAAACGAAGATATGGAAAAAAAACGGCATAAGGACAAAACCGAACCGGTCTGCGACGTCCCGTCGCAGGCACCCGACGTTCAGGTCGGAAAGGCTTTGGAACCTGTGCAGGACCAGGCGGCAACCATCGCGGATCTTCAGGGACAATTACTCCGGCTGCATGCGGATTTCGATAATTTTCGTAAGCGGACCTTGCGTGAAAAATGTGAAATCTACGACAGCGCCGTATCAGAGCTGATGCTTGATGTTTTACCGGTTTTGGATCATATCCAGTTGGGGATCCAGGCCGCGTCCGACCACAAGGCCATCCAGGATGGAATCCAACTGATATTCGAACAGCTGGTTGGAGTTCTGACTAAGTTCGGCCTGAGCCCGTTCGATGTTGAAAACCAGCCTTTCGATCCGGCGCGTTGTGAGGCCGTTAGTTGCCTGGCGTCGGATCAGGCGCCGGAAGGCATGGTGTTGATTCAGATCCGCCGTGGATATATGCTCCGCAGCAGGTTGTTGCGTCCGGCCCAGGTTGTGGTATCCAGCGGACCGCCGACGGAGCAACAAGCTGAATCCAAAGATAAATAAAATTCATAGCCGTGGGCAGTGCCGGCGGCAGCGGAGGAAGAAAGCGTGCGTGTAAAAATTGATTATTATCAGGTGTTGGGTATTGAACATAGTGTTTCGGAGGACGAGGTCAAGAAGGCGTACCGTAAGCTGGCTTTGAAATATCATCCTGACCACAACGGGGGGAACAAGGAAGCGGAGGAAAAGTTCAAGGCGATCTCGGAAGCCTACGAGGTGCTCAGTGATGCCCAGAAGAGACAGGTCTATGACCAGTATGGCCATGACGGCTTGAAGTCCTCCTTCGGCCCCGGCGGATTTGATTTCTCCCGCGACTTCACGCATGTCTCGGATCTACAGGATATCTTTGGGGACCTATTTGGCGGCAACTCGGGCAACGTCTTTGATGGGATTTTCGAGCGCATGTCCGGCCAGCGCGGCGGCAGAGCTCGTGCGGCGCGGGGGGCCGATCTGCGTTTTGACCTGGAAATTGATTTCGAGGCAGCCATGTTCGGGGCCGAGAAAGAAATCAATTTGCCGATTTCCGAGGAATGTTCCGACTGCGGCGGTTCCGGCTGCGAGGCTGGGCATAAGAAAGAAACCTGCCGCCATTGTGGCGGACGAGGGGTTGTTGTCACCGCCAGCGGTTTTTTCCGAGTTCAGCAGGATTGCCCATCCTGTGCGGGTCGCGGAGAAATCGTTACGCACCCCTGCCGGCAATGTGGAGGCGTCGGCATGCAGAAGACCCGCAAACGGCTGACGCTGAAAATTCCGCCGGGTATGGAAACCGGCTCGCGCCTGCGCCTGGCCGGAAAAGGCGAGGGCGTGCGCCGGGGGGGCGGCGAGCCGGGCGATTTGTATGTGGTGCTGCATGTGCTGCCCCACCATCTGTTTCAGCGGCAAGGGAACGACCTGTTTTGCGAGGCGCCGATTTCGCTGGAGGTCGCCGCGCTTGGCGGAGAAATCACCGTGCCGACTCTGGACGGCTGGGCTAAAATAAAGATTGCGCCCGGCACCGGCACCGGCAAGCTGTTCCGTTTGCGTGGCAAGGGAGCGCCCGATCCTGGCGGCTACGGACAGGGAGATTTGCACGTGCGCGTGGTCCAGGAAGTTCCTAAAAATATGTCCGGCCAGCAGCGCAAGAAATTCAAGGAATTTGTGGACGCTTGCGACATGGGGAATTATCCGGAACTGACACAGTTCTTAAAAAAATCCGGCGAATTCCTGGAACGGCGCAAAGCGGCTGGCGCATGATATACCTCTGTAGCGCCGCACTGTGCGATGGTCTTGGATTGCGGACGCAGCCAGCATTTGATAGCACCCCGTGCCTCAGGGCATGAATCCGCCAAGACCCGGCAGGAAGTTTTGCTGGACCGGCGCCGTTAGTCGCTGGAAAGGTTCGGAAGCGCGCAGGGCATCGAAACGCGGATCTTTTCTGACCTCCCCCTTGATCGACTCGCCGCCGAGGGTTACGGCCTGGCGCAGGGATTGAAAGCCAGGGTCCGCCTGGCCCATGGCGATTTGGACGGCGGCAAGCTCCATCCAGATTCGCGCGTCAGTGGATTCATGTTTAAGATAATGCTGGAAAGCATCGGCCATTAACGGAAGATTTGGTGGTGCGCCCGCGGACATTTCCGCTACTTTAAGATAGGCTTGGGGAGGCAGGTTCGTGTTGCCCAGGATCTGGCGCGATACATCCTGGAAAGGTTGTTCCTTGCCTGTTTGCTTGAAAAGAGTTGCCAGCTCGAAAACCATGTCCAACGAGCCGCTACCCTGGGAGAGTTGGCTCTGCAGTTCGACTATGCGCGTATTCGTCTTTTCCATTGCTTTGATTTGGTCCAGAAAACCCTGGATTTTGTCGTTTTTAGGGTCCATCGCATAATTCTTTTCCATGACCTGGAGGGCATCCGGGAATCGGCCGTTTTGCAAGTACAGGTCCGCCAGCCGGAAATTGGCCTCCGGGCTGGTTGGGAAAAGATCCACCGCCTGTCGAAACGCCGATTCGGCCTCGTTAAAAAGATGGCGGTAGGCATAGAGGCCGGCGATGGCGCAGCGCAGTTTGGAAAACGATTTGCGGGCCACCACATTGCTTAGGAAGCGGGGATTATTCATCAGGCGGTTGTGGTACCAGTTCCAGAATTCCATATCGTTCTTGACCATCTCTTCTGTCAATTTTGGTAGGGGCTCCTTGTTAATTTTCATGATCAGCCCGTGGGGTGAGAGGTAAGGATACATCCAGGCAATCACATAGCTTTCCTCGACATAGAAGTCGTGCTTGGCCTTGTTGGCTTCGAAAATCATCTTGCAGATAATGCCGTTTATCTCCATCACGCCCTGAACGCCCTGGACGCTGACCCTGCCGTTCTTGTCGATGGTTACCGCAGCGCTCCGCGGTATGCGGCCGGTGTGCACATCGTTGATATAGGTCTGAAATGCCTGATTGGAATCCCAGGCCGAGGGCATCCAGATCAGGTCGCCATAAAGATCCCGCATTACGTTCATGTAGGTGTTGTCGGCCAGGGCATTCTGGGTGATCAATAACACATCCGGGCGTACCTTGGCCGAATATATCATGTAGGTGGGCACGAAACGACCCGGATCGGTGCCGCCGAAAAAGACAGCATTGGGCGTCATTTCCGGGGGATACTCCGGATTGGGTGGCGGATTTGCGCCTGGTTCCAGTTCTTCGATGATGGCTTTGGCCCCGCGCAATTGGTAATTGCCGAATTGCCAGCCAAAATCGTGGCCGCGCAGATTAGCCGTGCCTTTTTTATCGATCATGTCCTTGTCGTACTCGTTTTGCCAGACCAGCGACAGCGGACAGAGCAGGGTGGCCGCGATGCCGAAAAAGACTATCCACTTCTGAGTCAAAACCCGGTCGAGAAACGCCAATCCCAACAGGAAACCGTATCCAACCCAGACGCTGTAAATGGCCGTCGACTGCACAAACTGGACCTGGGCGATAAATAGTGATTGCAGGTCATGTGCCGGGTTGAGCAGGATCATCATCCCCGGCCCGGTTATTATAAATGCGATAATCAAGCCCAGTAACCAGGCCCAGTTCCTACGCCATATTTGGCGAAAAAAGAAAACCGGTACCAGGGCCAGTAAGGGCAGCGGGAATGGAAACTGATCTTCAAGTTCGTTGAGAAATTCGACGGTTTGGTCGAAAATTTCCAAGGGTTTGGTAGCCGGCGTAAGCGCCTGGTATTGGCCGCGTGTGACGGCATGCTTGAAGCCTTCCATGGTCCGAGGGTAGCCCCAATTCATGGGCGGGTTGGTATCCGAGGAAATGGGCATATAAATAAAAAACGAGAGACCCAGCGCTGCGTACAGGGTCATCAGCAGGACCCGGCGCCATTCCGTGAAGACCTGCCGGGTGAAGACCCAGATGCCGGCCGGGACCAGCAGCAGAAATATGCCGCCGGCGATGCGCAGTTCCTTGTTCGGCAACGGAGAGCCTGATGCCCATTCCGGTTCCATGGTTTTGAAGAAAATAACGCCGGCCAGCACGAACAGCCCCACGCATAGGCAATCCCGGAACAGACGCCGGTCGGTGACAAAAAACACCAGCATCAGCGCCGGTATCATGAGCACAATCGGCTGACAGTTGGTGAAGGTTATGCCGAAAACAAAAGCCATCCAGTATAAAAGCGCGTCCTGCCGTGGGCGATGCATCCAGACGTAAAGCAGGGTCAGGATCAGCATGTGTAGAAATGCGTTCAGAGTATAGACTTCGGCTATTGTGCATTGGGACCAAATGAACGGGCAGAAGGCCAGGAGCAGTCCGGCGCCGACACCGCTAGCCCAACTGATCAGTGCATCCATGCGGCTGATTTGCCCCTCATCGGTTTGGTTCCGGAATGTGTGGAGCAGGGTCATGCCGGAGCGCGAAACCAGCAGGGCGATGGTGCCGGTGAGCAGGGCGCCAAAAAAACCGGACATGAAGTTCACCCCGTAGGCCGGATTGGGATTGCCCAAGTAATGCACCCAGTGGAATATCCACTTGAAAATCCAGGCCAGGATCGTCCAGAGCGGATAGCCCGGGGGATGCGGCACTCCCAGGTAATCGGCCGCGACGATCAGTTCTCCGGAGTCTTCCAGCGTCACGGTTGGAGCCAGGGAATAAGTGTAGACCGCCAGGGCGATGGCGAAAGTCACGGCGGCCGCCAGCCAGTCGTGGGGTTTGAAAAAAGCTCCGCTCGGCTGGGGTGGTTGCGCAGCTTCGGCCAACGCAGCCGTGACCGTCGGCTGCGCCGGCTGTGGCAGCGAGCTTGGCTCTTGTTTTATTTTGGCCATAATATTCTACGGTTCTTAATATTCTACGGTTCTTAATTCAGTTCTCGCCGCAATTGCGGGGCGTTGATCCTGCGCTGTTTCCAAGAATAAAAACAGGAAGCCGGCAGCAAGTCAAGACCATTGCAAAATCTCAAGACAAGGGGTATAGTTAGACCGTATTTGATTTCCTTGGTTCATGGACGGGGAGTTAACGGAGAAACAATATGTCTGTCAAAGTCATAGGACTTCGGTTGTTCTGGCTGGTGCTGGCCTGCCTGCTGAGCCTGAATTTGGTGGTGGGCGCCAAGATAGCCAACCATCCCGATAAGCCCAAGGATTCCATCGATGTGGCTTTTGAAAAGATGCGGATCCTGACCAGCGTACTCCTGGAAATCCGCAAGAGCTACGTGGATGATGACAAGACCGACTACAAGGAGCTGCTTTATGGTGCTTTGCGCGGCATGCTCCAATCGCTCGATCCCCACAGCCAATTCATGGACCCGGACATGTTCAAGGATATGAAAGACGATACCGCCGGCGCATTTGGCGGGTTGGGCATTGTTATCGGGCTACGGGACGGAATCTTGACTGTCATAGCTCCGATGGAAGATACCCCCGCGTTTCGCGCCGGAATTTTGCATGGCGATAAAATTGTTGCGATTGACGACCAATCGACGGAGAACATGTCGCTCCAGGAGGCGGTCAAACATATGCGGGGTGAGCCAGGCACCAAGGTTAAGATCAAGATCATCCGGCCCAAGCCGCAGCAAATCAAGGAGCTGGAACTGGTGCGGGCGATCATCAAGCTGGAGAGCGTCAAGGGCGCCACTCTGCTGGGAGATCAGATTGGATATGTCCGCGTGACTCAGTTCAGCGAGCCCACGGCGGACGCCCTGCAGAACGACTTGGAAAAGTTGATCGCGCAGGGTATGACCGCCCTGATCTTGGATTTGCGGAATAATCCCGGCGGGCTATTGAACTCTTCGGTGGATGTCAGCCAGAAATTTCTTAAAAACGGAAGTCTTATAGTGTCCACCAAGGGCCGCAAGGGCGCGCTGGGGCAATTCGAATATTTTGCGAAAGGCAAACCGCATTATCTGGATTTCCCCATGGTGATCCTGGTCAACGGCGGGAGCGCCAGCGCCTCGGAAATCACGGCCGGCGCCATGCAGGACCATCACCGCGCCATAATCGTGGGCGAGAAAACATTCGGCAAGGGCTCGGTCCAGAGCGTGCTGCCTCTGGAAGACGGTTCCGCCATCCGCCTGACAACGGCCAAGTACTACACGCCCAGCGGGAGGACGATCCATGAAATAGGCGTGGAGCCCGATATAGTAGTGCCCATGGCGCCAGATCAATGGCGCCAGGTCATGCTCAAGAGGTCGCGCGAGGAGATCGGCGATGTCGAGGAAGATGCCGAGTTCAATCCTGACACCGATTCGGCGGTGGATGTTCAGTTGGAGCGGGCCATGGATGTGCTCAAGGATATCCGGACGTTTCAGGCGCAGCAGCGCGCCGGGCGAGTTGCGCAAAAGAAATAACTGGCATGAATGTCCTCGGCATTGAAACTTCCTGCGATGAAACCGCAGCCGCGGTAGTAACCGCCGGCCGCACAGTCCGCTCCAACGTTGTCTTTAGTCAAATCCCCCTGCATCAACCCCATGGTGGAGTGGTCCCTGAAATAGCTGCGCGCAGTCATCTGGAGAACCTACCCTGGGTGATCAAAATGGCTCTGGCCCGGGCCAACTTGAATTGGAGTGGGATCGATGCGGTGGCCGTTACCTATGGGCCCGGACTGGCCAGCTCCCTGCTGGTGGGCCTTTCGACCGCCAAGGCGCTAGCCATGCGCTTACGCGTTCCCCTGGTGGGAATCGATCATCTTGAGGCGCACGTGTATTCTCCAACGCTGTCCCCGGCTGTGCTTGACTTTAAATATCTTTGCCCGATCGTTGTGCTGATGGTGTCCGGGGGGCATACCTGCCTGGTCCGTGCCGATGGCCTGGGCCGCTATCGCCGCCTGGGCTGGACTCTGGATGACGCCGCGGGCGAGGCCTTTGACAAGGGCGCTAATCTGCTGGGCTTAGAGTATCCGGGCGGGCCGGCGATTGAACGTGCCAGCCAAGGTGGGAATCCCGATTTCATCCGTTTCCCCCGGGGCCAGATGCACAAGTCAGCGAACGCAGCGGCGCCGGCCGCCAATTTATGTTTCAGTTTCAGTGGGGTGAAAACATCGCTTATGTATTACCTCAAGGAGCATCCCTGCCCGCCTGATTCCCCGGATCTGGCGTCCATTGCGGCCAGTTACCAGGAGGCGATCATCGATGCCCTGGTCAAGCGTTTACAGCTGGCCGTGCGGCAGGAAGGCGTGCGACGCGTGGCGGCGGTCGGGGGCGTATCGCTTAACAGTTGCCTGCGTGCGAAGCTGCTAGAGATGGCGCGGTCCATGGAACTTGAGCTTTTTCTGGCTTTGCCGGAATATTGCGCGGATAACGCCGCCATGGTCGCCGGCCTGGCCGGCAGCGGGCAGGGTATTTCCGGTCTGGATGCGACGACGCTGGATGCAGCGCCCAACCTGGAAATCGGATGAAATCTATCTTCTAAAGTGTGGTGGGAACTTTCTATTTCTTTGTGGCATCCCGTTTGTTAGACATGATCAGTGCCAGGAGCATTCCGACGGCCATGCCCACCAGCAGGGCCAGTCCAAGGGCAATGGCGTTTGGCATGGTGACCTTGATGAAAAGAAACCGAGTTTCCACTGCTTGTGTGTTTTGCAGGATCACGATGAGGCCGAGAACGACCGCCGTGAACGTTCCAATAAGTTTCATTTTTTTCATCCGTTCTATCTCCTGTCGAGTTTCAGCAGGTTTGAAGCATTATCCCGGAAGAATGCCTGTTTTTCATGGGGGCTTAAAGGGGTCTGTTTCCAGGCCGCAACGGCCTGCGCTTGGTCTACCCAAGGAGAATCGGTGCCGAATAGTATTTTTTCCGTGCCGTGCCGGCGGATAATGCGCATGACCTGCTCCATGGGGCAATGACCGAAGACAAACGACAAGTCCAGCCAGAGCGGTAATCCGACCAGATGGCACTCCACTTCGTCCCAATGCCGCCAGCCGCCGAGATGTGCAACGATGATTTTTAAATCCGGGAAGCGCTTGATCACGCCGGCCAGGCGCTCGGGCGTGCCCCGGGCCGGATCTGGCAGGTTGATGTTTTCTCCCGCATGCAGCACGAGGATTAGCCCGGATTCGGCCAGCGCTTCATAGATGGGGAACAGCGTGGCATCATCCACCCAGAAAGACTGGTGGTCTGGATGCATTTTTACGCCGCGGATGCCGCCATCCGTCAAGCGCCGGATTTCGTCCCTGAAATTGGAAAACAGCGGGTGGAGACTGCCGAATGGAATAATGCCCGGAGTCCGCAGGGCCAGGGCGTGGCGGTTGATGCCGGTTACTTGGTCCGGCCGCGTACTGACTGGCAGGGTTACGGCGTAAGCAATATCGGCTGCGACCATGGAGCGGGTGAGTCCGGCGAGGGTTCCATCATTGGCCATTTTGAGGCCGGATTTTTTTTCCATGTTGGCAATGGCCTTTCCGGCCACGGAGTCCGGAAAGATGTGAACATGTGCGTCAACGATCCACGGCGTGGCAGGGAGGGGAGTCGGGGTTGATCCGGACTGGTTCATTGATTCATTCATTTATTTATACAGATGCACATGAATAACAGTATAATGTAAAAGAGAAACAAGAGCGTTCAATCTCTCAATCCTGCACATTCGGTATGTCTTGTAAAGTATTTCTGTGCGCACCGATTTTCCAGGCTAAAATATTATCTTTTTATTTTGAATCAATGGGGTATGTTAGTTCAACAGCGGCCATGCAGGCGGCAGGCCCAGAAAAGAAAGCGGCTTAAGGATAAGCCGATCCACCTGTGGGATACAAAGACGGAGTGCACCTGCCCCGCAGCTCGCGGGGTTATCCCCAACGTTGGCTGTACCCGCAACCATTTTGCGGACGAGCTGCCATTGTCATTTCGAGCGTAGCGAGAAATCTCACCTGTCCGCCAACAATTCTGAGATCTTTTGCTCCGCTCAGGATAACAACCAGAGTGGTTACGGATATTTTAACTACGCAACCTGCGAAATGCGCAAGAAAAGAGCAAATATATTCAAGAAAATGTATAACTACTCAGCGGAGGAGAAAGCTTACAACCTGCAAAACCTTAAAGTTGAAGCAGGCTTACACTGATCGACAGGATGCACAGGATTAGCAGCGGTAACCGAGGCGTTGATCCTGTTAATCCTGTGTATCCCTGTTAAATTATGTGTTAATTCTGCATTCTGGATTCTGAATATTTGAGTAGTTACTAATTTTCGCACATTTTGTGTGTTTCGCAGGGGTATGTTTTACCATCTGATCGCAAAAGTTTTGATATTTATCCGCGTTATCGGCATAATCCGCGGTTAAAAGGCTTTTCGAATGGGGTCTATTTAGCGTGGTTCGCGGGTAATATTCCAGTTTTTTATTATTATTTACAAGGGTTTGTGTGGTTCAGGCACTAACACGCGTTCGCCATGATCGTTAGCGCTTGCGTGCCGGGGAACTCGTTAGATGGTATTGAGCTGACCATGAATATTCCGTATACACAGCGCAAAGTAGGCGGACTGCGCGGATTGGGCCTGGCCTTGCTAATCGCCTTGCCCCTCTACATCTTCGGCACTTTTGGCCACGATTTGTGGCGGCCGGCTGAGGCGCGGGAGGCTGGAATTGCCCGCGAGATGATCGAAAATGACAATTGGGTTGCCACCTACCTCAATGGCCATCTCTTTCTCGAGAAACCGCCTCTCTATACTTGGGCTATCGCGTTGCCTCTGAAATGGCTGGGCTACCGGGATTGGGTGGTGCGCATCCCGGTCTTTATTTTTACGATGGCGACGCTGGTAACGGCCTATATTCTAGCGCGCCGTCGGCTGGGTGTGCTCGGCGCCCAAGGGGCGCTCGTCAGCCTGTCTTCAATGTGGCTTTTCCTGGAGGTAAACCACGGGGCCATGATTGATAACGGCCTGGTTTTTTTTGTTGCGCTGGCCATGCTGGCCTTTTATCGCATGGTTGAGCGCGCCCGGCGCTTCTTGTTATGGTCCGCCCTTTTTTATGTCGCGCTGGCACTGGCATTCCTATGTAAAGGCGCCATTGGGCCGGCGCTGATCTTGGCGTCTGTCGGCGGTTTTTTTTTGAGCCATCGGCAGTGGGCATTGTTACGCTCCTGGCATCCGCTGTTGGGATTGGGAATTCTGGGCCTGATCGCCGGCGGCTGGCTCTGGGCGCTATGGTTAAAGGGCGGGGCAACCTATTTCCGCGTTTTTTTTATCGATAATCATTTATTACGTTTCCTGGGTCAGGCGGGGCCGACCCAATCTTGGTATTATTATATCCCTCTTGTTTTAGCGGCAACTTTTCCATGGCTCTTGATCATACCGGCAGGAATCTGGGTGGTCTGGCAACAGTGGCGTAACGACGGGCCTGAGGCGCGACGCTTCTGGAATTATATGGCCTGGTGGGTTGGTGCAATGTTCGTTCTCTTAAGCGCCGTGGGCGGAAAGGATAATCAATATCTCTTGCCGCTTTTGCCGCCCGTGGCCATGCTGTGCGGAGCCTGGGTTGAATGGTTTGCGGGGGATAGGACCTGTCCGGCCTGGAGCCGAGCTTTGGCGTGGCTATTCACCGCGATCCTGGTGCTGGGCGTGACACTGGCGCCGCTGGTCCGTATTGTTTTCGGTCAGAGCGTAAATTTCATATCTGTGGGGTGGATCATCGTTATGGGAATCATTGCCGTTGGGGTCCTGCGCGCGCTGTGGCTCGAACGGCGGCGGACTGTCTGCGTGGGAATAGCACTGTTGATTATGGGAGCTGGTTTTGCGATGGGGTTATTCCTTGAACAACCCCTGAACGAGCACAAGACGAGCAAACCTTTATGCGCGGTTATAAAGGATGTCCTGCCGTCCGGCGCAACCCTGTGGGGCTATGACCTGACCGAGAATACGGAAGGCGCTCTTATCTTTTATAATCTGCGTCCCAAACGGGTGACAACCCTGGAAGAGGCCGCTACGCTGGCGCAGCAGGCCGAGCCTGTGATTATCCTGCTGGCATCTCGTAATGAACACCATGAATTTAGGGATCAAATCCTGGCCACGGGACGTTGGCAGGTGGTTCGGCGGGAAGAAATCGGAGGTCGGTTTTATTGGTTGATGGGGCATGCAACAGCCATGTAAATTATGAATAGAGAAGACACTATTTCATCTACCGGCATCTGGTCAGGCGGGTTGGGGGATAAAACGGTCCCGGCAGGGCCATGAATGCTGTAGCCACGGCGCTTAGCCGCCGTGTCTACATGCAAAATCATCCATGTTAAGTCATAATGCGAATTGCTGTTATCCCTTTGCTCGTAGTTGCATCCGTTCCGGCAATAGTGTAATTTGTCCGGTAAATGCGTGATGTGTAGCCTGGAGGATCCAGACCATGGTAGATCTATCGGTAATTGCCCCGGTTTACAACGAAATTGATAATGTTGAGCCGCTCTGCCAGAAACTTAAGGAATCCCTGTCCCACCTTAAGCGGACCCATGAAATCATTCTGGTGGATGATGGCAGCACGGATGGCACTTGGGAAAAATTGCGCCAACAGGCTGCGGCAAATCCGCACCTGCGACTAATTCGCCTTCGTCGTAATTTTGGCCAGACTGCCGCCATGAGCGCCGGGATCGATAATGCCCGGGGCGAAATCATAATCATGCTGGATGCGGATCTGCAAAACGATCCGGACGATATTCCCATCTTGCTCGAACAGATGGATCGCGGGTTTGACGTAGTCAGCGGCTGGCGTAAGGACCGCAAGGACGCCTTCCTGCACCGGCGCCTGCCGTCCATCATGGCTAACGCGCTGATCAGCAGGATCACCGGGGTGCGCCTGCACGATTTCGGGTGCACGCTCAAGGCTTACCGCGCCGAGGTAATGAAAAATGTTCGGCTCTACGGCGATATGCACCGCTTCATCCCAGCCTTGGCGAGCTGGGTGGGCGGGTCCGTGACTGAGGTCGTTGTGACGCATCACCCCCGGCGGCACGGCCAATCCAAGTATGGCCTGGGGCGCATTACCCGCGTAATTCTGGACTTGATAACAGTGTCTTTCCAAATGCGTTACAGCAAAAGCCCAATCCAGATTTTCGGGAAATGGGGGCTGATGACGGGTCTGCTGGGCCTTGGGCTTCTGGCTTTTATGGGGCTTGCCAACCTTTCCCACTACTGGTTCGCGACCGAATTTGCCGCCGGCCTGATCAAGCGCCCGTTCTGGGTGATCACTTCCTTTATGCTGGTCTTTTTCGGGATTCAGTTCATCAGCATGGGGCTCTTGGCCGAAATCCAGATTCGCACCTACCACGAATCTCAGGGCAAGCCGATCTATGTCATACGGGAGGCGGTTGAGCCTGCGTCGGGGTAGTGCTGAGCCAGGACTTGATGTCGTCCGTCAATCCGCTAACTTCCTTGAGCGTTACTATTGCCGATCCGCTGTCGGCAGGAATGGCAACCTGATCGCCGGGTTTATGCCCGCGCAGGGCTTCGGCCAGTTTAGAGTTTGAGGAAATGATGCCCAAGCGTTCTGCATTGTCCCACTCTCCCAGAATGGCGAAGCGCTCGTGCCGTCCATCTCCATGGGTAATGCTAACACAGGTTCCCATGCCGGCGGATGCGGTTTGGAATCCTTCAAAATTCGTGCTTTCCGTTGTGTTCAGTACATGTTCCAATTCCATGCGGCGGCGCATCAGGATACCCTGCGTTTCACGGGCCGATTTGTATTCGAAGTTCTCGCGTAAATCGCCGTAGCTCCTGGCCGTGGCGATGTCCTGGGTGTTTTGCGGGATCTCCTGCGTGATTAGTTTGTGCAATTGGGCCTGCCGCTCACGATAACTGCGCTGGGAAGTCAGCCGTCGGATCGGGGCGGTGGGTGTGGATGCTTCTTCCATAAGGAGGAAATCCTGCAGTTCAGGGAAGGATTGCGTTATGCGGTAAATCATCGCGCGGCGCTCCAGTGTCGACCAAGCCGACGTTTTTTTAAGACGATCGAGAAACTGGCGGCGATCCAAAGCCTCAACGATGCCCAGCATCTTGGCCAACCAATCGGATTGTTCCAGCAACGCCCGAATTTGATGCTTTGCCTTCAGACGCTCTCCGCGGAGCGTGTCGTTTTCTACAGCGCTTAAGGCCTCGATTAACAGCCGGCCCATGGGGCAGATGCCGTGCCGGCAGGAAAAATCGGTATGACGGCAAAGCCAGCAAACCATTTCGGGTGTAGCTTTGCCCGTTGCGACAAGCGGGCGCATGCTGTCAATCACGCGCAATTCCGCTCCGTTTTTCAGGAGCGTATCCATGGCTTCGTTGAAAGACGATTGGGCCAAGTCCGGGAGGATCCTTAGCAGCAGGTCCGCGGTCTGACTGCCATCGCGCTGGTTTAGAAAAAAAAGCAGGCGTCGTGTTAAGGCCAGCGGCAATTGCTGACACAAGTTAACCACTGTTTCCGGATTGAATAATGCGGTAAGATGAACGGAGGCGTCCGGCAGATCGGCAAGAATGCCGATATCGTCCGCCAGGAGTAGAGCGTGGGCGCGCTTTGATCCTTGACTTTTATCGACGCTCTGGATGATGAAATCCAGGCGGTTGTGGATCGCCGGCGGAATATGGCCGACGTCGGCAGAACCCTGTGCTTTTTTCCAGCCCTCAATTTGTCCGAGGATCGCGTCAAAATCTCTTTCAGCGACCAGTGCGGCCAGCCAGGCATTGTTATATTTTTTTTCGCTCTCCAGCAGCCGGATGGGATCGTTGCGTCGGGCCGGGAACTCCACCAGCGGATCGTTCTTCAATTGCTTGCGCGCGGCGTCCCAGAAACGCTTCCATTCAGTTTCCGGAAAAATTCTACCAGCCAGCAATTGCTGGAGCGCTATGGCGCTCAGTGGTCCGAAACTGTGCAAAGCTGATTTGACGACTCCGGCTGGGTCCTGCCGGACCCACTCGGAAAAACCGGTGCCATCCCGCTGGCGCTTGACCAGCAGGTGATCTTCCGGGAGCACGGACAAACTTTCGGCGGCGTAGGCCAGCGACATCCGGTGCGCCTGCTTTTTTTCAAAATCGATACGGACCTGCTGGTCATACTCGGCAATCTCGATTACGGTTCCCATGCCCCATGTCTTTTCCCAGCAGAGCGTGCCTGGTTTCAGACCGCGCAGGACCTTAAGTCTGCGCAGGCTTTCCGTCGCTGATTCGGTTTTGTCGAAGCCGGCATTACGGATGAATACTTCCATCCGGGATTGGCCCCGGAAGACGGTCTCCAGTTTGGTGACGCAGATTCCGACAAAAGCCGGCTCGGTGGAGTGCCATTCGGCGCGCAATTCCCAGAGCGCCAGAAGGTGTTCGTCGTCGCGGCGCTGGGCGAGGACGTCATGCATGAAGTCAGCGCAGGTTTCTGCCCGTTCCGTGTGACCTCGCTCCTGGAACGAAGCGAGAATAGCGGCCAGCACGTCAAACGGGAGCGCAGGTTCCTCCAAATGCGTCAGGAACCATTCTTCCAGCGCGGCGATGCCAAGCTGCGCAAGCTCGGGCGGTAATTCTGAATACAGTGTTTTCATACTAATAAAGTAATTAACTGAACATTCGAATCGTGCCGGTCACCATACCGGAAGACGGGTACCGGTTCAACCTGAATTCAATGCTTCTTAAGACTAAAAGAGGACGTCCTCGCGATAGTGCAGAGCCTGGCAGGCAATTTCCACCACGAGGAAGACGGCCAGGCAGGCGGTGGCCAAGACCGCGAAGAAGTTCAGGTATCCCCGGTGCGCCAAGAATCCGGCCAGGGAGAGCGTGATCGGTCCTTCGATCACCACGCCGCAAAATAATGCCCCGGCCCCGTATTGATCCAGCCATGGTTCAATGCTCATGAATGTCCTCCACGAATCCATGCTTTTTGTTGTTGCCGACCCGGTAAATATGTTTCCCTGCGAATGAAAAACACTTTTGCAGGTTGGGCAGGCGGTCAAAGGTTGCGGTCTGATGGTCCAGGCCGAGAATGTAATCCACGCCCAGTTCGGTGAAACGGGGGTGCGCCGGGCTCAAGGATGCTATGAATAAATCCGGTTGCTGCAGGTAAAAAGAGATGTCATTCTCCGCCGCCGGCAGGTCGAATACTACATGGGCGTAGCGGTTATAGATCGATCGGCCTTGTCCATCCGTATCCAACTTTTTCCATAATTCGAGCTGGGGATAGGCGTGTACCCCGTTGATTGCCCGGGCGCCGAGCATGCGGAACAGGTTGGGCAGGAGCATGTCGCCGTAGGCGATCCAGACCGGCCGCCGGCCCTGCCGGAGCGATTCCCGGTCCAGCTCCATGATTTTTTGCGAAAGCGGATTGTCGTGAATAAAGGCCGTACCCCCGCGGGCCAGGGGGTTGATGTCATAAGTGGCAAAAATGGAAACGGCCATAATGGCCGGCAGCACCAGGCGCGGCACCAGGTAGAGCAGGGGCGCCAGGGCCATGGCAAAGAGTCCGCCGATCAGGGCTGTTCCCAAGGCA
Source organism: uncultured Verrucomicrobiota bacterium (assembly GCA_964486075.1). Classification (GTDB taxonomy): domain Bacteria; phylum Verrucomicrobiota; class Kiritimatiellia; order JAAZAB01; family JAAZAB01; genus JAHIJO01. The sequence continues at coordinate 22,891 of CAZALU010000045.1, forward strand.
TACCCCGGGAAATAATTCGATAGCCTGATTGCCAGCGCCAGGTGGAACGTAATCCAGAACGCGCCGATAATCCAGGGCGAAATGTTTTCCTTTCGCAACGCGGGCGCCGCCTGGCGCCGGGTTGACACGTAGCCAGCCAGCAGGAACAGGTCGGCAATCCCCAGCCCCAGCAGCGTGCGATTGGGCGGAGCGCGATTGAGGAGTGTCCAGCGAGATAAAAATTCGGGCAAGCCGGTGCAGTTCCAAACCAACAGAAAGAGAATATATCCTCCAATCCAGAAGAACAAAGCTTGGGGCGCTTTGCGGCTCCGCCACCAGTCGCGGAGCAGGGCAGCCACGACCAGCGGGAAAGCCATGAAAAACGCGGCGCCTTCGCACGGATTCAAATAACGCCAGTCCGGCGGCGGCTTGAGGCTGAGGATGTTGCCCCTGAAAATATGCCAGATCGTTTGATCACCGCCGATGGAAATACGCCGGCCGGGATAATCGCTGTGCTGAATAACTAGGATCGTTTCCCAGTTGCTGATGACAACGTATGCGCCCAATCCGAGGATGACCAGGCCGGCCAGTCCGGCGCCAATCCAGCGGTGACGGGTATTAGCCAGGCGTGCAGGATATGTGAACACGAAACCGGCAAACATCAAAACAACCAGGTAGATCAGGCTGACCAGGTAGGGTGTGTAATTGAAGGTCAGCAGGAATGCCGTCCCAAACCAGGCCATCGCCGCGCCCGCCATCAGTATCCGGTGTTTACCCGACGCTTCGCGCAAGCGGAGCAAGGCCAGCAGGAGGCCGCAGGCAAAAATAACCGAGGGCGCGCAGTTCAGCGACCAGGCCTGGCAGAACGGCGAAAAAAGCAGGGCCGTGGCGCCAAAGGACGATGTCCAGCGGTCATTGGCTGTCAGCCGGAGCAGGACCAGCCAGACTGCAATCCAAAGTCCCAGCACGCCTAACCACCACTGGAACGCCAACCCGATATCGCCGGAAATGAAATAGCCCCAGACCTGGGGGCGGAACAGGACCGTCAAATCGCGGACCGGCGCGGGACCGCTGACGATCATGTTGTAATGTCCGTCGCCGACCAGCGGGTTGTCCGCGGGAAAGGCCGGGCTGACCGCGCGCTGGGCAAGGGCGTGGGGCAGGGCCACAAGCCAGTCGTCCGATCGGTAGCCCTTGGCTTCATGCAGGAACACTTCGCTTTGCGGTGATCCATCAATGGCGGCATGCCACGCCGCAAAGGAATAACCGTGAATGCCGGCGGCCGCCAGGATCGCGCCGATCACTAGCAGCGGAATGGCGATATAAGCGGGGTGTACTCCGCCGGTTTTTGCAGTTGGTGTAGGCACGGTATCCACCACTACGGTTCCAAATTAGGAATTCTTCGAGTTCCTGAAAGGCCGGATGAAGCC
>CAZALU010000046.1:0-4865 GCA_964486075.1 uncultured Verrucomicrobiota bacterium
GTACCTACCTTGTTATTGGAATAGGATTTGGACTATTTCTGGGAATTGTCTGGTGGCGTGGCCGTTATGCTTGGAAGTCGTTTCGTCATCTCCTGTGTCCAGGGATGGTGGTGTTCATTGCTGGATTCTGGCTCTTATGGCTGAAATATCCGAGTTATACATATTCTTCTTGGGATGAATTTTCACATTGGGGAAGAGTCATTAAAGAGATGGTTAGTACGAATGGTTTGATTGGAGCCGGAAGTTCCCTGTCATTTAAAGATTATCCGCCGGCAACAGCCTTGTTCCAATATTTTGTTTTAAGCTTTACCGGTTATTCTGAAGGCCATACATATTTTGCGCAAAATTTGATTCTTCTATCCGGGATTGTTTGTTTACTCAAAAATATTGAATGGAAACGATATCTCGTCATTGTTTTAGCTCTATTATTCGGATATATGGCCATAGTCTTTCTGTCTTTAGGATTTGAAAATCTAAGTGTGGATCATATTGTGGGATTTGTCTTTGGTGTATCATTGCTGATATATTTTTTCGCTGAAATTCGGAACAATAGTGCTATTCTGCAAATAATACCTGCCATATTTTGTCTGCCTTTAATTAAACTAAACGGGCTATTTTTCGCTGTAATTATCGTTGTGATTGTCTGTATTGATCAGGTGGGCCTAGTCCGCCGGCGCTTTGTCGGCATGGTGGCCAATGATTGGCGCCGATCGCTTAGCGATCGATTGCAACGCCGGCAATGGTTAATGCAATTGCTGGTTATAACAATCTTAATTGCTTCTCCCCTGCTGGCGAATAACAGCTGGCAAGGTCGGCTTTCATCGTTGAATTTGTCTCAACATTTCAAGCCTCGTGTTTCGTTGCGGGAGGCAGGACGCAGTTTTTCACAAGAGGCTAGCCTACAGGACAAACAGGTGATCAATGCCTTCCTGGATTCTTTTGATAAAACACCTGTTGGTAAAACGATCAAGACACATTCTTCTGAGGTTGCGTCAAAGGGGTTATTGGTGTGGGTTGTTATCCTTGTGGGATTATATTGGTACATCAACGGGTCATCGAGGGAAACACATCGAATCATTGTCCTGCATGCGATATTGCTGGTGGGCTTTGGGGTTTATTCATGTGGCTTGCTGTATTTGTATCTTAGTGCATTCTCTCCATACGAAGCGCTCCGCGTAGCGTCGTATGGACGCTATATGAGCAGCTATTGGCTTGGATGGAGTCTTGTCATCTGTGCAACGTATCTCTATCCATTACGCAAAGACGCAGCAAGCGCGGTATCCAAGCAGAGAAGTTTTGTAGTAGTTCTCGCGGTTGTAGCGTTGCTTATGTTTATATCTACTCCATTATCCGTTGGTTTTTGCAAAAGTCGATTCTTTCCTCCGGAGATGAGTTCCATGCGCAAAACCATTCGCCAAATGGCGGAAGATATTGCCTCCGTGGTTCCGACAACGAACAAGGTATATGTGATTTGGCAAAATACGTCTGGTTTTGAACCGACCATATTGCGGTATGAGTTGGATCCCAGGCGCGCTAATTTTTGGTCTTGGAGTTTGGGCGACCCATATTTTAAGGGGGATATATGGACGACTCGGATGACTCCCGAAGAGTGGTCCGATACGCTTCGAGGAGGGCGTTATGATTTTGTTGTAGTAGGGCATGCCGATGAAAAGTTTTGGAAAACATATGGTTCGCTGTTTAAGAATATTGAAATAAGTCGAAATAGTCGGCTGTTTAAAGTCGTTTTGTCAGCGGGAAAGACGGTTGAATTACTGCCAGTTCAGTTCGGCTTGATGCCGGGGGAAAGCATCATTCTGCGAGATTTTCCGAAAACGCCGCAACAGCTTGCGTTGCGTAGTCCGGAATTACTATGCTCGCAGGGTGGTTATGTCAGGATTTCCACTCCAGGAATATCGCATGTCATTCCGCAGGGTATTTTTAAATCCAACAGTGAACTTGTGCTTTATCGCGATGGACGATTTCGAGTTGTAACTACGTTGGATAGTGGGAAACAGTGCATTCGGAATTGCGAAAATGGTCAAGAGTGGGAAGTTGGATATCGCGGTATTGCCTGGAGTCAAACCAATGCTGAATTAAAACTTAAATTTATAGCTTCTAGTCCTATTTCTCTTGAGGAAATTTCTGTTCAAATGAGAAATTATGCGGACAAGCAAGATGTCTCGGCCCGGATAAGAGTGTCCCTTGATGGCGGCCAGTCTTTTTCTGAGCTTCCGGAACAGAGGTCCGGCTATCTTGCGACCAATAAGCTTTCATGGAGTGGTAGCACGAACGCTAACGCCAATCAGACAGTATGGGTGAGCGTCATCATCCCACGCCAGAATATGCATGTCGGTATCGATGGCATTTGGGCGACATTTACGGGCTCTATGGGCACGAATATCTGGGAAAAAAACAAAGACTGCTATATAAAAATTGAAAACAGAACTTCAATTCCGCTAGAGCTAAAACTAGATGGTATTAAACGTGGTAAATATCCTCGTTGTTTTTCATGCGATGATAACATATAAAGCTCGTAGTAATGAGGATTAGGTTAGAACTTGGGTCGTGAAATATAGAGCATTATGCTTGATTCGGAGTTAATAGGGTTTGTGTCATAGGGAAAATACTTATGTTTAAAGACAAAATATTGTTGATCACCGGGGGCACTGGCACTTTCGGCAATGCCGTGCTGAAACGCTTCCTGGAGACCGATATCCGCGAAATCCGGATCTTCAGCCGCGATGAGAAAAAACAGGAGGATATGCGGATTGAGTATCGCAATCCCAAGATCAAGTTTTACATCGGCGATGTACGCAACCGCTCCAGCGTTGGCGACGCCGTCCAGGGGGTTGACTTCATCTTCCACGCCGCCGCCTTGAAACAGGTGCCATCCTGCGAGTTTTATCCACTGGAGGCCTTAATGACCAATTCGCTGGGAGCGGAAAATGTCCTGGCGGCGGCCATGGAGCACCGGGTCAAGAAGATGGTCGTGCTGAGCACGGACAAGGCGGTGTATCCCATCAATGCCATGGGCATGACCAAGGCGCTCATGGAAAAACTCATGGTGGCCAAATCGCGGATCGCCGCCGGCGTCGGTTCGGTAATGTGCGGTACGCGTTACGGTAATGTCATGGCATCGCGGGGCTCAGTTATCCCCCTGTTTATCAAGCAGATTAAGGCGGGCACGCCACTGACGGTCACCGATCCGGCTATGACGCGGTTCATGATGTCCATTGATGATGCCGTGGATCTCGTGGTGTACGCTTTTCAGCATGCCACGCCCGGCGATATTTTTATCCAGAAGGCGCCGGCCGCGACCATCGGTCAACTGGCCCAGGCCCTGAAGCAGATTTTCAAGGCCGCCAATCCGGTCAAGGTCATCGGTACCCGCCATGGTGAAAAACTGTACGAGACTTTGCTGACCCGGGAAGAGATGGCCAAGGCCGAGGATTGTGGAGATTACTACCGCATTCGGGCCGATAACCGTGATTTGAACTACAGCGTATTCTTCACAAAAGGACAGGTGCACGTTTCAAAGCAGGAGGATTATCATTCCAACAATGCTCGGCCGCTATCGCTCCCGGAACTGGAAATAATCCTGCGGAATTTGTCCTACGTGCAAGCTGAGTTGGAGGAGTAGATTTTCGAAGGTGGAGCGCGTTCTCCGAACGCGCTAACGTTGCTCTTCCTAATTGCGTTTTAATCATGATGACGGCAGCCGTTTTAATTACAGGAGAAGGCAGGATTTATTGGTATAAGGACCCACCATGAAAACACTTGTGACCGGCGGCGCCGGATTTATTGGTTCCAATTTGGTGAAGCAACTTCTTGCGGACGGCAATGAAGTCATTGTTTTGGATAATCTTTTGTCGGGATACCCAAACAACCTCCACCCGTTTCCCGAAGTGCGATTTATACAGGGTGATATCTGTGATGAGATTGTCGTAACCAAAGCCATGCAAGGCGTAGAAGTTGTCTTTCATCTGGCGGCTTCGGTTGGCAATAAGCGCTCAATTGATCATCCTCTTGTCGATGCGAGTACTAATGTTTTAGGCACTCTCACTGTGCTGGAGGCGGCGCGTTATGCAGGCGTCAGAAAAATTGTGGCGTCCTCGTCTGCCGGTATCTTCGGTGAATTGAAAACCATTCCCATTAAAGAAGATCATCCAATTGAGCCATATACCCCATACGGTTGTACCAAACTATGCATGGAAAAGCTCTGTCTCTCCTATGCAAAACTCTATAAAATGGAAGCCGTTTGTTTGCGCTACTTCAATGTGTTTGGCCCAAATCAGCGGTTTGACGCTTACGGCAATGTTATTCCAATATTTGCCTTCAAAATACTGCGCAACGAACCAATTACCATTTTCGGTGATGGTGAACAAACTCGCGATTTTGTCAATGTGGGTGATGTCGTTCAGGCTAATATCAAGGCTGCCATGGCGAAGGAGGTCTCTGGCGCTTTTAACATTGGCAGTGGCGGCAGAATAACCATTAACCGCTTGGTAGAAATCTTGCAAGAGGTTGTGGGTATCAATATTAAGCTGCTTTATGGCTCTCCAAGACCTGGAGATGTGCAGCACAGCTTGGCAGATATCAGCGCGGCACAGGCAGCGTTTGGTTTCACACCATCTGTGTTTATTGAGACTGGACTGAAAGAATATATGGAGTGGGCTAAAAAGGAGTGTTCGTTATAAATCAAAAGAAGAACCGACACCAGCGTGGTCGGCTACAGTCGAAGTCGCTCCGCTGCGGAGCCTAATTTAACGTATAGGAATTTTCCGCCTTAGGCGGATCCGCCTCCGGCGGACAATCTTTTGTAGCCGCGCACGCTGGGCGCGGTCTTTGAATTGGCGGATGGCCGA
>CAZALU010000046.1:4965-21250 GCA_964486075.1 uncultured Verrucomicrobiota bacterium
CCCAGCGTGGTCGGCTACAGAAGAGAGGCACCGACCCCAACGTGGTCGGCTACAGAAGAGAGGCACCGACCCCAACGTGGTCGGCGACAGAAGAGAGGCACCGACCCCAACGTGGTCGGCTACAGTCGAAGTCGCTCCGCTGCGGAGCCTAATTTAACGTATAGGAATTGCAATCTTTTGTAGCCGCGCACGCTGGGCGCGGTCTTTGAATTGGCGGATGGCCGACCCCAACGTGGTCGGCTACAGAAGAGAGGAACCGACCCCAGCGTGGTCGGCTACAGAAGAGAGGCACCGACCCCAACGTGGTCGGCTACAGGAAAAGTTGAGCGGCGGCTGCCGGTCCTAATTCATGTAAGCGACGTTGGAGATGTAGACTGGCGAAGGTGGAGCGCGTTCTCCGAACGCGCCATAGATGTGCAGGCAATTAACTTCAGAACGCAAAAACGTTCTCCGCCGTTGACGGATCCGAAACGCTCAACCTTCAACGCACAATGAAGGGAACGGAGATGGCAACGGGTGAGCAGTCCAAATATGAACGTTGAGCGTTGCGTGTTGAATGTTGGACGTTTGCTTCGTCCTGAATTATTACGTTATATCTGAAACACTATAGTCATGAGTAAAGTCCTTATATTCGGCGGCAGTGGAATGTTGGGGTCCATGGTTGCGGACTTTTTGAGCCGCGATTCCCGGTTGACCGTAGCCGCGACGGTCCGCACCGGCGGCCTGGCTGAGCTTTGTCGGCACAAGTTGCCCCAGGTCGATTGGCGGATCTGCGATCTGGCCGTCAGCATCCCAGAACGATTGCCGGCTGTCATCGGCGATGCGTCCTGGATTGTAAATGCCATCGGCATAATCAAGTCGTATATTCGCGATGATGCAGCCGAGACCATCGAGCGCGCGATCCGGATTAATGCCTTATTCCCGTATGAATTGGCGCAGGCGGCGGCGCAGACCGGAGCACGAATCTTACAAATCGCAACAGATTGCGTTTTTTCGGGTCAGCGTGGCGCCTACACGGAAAACGACGCGCATGATGCCCTCGATGTTTATGGCAAAACCAAGAGTTTGGGGGAATCGTTTTTGCCGAATGTTCACAACCTGCGTTGTTCGATTATTGGGCCGGAATTTAAAGAGTATGCGTCTTTATTGGAATGGTTCCGGCGTCAGCCCAGCCAGGCGCAAGTCACCGGATACACGAACCATCAATGGAATGGAGTGACGACGCTTCAGTTTGCCAAGCTGTGTCAGGGAATTATCCGGTCCGGAGTAACGCTGCCGCACCTTCAGCATATTGTGCCGGCGGGATCTATTTCCAAGGCGGATTTGTTGCAGTGTTTCGCCAAGGAATTCAAGCGCGCGGATATTGCGATTATGCCCGGACCGGCAAAAACAGGTGTGGATCGAACCTTGGCCACTATCCGGGAACCCTTGAATCGTCAATTGTGGGCAGCGGCCGGATATCAATGTCCTCCTTCCGTGCCGGAGATGGTGGCTGAACTGGCAACATTCGAATATCGCATGGGAGCGTTGAAATAATTATGAAAATCATGACTATCGTCGGAACGCGTCCGGAAATTATTCGTTTGTCCCGTATAATGGCCGTGCTTGAGCGCCATGCCCGGCATATCCTGGTGCACACGGGCCAGAACTATGACTACGAGTTGAATGAAATATTTTTCAAGGACCTTGGAGTCCGAAAGCCCGATTATTACTTGGAATCCGCCGGCGCCAATGCGGCTGAAACCATAGGAAAGGTCATCATCCGGATCGACCCGATCCTGGCCAAGGAAAAACCGGATGCCCTGCTGATCCTTGGCGATACCAACAGCAGTCTGGCGGCCATCGCCGCCAAGCGACGTAAAATCCCAATTTTTCACATGGAAGCGGGCAACCGCTGTTTCGACCAGCGGGTGCCGGAGGAGATCAACCGCAAGATCGTGGACCATATCAGCGATATCAATTTGCCCTACAGTTCCATTGCCCGTGAGTACCTCCTGCGGGAGGGGATACCGCCGGACTGCGTTATCAAAACGGGCAGCCCCATGTATGAAGTCCTCCACTATTACCGCGCCAAGATTGACCGCTCGGATGTGCTCAAGCGCCTGGCGCTTGAGCCGCACGAATATTTCGTGGTCAGCGCGCACCGGGAAGAAAATATCGACGCGCCGCCGCAATTTGAAAAACTGCTCGACCTGTTGAACCGCTTGGCCAAACGCTATAAGCAGCGGGTGATTGTCAGCACTCATCCGCGGACCAGGAAGCGCCTGGCCAAGGCGGGAGTTAAAATGGATCGCCGGGTGGAGTTTCTGAAACCGCTTGGTTTTTGTGACTATGTTCAGCTACAACAGAACGCCCTGGCGGTACTCTCCGACAGCGGGACCATCACCGAGGAATCCTCAATCCTGAACTTTCCCGCCTTGAATATTCGCGAAGCCCATGAACGGCCGGAAGGCATGGAAGAAGGCGCGGTCATGCTGACAGGGTTCAACTGGGACCGGGTGGAACAAGGCTTGAACATACTGGCGAGCCAGGGGCGTGATGCCGAACGCACTCTAAAAATGGCGGCGGATTATAACATCCCGAATGTGTCGGAAAAGGTTCTCAGGATCATTCTTAGCTACACCGATTACGTCAACCGGGTTGTTTGGGGGCGCAAGTCAGTTCCGTAGGGGATTTATTCGAGCGACTTTTTGGAGTGCGCCTCCTGCCGCCTTGTGCGGCAGGGACGACAGATTGGCTGGAAAAGCTTGCTTTTCCAGCCAATCTCTTCACCCGCGACGCAAGGTCGCGGGGGTCTAAAGGCCATAATTATAGGCTCTTCTCCCTAAACAGTGGGTGATTTTAATGATTTAGTCGCAGAATATGTGGTTGGAAACTCGTTTTGATATCGATCCTTGACCGAGGCAACACGCTTAATCCCTGCGCTAACGCTGCAGGATGAAGAGGCTTTGAATGTTATCAGATCGGCGGAAGCATACAGGTAAGAATCTTGAGGCGCAGGTACTCTTCGTCGCGCAGACCGTAGGCGCGTCGTTGAAGGACCCGGATTTTGTTGTTGAAGCCTTCGACGAAACCGAGTCCAACTTTGTTCTCGGGTTTGCAGTAGGCCGCAATTCCATCCCAGTGGTGATCGATCATGGCGGCGAACTTCTCGTAGGGTCCCAGACGTTGCCATTTCAGGGATGCGCGCCAGTTCTCGAAAAAGCGACGTGCCCAGCCTTCGGCTTGGTAGTCCCAGAGTTGTCCGAATGCCTCTTTGAGCACATAGGCAGTGTTCAAGCGTTTGTTGGCTTTGAGCAGAAGCTTCAAGGACTGGCGGCCCTGGCAGGTAAGGTTCTCTCGGTGAGAAAGCAACGTAAACTTCTGGCCTTTGATGAAGCGTCGATTCTTGCCGGTCAGCCGCGCATACTCGCTCTTGCGCACCGTGTCCAACGCCTCTCCCAGATGGCTTATGACATGGAACTTGTCGAACAGAATACTGGCCTGCGGAGCGTTTTGAGCCTTCAGGGTGGACTTTCGGAAGGGCTTCCACATATCCATAACGGCAAGCCGAATCGCGCGGCTCTTCCGAGGCCCCAGCCACGCGAAGAACTGGTCCATGCTCTCTTCCGAGCGGTCCTGGCCCCCAAACCAGATCGGCCGGCGCCGCACCAGGTCGCTCACGACGATGCGATACGTGTGTCCTTTCGCGATCGATATCTCGTCGATGCCGATCACTTTCGGGCCGGGCCTTCCCAGCCTGCGGAGCTGTTCCCGCATGTACTGCATCTCCAGCGCCTTGATCGTCTTCCAGTCCAGATGCGTTTCTTGGGCCACATCTTTGATCGTCGAGGACCGACACCTTCGTCCCACAAAGTAGGCGAAGCGCTTGGTGTAAAACGGACAGTCCGCCAGCCAGTTCAGGCGCTCCGGCTTCACGGCTCCACAGCCCCTGCAATCGACGCGCCGGATTTCCAGTTCCAGGTAGATCCGGTTGTCTCCACAAGACAAGTCTCGCACTCGGCGCAATCGGCGATCGTACCAACCGCTCTGGATGTGGCCACAGGCACCACATCGCGTTTTTTTCCCCGCCGTTGCAGGCGAATAACACGGGCTTTCGGATCGCCGAAGATGCCCCGGACTGTTGAACTAGGACGGAAACCTGCGAAGCGATACGCATCCCATAAGCGTTTGTATTTGTGCATTCGGAATTCATACCAGATTTTCACATCCTTGAATACTGATTTGAAGCAATGCTACCAGCCTTCAAAAGCCTCTTGTATGTCAGATTTACCCACTGTTTAGGGAGAAGAGCCTAATTATAATTACTGCTCCAAAGCGGCTTTGCCGCAAAGATAAGAGCGTAATCCCTACGGAACTGACTTGCACCCGTGATTTGGGGACGGTGATTTGAGCGCTTGACGGATACATTTTCAAAAAGTACATTTTATAATTACCCGCCAGCCAGTAGCCAGAGTTGCGCTGACTACTGGCTGGCGGGACGCGAAAAGAACGCTAGATTTACAAGGATAATCTTTCGGAGGGCCACGTTTCGTCTTGGCCATATGAAATGTAGCCAGTATGTCTTAATTAGCTCGACATACTGGGGTGTATTATATAAATTTTAGCCAATTGGATGGAGTTGCCCGCCCATGTGGTGAAAAAATGATGAATCATCTGCGTCAGCGTATTCCGTATGAGGAATTTGACTATGTCACGCTCACAAACTGTCTGAAGGACTACGCGCGCCCCCGCGACAAGATTACCAGGTTGATTCGAAGCAAGGCTATTATCCGAATTAAGAAAGGCCTCTATGTTTTTGGCCAAGAGTTTAGTCGGGGGCCGCTTTCGAGGGAGCTTCTAGCCAATTTGATTTATGGGCCCTCCTATATTTCACTTGAATATGCGCTGAGTTACTACGGTATGATTCCTGAAAGTGTTGAGACGGTTACTTCGGTGACCAGCGGAAAAAGCCGGATATTTACCACTCCTATCGGCCGCTTTACCTATTGGTCAATTCCGGCTGCGGCTTACCGGATTGGCTGCGATCTGGCACCCTTGGATAATAGCCGCTCGTTTTTGATTGCTTCCCGTGAAAAGGCGCTGGCGGATTTTATCCGCCATGATCACAGCCCCGCCCTTAGCAAGACAAACGACTTCCAGTCCTATTTATTTGAGCATCACCGCATGGATCCGGGGGAATTGTCCCGCATGAATTTGAAGCGACTTGAAACAATCGCGCAGTCCTGCCGGTCGCGCAGGATTCACCGAATGACGAATTTTCTTCGTACGCGATTCCGGTCTTCCTCGGTCCCGCTGAAAAAGGAGCATCCAGCGCGTGAGTGATGTAATCAGCCGCATGATGACACGCTACGAATGCCGCCGGCTGGAAGATTATCTGCGCGCGCTCCGGGAAATCCTGCAGGAGTTGGCCTTGCTCGGCCTGTGGCGCGGTAAGTTTTTTGAAAAGGCGGCGTTTTACGGCGGCACCGCGCTGCGTATCCTGCATGGACTTGATCGCTATTCCGAAGACTTGGATTTTTCTCTTCTGGCGCCGCTGCCGGGCTTCGACTTTGGCCGTTATTGCGAAGCCCTGCAAAAGGAAATACGCGGATTTGGATTAGAGGTCGAGGTGCAATCCAAATCCAAACGTGACCGTGCGATTCAATCTGCTTTCATCAAGGCGGATACTCTCAGTCAACTCTTGCTGATCCGGACGGCCACAAACGTGGTCCGCCAGCTCCCGCGGGGCCAGGCGCTAAAAATCAAGTTGGAGGTGGACATCAATCCGCCGCTTGGTTTCGATACGGAAACCAGATTTCTACTGCATCCCATCCCGTTTTCCGTGCGTACGTATGTTCTGGCGGACCTGTTTGCCGGCAAAATGCATGCCATTTTGTGCCGCCGCTGGAAGAACCGGGTGAAGGGACGGGACTGGTACGATTTGGTCTGGTTTGCCGCGAACCATCCTCAACTGCACTTGAGCCATCTGGAGCAGAGGATGATTCAAAGCGGCGACTGGGATAAGATGAAACTTTTGACAGCCGATTTGTTCCAGGCGCGTCTCCAAGAGATCATTGCGGCGCTTCCGGTTGACCAGGCCAGGACCGATGTGTCGCCGTTTGTCGCCAATCCGGAGGCTTTAACGATCTGGTCCAGAGATTTTTTTAAGGATGTTGCCGCCCGCATCCAATTGATCTGACCTAATTTTTAGCCGGGGCAGGTGACAAATACACCGAGGATGTTGCCGTGGAAGGATACCTGCGCGTCAAGCATGTCATGAAGAATGAATGATGCGTTTCAACGTGATGAACAAAGAACTCTGCGGATGGCGGATTACAACATCCCGAATGTGTCCGAAAAGGTGCTCAGGATTATTGTCTGCCCACATTACTGGCGAAACACGGCGTCGCTCTTGTCCATTCGCTGGGCTATGTCGGGCCATTGTTTTCCCGGTTGCCTTCAGTTGTGACGGTGCCGGACCTGAATTATTGCGCATTCGGCAGTCTCATGCCTCCAGCGAAGAGGATTGCTCTGGGGTTTTTTATTAAACAGTCGGCGCGGCGCGCCGATCATGTCATCACCATCTCAAACTTTTCACGCGCGCGCTTGATCTTGGCGCAAAAAATGTGATTGCAACCGGATATGTTGAAGCGCCTGCCAAGGACGCGCTTTTAAAAGGGGCGGATTTGCTAGTTTTCCCTTCGACTTATGAAGGTTTTGGCCTGCCGGTTCTGGAAGCTCAGCAGGCCGGCGTGCCGGTTGCCTGTTCCAACGCGGCTTCCTTGCCCGAGGTGGCCGGCGATGGCGCTGTTTATTTCGATCCGTTGTCGGTGGATCAAATGGCCGCAACTATCCGGTAATGCCTGTCAAATCCCGACTTATGCGCCGACCTGCGCCGCCGCGGACGAATCAACGCCAGCCGTTTTTCGTGGGAGCGGACTGCCCGGGCCACTTTGGCGGTGTATGTCGCCGTGGCGGCCGGCCGTTCCTGAGTCGGTACAACAGCTTGAGCCGGGGATGCGGCTCTGCTATTGTTTGCGCAGTCAAAACCCATCTGTTCCGATGGCGGAATATTTTCGATAGCCGAACCTTATTGAGGACGTTTATTATGAAAACAGCGGTTGTTTGCGGAGCGGGCGGATTCATCGGCAGCCATCTGGTGCAGCGTTTGAAACAGGAAGGCTACTGGGTGCGTGGCGTGGACATTAAGCGCCCGGAATTCTCGCGCGCGGCGGTAGATGAATTTCTAAAACTCGATCTGCGCCTGCCGAAAAACTGTATTAAGGCCGTGGCCAAGGCTAGCGGCGCGCTGGACGAGGTCTATCAACTGGCGGCCGACATGGGCGGCATGGGGTTCATCCATTCAGCCGAATGTGAAATCATGCATAACAATATGCTGATCAATGTTAATATGACCCAGGCTGCGGCCCTGCTCAAGGTTCCCCGGTATTTCTTTTCCTCCTCCGTTTGCGTGTATCGCGACATGATGCCGGGCGAGCCGGAAATGAACGAGGACCAGGCTGTGCCTGCCAATCCTGATAACGAGTATGGCTGGGAAAAGCTTTATTCCGAACGCATGGCCCAGGCCTATGCCCGCAAGTACGGCATCAAGGTCCGTGTCGCCCGGTTCCAGAATTGCTACGGACCCGAGGGCACTTGGCGCGGCGGCCGTGAAAAAGCGCCCGCGGCCATCTGCCGCAAGATTGCGGAGGCGGAGGATGGCGGCGTTATTGATATCTGGGGCGACGGTTCCGCGATTCGTTCTTATACCTACGTTGACGATATGACCGATGGTATATTTCGCCTGATGCAGTCCGATATCGATAAGTCCGTCAACATCGGGTGTCCCCAATATGTTTCCGTAAAAGACCTCGTGAATACGGTCGCCGCTGTCGCCGGAAAGAAAATCGATATGCGCACGGTGCCGGGTCCGGTGGGCGTGCATTCCCGCAATTTCAGCAACAACCGGATTTATTCGACCGGCTGGAAATCGCAGTTCGATCTGCAGAAAGGGATCGCCCTGACCTATCCCTGGATTCTCAAGCAGGTCCGGAAATCCACGCGGCAGTCGGCCTGATGTCGCCGGCGCCGGCGCCAATCTGGTTGCCACGGTCAAGATGCTCGGAGCGCCCCAGCTATAGATGTTCAGGTAATTAACTTCCGAGGATCAAGGAACCCACCCCTATCCCCTCCCAGGAGGGGAACTATCTGGTCTGCAATGTCTTATATATTATCCCCTCCTGGGAGGGGTAAAGGGTGGGTGGCCTTATCTTAGTGCCATTCAGACGTGACCCTAATGTTATAGGCGGCGTTACTTTTAGCGCTTGACGGATACATTCTCCAAAGAGTACGTTGTGTAATCATGAATAGAATCACGGTAAATCCTGCACAATGCGGCGGGAAACCATGTGTCCGTAATATGCGTATTCGCGTGAAGGATGTGCTTGATATGCTGGCTGAGGGGGCAACCGAAAGAGAAATTCTTCGCGATTTTCCCGACTTGGAAGCCGACGACATACACGCCTGTATTGCCTACGCATCAAGGTATGTGGATCACCCTGTGCTTGAGGTCGTTTGACCCATGCGATTCCTTGTGGACGCTCAATTGCCGCCGGTGTTTGCCGCTTGACGTATCATAAAAGGTTAGGAAGTCAGACGCCCCTGGGCAATGCACAGGTAAAGTCGTCAGTTGCTCAGAGTCAGGGCCAGAGTGGAGGCCGGAATCGGGCTTGGGCACAAGGCTATATCCGGAGCATTGAAGAAGGCAGTCTTAAGCTACACCGATTACGTCAATCGGGTTGTATGGTATAAACATGCGGATTCAGGCAGTTTGGCGCTCAGTGGAAAATAATCTTTTGAATATTGTATTGACAGAAAATGTGAGATTTTACGACATTATAAATGATGACAACTTATCATACAACTGTGCAAATTGAACCCGGAGGCCGTTTGGTCGTGGATCCGGTCCCATTTCAGCCTGGCGCCGATGTGGAGGTGTTTGTAATCGCGCGTGTTCCGGTCAACCCTGATGAAAATACCTGCCCTTTACGTGGTAAGCCTGTTCGTTACGAACGTCCCGCCGATCCAGTTGCTGAAGATGATTGGGAGGCATTGCGGTGATTGTGTTGGATACCCATTGTTGGAGTTGACGCCGGCTATTGTCATGGAAAGCACAATGCTTTCCGGCGCGTTCAACCGGGACCCGTCCGATCAAATCATTGTGGCGACCGCCCGGCTTCTGGATTGTCCTATCATCACCTCCGATCAAAAGATATTGGCATACCCGCATGGCAAGCATATCATTGAGAACGAAGGACGCGTTTCAACGTGATGAGCAACGAACTCTGCGGATAGCGGCGGATTTATAACATTCCGAATGTGTCCGAAAAAGTTTGAAAGCGAATTCGCCGCTAAAATCAAGTGCCGGCATGCTGTGGCGCTCGCCAATAGCACCGTGGCCCTGGTAGCATTTGTCGCAAAACGGACTTGACAACGCCATGTTGTAATGTAAATTTTAGAAATATTGAATTCATCAATTCCGAGGTAAAATATGCGCTTGTCAGCCATTATTCAGAAAGAAAATGAATGGTTTATAGCCATCAACCCCGAGACGGGGACGACCACGCAAGGCAAGTCTTTTGATGAAGCTCTAGGTAATCTGCGCGAAGCCACCGGGCTTTATCTGGAAGAATTTCCTATGCCGGAACCGGAGCCCTCGATATTAACTACCTTTGAAGTGCCCGCCCATGTCTAAAATCCCCTTGGTGTCCGGGAAAGAAGCCGTCAAAGCTTTACAGCGTTTAGGTTTTGAATTTATCCGGCAGAAAGGTAGTCATGCCATATTGCGGCGAGCAACGCCAGATGGCACAAGAGGATGTGTTGTCCCCATGCATCCTGAAATTCAACAGGGGACGCTGAAAGGTATTCTTAACAAGCCGGGGTTGATTTGGATGCCTTCCGTGACGTTCTCTGAATTTGTTTTTATTGTGCATGATTTTTGTATGTTCTACGAGTAATCTTTCTTTGCATAATCCATGGGTAACAAAGCAATATTATTTTTCGCGTCAGGGAAGAATCAGGGTCAAACCAGAATGGCACTAAGTTAAGCCAAAGAGGAAACCCACCCCTATCCCCTCCCAGGAGGGGAACTATCTGGTCTGCAATGTCTTATATATTATCCCCTCCAAGGAGGGGAACGATCTGGGCTGCAATGTCTTATATATTATCCCCTCCAAGGAGGGGAACTATCTGGTCTGCAATGTCTTATATATTATCCCCTCCTGGGAGGGGTAAGGGGTGGGTGGCCTTATCTTAGCGCCATTCGGGTCAAACCATAAATTAGAATATAACGATTGTAATCTATTTCTGGAAACACAAGATGCCAAACGCGTCTTGCGCATGGTCGGATGATTATAACATCCCGAATGTGTCCGAAAAAGTTTTCGGGATTATTTTCAGTTACACCGATTACGTCAATCGGGTTGTTTGGCGTAAATAACATGCATGTTTTAATTGTCACCCAATATTTCTGGCCTGAAGATTTCCGCATTAATGATCTGGCGCTGGGGTTGAAGGAACGTGGGCATCAGGTCACGGTGTTGACAGGAAAACCAAATTATCCCGGCGGTTCCTTTTTTCCCGGGTATAGTTTCTTTTCACCTGCACGCGAAGATTATCACGGCGTGGATGTCCGGCGTGTGCCGCTTATCCCGCGCGGAAACGGCAAAGGGCTCCGGCTGTTCCTCAATTATTTTTCTTTTGCCTTTCTGGCTAGTCTGCTGGCGTCATGGTTTTGTCGAGAAAAATATGACGTAATTTTTGTTTTTGAGCCTTCCCCGGTGACGGTGGGATTACCGGCAATCGTCTTAAAAGCAATAAAACGAATACCCATTTTATTCTGGGTTCAGGATCTCTGGCCGGAAAGTCTTTCCTCAACCGGTGCGGTTCAGTCTCCGCAGATATTGGGATGGGTAGATTGGCTGGTTCGCGCGATTTACAGCCGGTGCGATAAAATACTCATGTCTTCTCGCGCCTTTGCCGAATCCATCCGACAGAAAAACGTGCCGGATGATAAGCTTTTGTATTTCCCTAACAGCGCCGAAGGCTTGTATTTTCCGCTGGTTGTTCCCGGGGATGCTCCCGAACGGCGGCTGATGCCGGCAGGGTTCAAGATCATGTTTGCCGGCAATATCGGGGCGGCCCAGGATTTTGAAACAATTCTTGCGGCGGCAATTCAACTGAAGAATTATCCGGATATCCATTGGGTGGTTTTAGGGGATGGCCGCCGGAAAACCTGGGTGGAAGAACAGGTGAAGGCGCATGGATTGAGTGCGCAGGTTCATTTGTTGGGCAGATTTCCGTTGGAAACAATGCCGCGTTTTTTTGCCCTGGCGGATGTTTTGTTGGTCACTCTGCGTAAAGAACCGATTTTCGCATTAACGATACCCACGAAAGTCCAGTCATACCTGGCCTGTGCCAAGCCACTTGTGGCGGCTTTGGATGGGGAGGGTGGGCGTGTGATTGAAGAATCCGGCGCTGGAATGGCAGTACCTTCCGGAGATGTGGACGCGTTGGCATCCGCCGTTTTGCGGATGTATAGGATGCTACCGGAGGAGCGTCAGACTATGGGGCGACAGGGACGGGTATATTATGAACGGCATTTTGACCGTGAACTATTATTGGATCAATTGATCCAAGAATTGAAGAATCAGGGTCAAAATTAAAATATAGATTCTGCTGAAAAAGTCTAGCGGACGGCAGGAATGCCGTCCCTCCCTTGGTAAAAACAGGCCTTTTTTAGAAAATTGGGAGAGTCGGGATTTCTTCCCGACCGTCTTTGCCGCCTTTTTCAGCGGAATCAAATATAGCGATTGTATTCTATTGGCGGGGCGGAGGCGCGCAAAGATAAGATTTATGCATGAAATCAGGATTAATTTGGAATTTAACAGGGATATGCAGGATTGACAGGATGAAGGACCTGAGGCGGGGGAAGTGTCCACGGAACACACGGAAACTCACTGAAAATTAAGACCCGGGTTTTGCATTGCGCTACTTGGGCGAAGGTGTGGGGGATGCGTTTTGCCGGGGACCAGGCGTTGCCGGAAATCTCGATATTCAGATTTTTTAACCGCATAGAACGCAGAGATCACAAAGAAAGACAATTGAGTCTGAATTAATGCCTGAATTGTGCACTGAGCTGGCGCAAAATTCACCCAAAGGGCCGCGATGACCGCGTAAAACGCAGCCAACCGGAGTTAATCAGGTTGTTTTCAAAACTTCAGGTAGGAATTTGTTATTTGCAGGGCGGGCACGTCCGGCAGTCGCCGGATTGCCCGCCGACCCATGCCCGGACGGCGGGAAGCCCAGGGGTCGTTCCCGCCCTACAATTCAGAATAAAGTCCGCCCCGCTTCAGGGCTATAATTGCTTTCATGTTTGCTGTGAAGTGTTCGCAAAATGCCCTAGGAACGACGCTGGACGCTTCTAAAATGGCCGGCTGAATGGTGAGATCGAACGGTCCTCATGAAACGCTCCAAGGGCAAATCAAGACAAGGGTTTTTCAGCAGAATCAAAAATATTGAAACCCAATGGTGGAAATAAAAAGGTTATATTACGGATGAATAAATCCAGCCAAATGATGGTTTTGGTGACTGGCGCCACAGGGGCGGTTGGCCCGTGTGTGGTTCAGGCTTTGTGCGCGGCCGGCCATACTGTACGCACATTGTCTATGGATAAGCCGTTGCCTGACACAATGCCGCCGAATGTGGACGAGCGGATAGGCGATGTGACTGATCCATCAGCGGTTCAGTCCGCCATGCAGGGCGTGGATGCGGTCATTCATCTGGCGGCGCTCTTGCATATTGTCAATCCCCCTCCCGCATTACGCGAAAAATATGAGCAGGTCAATGTGGGCGGCACGGCAACGGTGGTTGAGGCGGCTGTTAAAGCGGGGGTGAGGCGGATTGTGCTGGCCAGTACGATCGCCGTTTATGGTCCTTCAAATGGTAAAATTCTCAATGAGGATTCGCCTGCCCAGCCGGAAACTTTCTATGCCAAAACCAAGCTGGCCGCCGAAAAAATTGTTTTGAATGCCAGGAACGCCGCTGGCCAGCCGATTGGAACGGTGTTGCGTTTTGGCGCGGTTTACGGCGCCCGCATCAAGGGAAACTACGCAAAGCTTTTCCGTGCTTTGGCGCACAATCGGTTCATTCCGATTGGCGCAGGCACTAACCGCCGCACGCTGGTTTATGATAAGGACGTGGCCAGAGCGGTTGCGCTGGCGGTTCGGCATCCCTCGGCGGCTGGAAATATTTACAATGTTACCGACGGCTGCTTCCATACTTTGAATGAAATCATAACAGCAATCAGCGCGTCCTTGGGGCGTAAACCACCTCGCTTTTCAATTCCGGTCGGTCCGGCGTGGGCCGTGGCCGGCATGATTGAAGATACCCTGCGGTTGATAGGCCGCCGTTCTCCCATCAACCGGGCCACAATTGATAAATATACCGAGGATATTGCCGTGGAAGGAAAACGGATTCAGACAGAATTAGGGTTCGTGCCGCAATATGACCTAAATGCCGGATGGAGAGAGACGGTGCAGGAGATGCGGGATAACGATTAGTCGGTCGCTTCGATGCTTGACATAAGGTTACACTTATAGTAACTTTGTGTGCAGAAATGAGCCGACAACCCGTTACCAGGATGATTAGGACGCTCAATGATCTGGCCGATAAGGATCGTTGCCTTTTCACGCTGTCGGATCTGCGCGGGATACTGCCGGACTCGACGGATGGGGCTTTCAAGACCATGCTCTGTCGGGCAGTAAAAAATGGTGTTCTCAAACGTTTCTGTCGGGGGCTCTATCTCTATCCGCAGCCGGAATGCGAACAGGGGGTGCTGTTGTTTCATGCCGCCGCCCGCCTGCGCGCGGGCGACTTCAACTATATCAGCCTGGAGACGGCGCTCAGCGATGCCGGTGTGATCTCCCAGGCGCCAATGCACTGGATCACGATCATATCTTCAGGAAGACGAAACACCATCCGCTGCGGCGCCTGGGGAACTATCGAATTCGTGCATACCAGCCGGAAGCCCGCGGAATTACGAGACAATCTAACCTACGATGCGCGCTGTCGGATGTGGCGCGCATCGGTGGCTTTGGCCATGCGGGATATGCGTCTCACGCGCCGATCACAGGACTTGGCCAACCGGGAGGTGGCGCATGACCTTATTTGACCAAATGGTGTCGCTGGCTGCCAAAAGACAAACAGGGTTGATCCCGTTGCGTTCGGTGGTGGAAAAAGAGATTTTGCATCACGACATTTTGCGCGAGATGAACCAAGCGGGCCTGCTGGCCCAGCTCACTTTCATCGGCGGCACCTGTTTGCGGATGTGCTACAACTCCAACCGCTTGAGCGAGGACTTGGACTTCACGGGAGGGCAGTTTTTCGATAAAACTACGCTCAGCGCTCTGGTCCGGATTCTGCCGGAAATGTTCCGTGCCAAGTATGGATTGAAGGCGCAAGTGCAGGAACCAATCAGGGAAAGTGTCCGACTGAATACATGGGCGGTAAAAATCGTGACCCGTCCCGAAGAAAAACATTTGCCCATTCAGCGAATCAATATTGATGTATGCGCGATTCCCAGCCACGACCCGCATCCCATGATGCTTCGCAACCATTACGCAGTGGATATGGGCACTTCTGGTTTGATTCTTCGCGCGCAGAGCCGTGAAGAAATACTGGCCGACAAGGTCGTGGCCCTGGCCTTTCGCCCTAATCGCATCAAGAATCGTGACCTTTGGGATATCGGTTGGCTAAAACAGCAAAACGTTGAATTGCCGGTTGAAATGGTGCCTCCAAAAGTCGCCGATCACCGGAGAACACCCGATGAATTCATTCGCCGGCTGAGCGCCCGACTGAAGCCTTTATCCGGCGATCGATCTGCCCATGCGGATTTTGTCGGAGAAATGCAGCGATTCTTGCCGGTATCCATTGTGGAGGATACCGTGGCGAAGCCGGATTACTGGCAGTACCTGACTCGTTTGGTAATCGAGGAATGCGATCGAGTGTTTTCATCCATGAAATGAATGACTTGAGGGATAGTTCAATATGATGGCGTCTTTCCTCTACTTTTGCGTGTATGGTTACCTCCTGTTTGTGCCCGGCTGGCTGCTGACGCGGCTTCTGAATCTGCGGCGCGGACGCTTCCTGCTGGCGCTGGCGCTCTCGTATGCCTTGCTCATTCTGAACCTGATTCCCATGGAATGGCTGAAAGCGCCGCTGTGGGTATTCTTCTTCGCTGTTAATCTACAGGTTGTCTTTCTGTTGGTGGCCAACCTGATCATGGAATGTCGGCGGCGGGGCAGAGTGCGAAGTCGATCCGAACCCCGGACGCCCCGACAGAGCGGGGCGGCTACAGCGCAATTGATTAGGAGCCTGCTTGCGCATTGGTGGCCGCCGCTGCTGATTGTGCTGGGCGTGTTCGCTTACCTGGGGTGGGTTGGACCCTATATGGAATTGCCGGCGGACCCGTGGCAACATGTCGGGCGATTTCTGCAAGCCCAAACTTCCTGCATAGATTCCGGCCATTTTGAGCCTATCAATCTACGAGGTGGAGCGGCCTGGGAACTGAAACAGTTCCTCAGTCGACAGGGATGTCATTGGTACATTGTCCATGCCCTAATATGCAAAACGAGCGGTTTGGCCATAGTGGATTCGGTGTTGCCTCTGACCTTGGCCAATACCACTGTGTTTTGCCTGGCGATCTATTGGTTTGCGATGTTTCTGTGGTCGTGTTTGCGAATAGCGCGGTGCCTTAAAATTCAGGCTTCGCTGTGGGCGGTGCTTTTCACTGTGCTTTGGCTAGGGGTCAATATCTTTTCCTATATCCGATATTATACGTTTGCGCCCGCAATCCTGAATTATGTCGTTTACCTGGCGGCGGTGATCCTGATGCTGGACTATTTCCGCTCCCGTTCCTGGTGGGGCCATGCGCTTTGGATTGTGCCGGTTTTGATGGTGGCCATGAATCTCATCCACACCCAGGAGGCGGTTTTTACGTTCTTTATGGGGTTGGGAATGCTGCTGGTGATGGAAGGGGAGAGGGCGTGGGAATGGAGGCGAAGAAAACATCCAACATCCAACATTCAACTTTCAACTCTGAACGAGGAATGTGGGCAGATGACGGACGATGGCGGACGGATGACGGAGGAGAGGAAACATCCAACATCCAACATTCAACTTTCAACTTTAAACGAGGAATGTGGGCAGATGACGGACGATGGCGGACGGATGACGGAGGAGAGGA
>CAZALU010000046.1:21350-24206 GCA_964486075.1 uncultured Verrucomicrobiota bacterium
TAAACGAGGAATGTGGGCAGATGACGGACGATGGCGGACGGATGACGGAGGAGAGAAAACATCCAACATCCAACATTCAACTTTCAACTTTGAACGAGGAATGTGGAAATACCAAGGATGCTGGCGTTTTGTCCGCTAAACACGCGGGTGGACGCGAAAATATAACCGGCATAAATATGCGGAAAATACATGTGTTTTTTATCGGCGGACTGGTTGCCTTTGGGATGTTGTTGTTTTATTCGCTGTCTAAGCCGAGGGTCAATATTGGCTATTCGGCGGCCATGTTGAAGCCCGTCTTTCAGAATCTGTTTCATCGGCAATGGTTCATTCAACCTCCTACCGGCCAGTTCGCCCAAGTGGTCACCTGCTGGGGGGTGTTTGTCTATGGATTGTTCCTGCTGCACTTTCGCTCTTTCCGACATCAGCCTTTTATCCTGGCGGGCCTGCTGATGCCGTTGCTGATCGTTTTTAATCCGTTGACTCTGATGATCCTGACGCGCTGGGTAACTGACCTGAATGCCATTTACCGGTTCAATTATATGATACCCTTGCCGTTCGTGGCCGGCTTCCTGGCGATGCGGTTTTGGCAGGAGATGAGATCATGGCGGAAGCCTGCATTGAAGACAGGAAAGACTTGTGCATGTAATCAGGATTCATTAGGAATTTAACAGGGATACACAGGATTAACAGGATGGATTCTTTGGGTTGTCGTGGCAGATGAATAAATCGGGTTGGTGGGGTCTTCAGTATTCTGAAGGAGTAGTCTTTCCTGCACTCTGAACCCCGAACCCTAAATTCTTTAAATCTTAGTGGTCAACAATTCAGGTTAGAATGAATTCTTGGTTTCTTATCATAATATTGGGCATATTGGCCTTAGCGGCGTCCTATATCGGCGTGGCTGCGATTCGGCGGCTGGCGGAGCGACGTCGGATTCTGGATATTCCCAATGAGCGCAGTTCACATACTTGGCCAACACCGCGCGGCGGCGGATTGGCAGTCGTGGCCGTGGTTATGGGCGGAATCTGGATTTATGCCTGTCTGTATCCGCCGTCGTCCTGGGGTGCGCTGACGATTTTTACGCTAGGCGCTGTCCTGATTGCCGTTATTAGCGGCTTGGATGATCTGCATCCATTGCCGGTCTGGGTGCGTTTCATGGCGCATGGGCTGAGTGCGTTGTTGGCTATCCTGGCTTTTGGCTATTGGCATACAATTGGATGGCCGGGCTCGGTCGGCCTGTCTTTGGGTTTGTTTGGCGCATTACTGGCCTTCTTGTGGATTGTGGGTTTGACAAATGCATATAATTTTATGGATGGGATCGATGGCATTGCCGGAGGCCAGGCGGTTGTGGCGGGCTTGGGCTGGGCCATCCTGGGGTGGATCGGTGGTCAGCCGCTGGTCGGCGTGATGGGGGGGCTGATCGCGGTCGCCAGTTTTGGGTTCCTGGGCCATAACTGGCCGCCGGCGCGGATTTTCATGGGCGATGTGGGTAGCGCGTTTCTGGGGTATGCGTTTGCATCTATAACTGTTCTGGCCGCGCAGTCTAATCCGGTTTTTATGCTGGCGGGCATTGCGCTGGTCTGGCCCTTTGTTTTCGATGCGGTGTTTACTTTCTGCCGCAGGCTATGCCGGGGTGAAAAAGTATGGGAGGCCCACCGGTCGCATCTCTATCAGCGGTTGGTTATCAGCGGGCTTTCGCATGCCCGGGTTTCAGCTATCTATATTGGATTGGCAATGCTCGGCTTGATCTGGGCCTTGGCCCTCGTCCTGGGCCGACGTGATATGGCGCTGATCGGCGCGATTGTCATTCCGGCGGCCGCCTGGGGGTTGTGGCTGTGGACTTGCCGACGCGAGGGGGGAGGGGGGAAGTAGCGGCGTGAGGAATTTTTAACCGCAGAGAACGCAGAGATCGCAGAGATAAGATTTGTGCATAAGATTAGGATTTATTCGGAATTTAACAGGGTGTACAGGATTGACAGGATTGACAGGATGGACAGGATTAACAGGGATATACAGGATTAACAGGATGAAGGCTCTGGTCGTTCCTGATCCTGTGCATCCGGTCTAATTGTTAATCTGGTTCGTGGTGAGTTGTTCGCCGCGAGGGCGGTCTTTTGTAGCCGCGCACGCTGGGCGCGGTCTTCGGAGCCGACCCCAACGTGGTCGGCTACAGTTGGAGTCACTGTGGGATTCATGCCAATGAAAAAAAATTCCATCTTGGCTGGCCTAATGCAAAAAATAAGTTTACGGCGGCTATGGGCTGGCGGTTGCTTGTTGGGCTTGTTTGTGTTGCTTATGCCCTGGGAGCCGTTTCTGGGGATGCGCTCCAATAGTCGGCTTTATACGCTCAAACCTGTTGCGGAGGGCAACGATCAGCGGCGCTGGGGCGATCTGATTGATTTCCTGCGCCGCCAGCCGCAAGCGCGTGTGTTGTCGGATCACTATACCTGCCAATTATTAGGCTGGATGGGGCTTGCGGTGAGAGACGGTACATGGTGGATCGGTGCTGTCTTGCCGGATGCGGATCGTCTAAAGTTGCTGCGCAATTTGGATCGGCAGCAGGATTGGTTGCTGGTGGTCAATCAGCGCGATGGTGATTTCAGTGCCAATGGCGCCCGCTCGAGTCATTGGTGGGCTAACGCCTGGATGAATTTCGCAACGGCGTATTCGGAAGATGCTCTTTTGTTTATCGAACAGCATCCGGAGGTTTTTAAGGAAATCTGGAGCGGGGATCGAATCCAGATTTATGATATTGTCGAAAGCCGGGTCTGGGAGTGAGGATGTGTGTCGGAGTTTACTCTCTGGCTACGGTTCCAAATTAGGAATTCTTCGAGTTCCTGAAAGGCCGGATGAAGCCTG
>CAZALU010000047.1:0-23320 GCA_964486075.1 uncultured Verrucomicrobiota bacterium
GTGCCAACGCGGTCACGTGTTGATGGCCGCGTAAAACGCGGCCAAACGGGGTTAACCACGTTAGTTTCGAAAACAACCCAACGGGTTATTTTCGAAACTTCACGTCTTTCGCCAGCGGGCAATGCCCGCTTAGGCGAAAGTGAATATTGCACGATTATCGTGCAATATTCAGGTATTATCTTGCACGAGTATAGATCAGGCTGATAGAACTAATCGAGAACATTCAGCCGGCAGTATTCATGTCAGGGAGATCAACGAATAGGAGGCGTGTATGACTAAGGTATTGGTTGTCTATTGCAGCATGACGGGGAATACGAAAGCGGCGGCTGAAGCAGTTGCGGAAGGCGCTAAATCGGCGGGCGCCAGGGTTGTGATCAAGACCGGGGCAGAGGCCCAACCAAAAGATTTACTGGAATGCAATGCCATAGCGCTAGGATCCTACGATGCTTTCAGTTATATGGGTGGGGGTCTGAAGGATTTCTTTGATCGCACGTTATATCCAACCAAGGACCAGGTTGCGGATAAACCGTATGTCGCCTTCGTGAGTCATGGTGGCGGCGGGAAGGCCATCCAAAGCATCGAGTCGATTGCCCAAGCGTTCAAGTTCAAGAAAGTTGCTGACTCCGTATTGATTACAAGCAAGCCAGAAGGACAAGCCATTGCCGATCTGAAGGCATTGGGTGCCAAGCTGGCTGCCGCAGCGGGGAAGTAATTATTGCTCCTTGGTGTTTTTCAATAACATTGGATAACAACACCGAGATCAAACGTTCAACGCATGCGTTGCTGACTGA
The DNA here is from genome assembly GCA_964486075.1 of uncultured Verrucomicrobiota bacterium. GTDB lineage: Bacteria > Verrucomicrobiota > Kiritimatiellia > JAAZAB01 > JAAZAB01 > JAHIJO01. The sequence goes on from CAZALU010000047.1 coordinate 792, forward strand.
TGACCACGTGACGGTGTGGCGAAGTTCTTCAAAGAACAAAGATTGCATAGAAAACGGGAGAAGAAACCAGAAACGTATAAAAGAATAATATAAACAGGTCGATAATTAACCCATTCCTCGCCAGCGGAATCAAAGACCATCTCGCTCGGCACATTATCAAGATATTAATGCGCTGATCGCAAATCGGCAACACGACAAACGGCACACCAATCTGGCGGAAAGATAAAAAAGAGGAGATTTTCCGCCGGCTTGTCCGTTGCTCTGTAGTGTTTCAGATAGATAACGTAACAATGCGAGACGAAGTTCTAAGAGAACCCACCCCTGGCCCCTCCAAGGAGGGGAACTGATTGGTTTGTAATATCGCGCACTGATTGGTTCGCAATATCTTATCCCCTCCAAGGAGGGGAACTGATTGGTTTGTAATATCGCGCACTGATTGGTTCGCAATATCTTATCCCCTCCATGGAGGGGCTGAGGGGTGGGTTCCTTGATCCTCTGAAGTTAATTACCTGAACATCTACAGACGCCGTCAATTCGTAGGAGGTTGTGTGCCTCTGTGCCACTGTGGTGAATGCTTGCCTTGACTTACGGATTCTGCCGAAGAACCATTTTTACCAACCAATTTGTTCCATTCAGCACGGCGCCGGCAAGTTTACAATCCGCGAACCTTAGCGCTGATATCATCTGCCAGCATGACGACCAGTTTCGACATGGCCTGGGTAAGGGCTGAGTAGGTTTTGTTTTCTATCGGCTGGGTATAGTACGAAATACCCCGGGCAATGATAGCGTCGGTGTTGCGTCCGCGCACGATGGTCCATTGCGCGGCCATGCTCGCGCTTTTTCCGAGCGCGCCGTCAAACCGCGTAATTTCGACCCGCACCTGGTAATCGAATGTGCTGCCTCCCGGCCAGGGATAGACATCGATATAAGTGCCGGGCAGCTCCTGAAGCATGCGCAGCGCAAGCACGGAGGCAATGCTGTCGGCCAGCGGGGTTCCCCAGCGATTGAATTCGTCCGGATGGATTTCTTCGGGGCCCAGGCGGGTCACGATCTGCGGGTTGTTTAAATACGCGGCCAGCTTGATCGGCAGAATGCCCACCAACCGCTTGGTTTCAGCCAGGTCGATGTGTTGTCCGGCCGTGAGCTGGATTGGGGCGGGCAACTCGAAAAAACGCGCCGGGGGGCTTGAAGCGCATCCGCAGGCGCTCAACAATCCGAGCACCACAGCCAGAACGCGTAAATTGGCGGACTGCATTTTTGTTTGCATGATTTCTCCTATTTTTTGCCCCGCAGCAGGGCTTCGGGGTGCCGTTCCAGATAATCGGTCAGATTGGCTAAAGAACGCAGGCTACGTTTAAGTTCTTCCAGCGATTCCAGGGTGGCCATGCGAATCGGTGACTGTTCGTCCAGCATGGTGTTTAAGCGGGCGGCTGTTTCGGTGAGGGAATCGAGCATGGGGCCGGTCTTGGATTCGAGGGTGACCATTAATAAGCTGGCATTGGTCAGTGCCCCGTCCAACTTATCCATCGAAACGGAGGCTTTGCGCAACAAGGGCTTGGTGTCCTGGGCGAGGAGCGCGCCGGAATCCTTGAGAAAGCGATCAACTTCGGCCAGGGTTCCGTCCAGCCGGATGAGTGTCGCATTGAGATTGGTCAACAGCGCACCGGTTTGCGGATTGTTCACAAGATTGTTTATGCCGTTTGCCGTATCCCGAATATCTGTAACGATGGCGCCAAGGTCCATCTGTTCGAAGGTTTGCTTGAGGGTGGCCTGGGTTGAGGGAATAGTGGGGATTTCAATAGGGGAGCCGGGAATGTTCTTGCGCTTGATTGGCTTAGTCGGCTGCAGCTCGATCTGTATTTTCAGCTTTCCGGTCAATATGCTTTGCGTTGCCAGCTGGGCTCGCAGGCCTTTGTGCTGGATGAGCGTCTCCATCCATTCGTTAACCCCGGGCGCATTGTTTTCTTCCCCCTCAAAGGTGATGCGCCTGCCGTCAAGCGCGATTGTCACCGGACGCAGAAACGAGTTGCCGTGGTCCAGATCCACAATCAGACCGATGGAAACGATGTTGCCGATGCGTACACCCATGAAATCAACCGGCGCGCCGACGTCCAGGCCGTTGATACTCTCATCGAAATAAAGTACACAGTTGTATTTTTCCTCCAGGAATGCGCCTTTGCCGAAGACGATGATGGAAGCAATGGCCAGAACAGCCGCGCCGAGAATAAAGGCGCCCACCATGGCTGGATTCAATTTTGTGCTCATTATGTCATTCCCCCCTGTGCCGGATTGAAGTTTGTCTCAACGGATTCGGCCCGGCCGCGCCGTAAAAAGGATCGCACTTTCGGATTCGGACAATTGCGGAGCAGTTCCGTCGGTTTACCATGCGCCAGCATGGTTTTGGTTGCCGGGTCCAGGAAAACCGAATTGGTGCCGACGGCAAAAATGCTGGCCAGCTCATGTGTTACGATGACGATTGTTACGCCAAGGCTGCGGTTCAGCTCGAGGATCAAGTCGTCGAGCAGTTTGGCGCTGATGGGGTCCAGTCCGGAGGAAGGTTCGTCGACAAAAAGCATTTCCGGATCAAGGGCCATGGCGCGGGCCAGCCCGGCGCGTTTCTGCATGCCGCCGCTTATTTCCGATGGGTAATACTGCTCGAATCCCTTGAGTCCGACCAAGGCTAGTTTGTACGCGGCCATTTCTTCGACGTCAGCGGGGTTGAGTGCGGTATATTCCCCAAGCGCCAGCGCAATATTCTCCATCAGCGTCATGGAGCTCCATAGGGCGCCGCTTTGAAACATCACCCCCATCTTGCGCATTAGTTTGTTTTGGCCGGCTTCGTCCTGTTGCCAGAAGTTATCGCCGCCGATGGTCACTCGGCCTGCTGCCGGAGCCTTCAGCCCGACGAGGTGGCGCAGCAGGGTGCTTTTGCCGCAACCGCTGCCGCCCATGATAATGAAAATATCCCCGCGCTGGATGGTAAAGGTCAGATCTTTCTGAATCAAAAAATCACCGTATGCCATCGTCAGGTCCTCCACGACAATGTGCGGCGGGGCGTCTGATTTGTTATCTGATGCTGTTTCCATGTCAGTTTGTCGTCAAACTAAAATCGCGTGTTTCACGTTCTTTTGGGTGGGGCGAGGCGTCTCTGCCGGGCCGTCAGATGCAAACCGGCTCAGTCGGAGGCTTCGCCCTACCTGCGGATTGCCTGTTCCATATCAAGCGATCTGTTTCAAAACCCGATTATAATATAAATCACGTTCAGCAGCGAATCGGCGACGATAATGGCGACGATTCCCGAAACGACGGCCCGGGTTGTCGCTTCGCCCACTGCCAGCGCGCTCCGTCCGCAGCGCATGCCGTTAAAGCACCCGCAGACGGCAACGAGCAGGCCGAAGACCGCGCTTTTGATCAAACCTGCGGCCATGCCGGACAAATCCATTCCCGCCGTTGTCTGTATGTAATACTGGATTGGGGTGATATCGAGCATCCCGACGCCAACGATGCCCCCCCCCAGAATGCCGAGAATATTCGCATAGATCGTCAGCAATGGCATCATCAGGCACATGGCGATAACGCGGGGGAGCACCAGGAACTCCATCGGGTCGAACGCCATGGTCTTGAGTGCATCGATCTCTTCATTCACCTGCATGGTGCCCAGGCGCGCCGCGAACGCCGCCCCGGTTCGCCCCGTCATGATGATCGCCGTCATCATAGCGCCCATCTCCCGCATCATCCCGATGCTCACCAGGTTTGCGACATAAATCTCTGCGCCGAATAATTTAAGCTGGACCGAGCCCAGGAAAGCCAGGATGGTACCGACCAACACGCTGATCAGCGCGACGATGCCCAGCGCCTGCGGTCCACTCTGGTTCAGTGCCTCGAATAAATCCACCCGGCGAAAACGGGCTTTTCCCCGCAACATCCGCCCAAACGCCAGCGAAAGCTTGCCAATAAAATCGAGCACAGCCAGGACCGAAGCGATTGAGTCCACCGCCCACTTTCCGACTGCCGTGAATAGTCCCGCACCGGATCCCGTGCGGCGGGCGCCGGTGCGCTCCGGAACGGCTGTGGCCAGGTCGCACAGCCCGCGCACACCCGCAGGCAGTCCGGACAAGTCTATGGCCAGCTTGCGTTCGCGACAATATTCGTCGGCTTTCAGAATGAAAACCGGCAGACACGAATTCCACGATAGTAATTCGTCGGAGCAAAAAACAACTGAAGTAATGCCGTCCATCAGCCCGAGCGGTAAAGTGGGAATATCCGTCGAGTTGTCCCAGTGTCCCTTGATGGAGATTGAGAGAACGGAGCCGTTTTTGACCGCTTCCAGTCGTTGCGAGGATGTTTCAGGCATAATGAATCATCCGTTTCGTAAATTCCGGATACCCTACCTTGGGATAAAGTTGTTCCCGCGCGTAGCGCGATCGTGGCTTAATTTAATCTGATAGGCATTTGTTATTTGTAGGGCGGGCAGGTCCCGGCTTCGGGATTGCCCGCCGTGTCCTTCCGAAACCGGCGGGAAGCCCATGGGGGGTCCCGCCCTGCAATACGGATTTAAGTCCGCCCCGCTTCGGGGCGATATGTGCATGTGTAGACATTTTCTGCCATAATTCGGATCAGCCTTCTTCCGTCGCTTCCGCCAGAGGCGGATCCGCTTGGGCGGAAAAGCTATGGCGGACAATCCGGCTGACAATCTTTTGTAGCTGTCCCGACTCTCCGAGAGGTCGGGACTGGTTGCGATCTTGGGATTGGCGGATGACCGATCCCAATCCCGATCACGAAGCGTATCGGGACCGGCTACAGTCGAAGTTGTCCGTCGCAGGTGGCCTAATTCACACGGTCTTGTCGGCATCCGCTCCATCCGCGACTTTCGCGGAATCCACCAGGATAGTGACGCCGGTGGCTGTTACTTCCGCCAGGCCGGCGCCGGCTATAAAAACATGTTCCGCGTCATCCTGCTTGATGCGCAGGGGACCGGGCGTTAGCCGAACAAGCAAAGGCGCATGCTGGGCCAGGATGCCGAGGAAGCCCTCGCTGCCCTTAACGACAACGCTACCCACGTTGCCTTTAAAGAACGGCTTGTCGGGCGTCAGGATTTCAAGGGTAAATGAGCTCATGTTCTTTTCGATCCGTTCTGGCATTCTAGTTCAATCAAAAATCAGCCATCTAAGCTGATGAGTGGCAACCCAACCAAATTTTACCACGCAGACACGGAGGCACTGAGACAGAGTGGCTCATCACGTTTAGTCTCCCGAGCAATCGTGGCGCGCATTTGGATCGGGGCGTTGTGCCCGATGCCAAATGCGCGCAACACGCCTGTGGGGAGCGGGACACGAGCCAGGTAGTGAGATCATGTTCCTTACCTCCGTGTCTCCGTGACTCCGTGGTTTGATTTTCTTGTTGTGTGTAAAAGTTCCTAATGAACGAGCGGCTACAGTGTCTTGGCCTTGGCCACGGCTTCGTCAATGTTGCCCACCATGTAAAATGCCTGCTCTGGTAAATTGTCGTGCTGGCCTTCCAGGATTTCATTGAAGCCCCGGACGGTTTCTTTCATGGCCACGAACCGGCCCGGATTGCCGCCGAACTGCTCGGTGGTGAAGAAGGGCTGGGTGAGGAAGCGCTGTATTTTACGGGCGCGGGCTACGGTCAGTTTGTCCTCATCTGAAAGTTCTTCCACACCGAGGATGGCGATGATGTCCTGCAAATCCTTGTATTTTTGCAGAACCTGCTGGATACTGCGCGCCACTCGGTAATGTTCCTCGCCGACCACGGCGGCGCTCAGGATATTCGAGGTGGAATCCAGTGGGTCCACCGCAGGGTAAAGGGCCTGTTCGGAAATGGCGCGGGAGAGCACGGTGGTGGCGTCCAGGTGGCTGAAAACTGTGGCCGGGGCCGGGTCGGTCAGGTCGTCCGCCGGCACATAAATCGCCTGCACGGAAGTGATCGAGCCTTTGCGCGTGGAGGTGATCCGCTCCTCCAATTCCCCCATTTCCGAAGCGAGGGTCGGCTGGTAGCCGACAGCGGACGGGATACGTCCCAGCAGGGCCGATACCTCCTGGCCAGCCTGGGCGAAACGAAAAATGTTGTCGATAAAGTAAAGGATGTCCTGTCCGGTTTCATCCCGGAAGTTTTCGGCCATGGTCAGGCCGGTCAGCCCAACGCGCAGGCGTGCGCCCGGCGGTTCGTTCATCTGGCCGTATACCAAGACCGTCTTTTCCAGCACCTTGGACTCTTTCATTTCTAACCACAGGTCGTTGCCTTCGCGGGTGCGTTCGCCGATGCCGCTGAAGACGGAAAGTCCGCCGTGTTCGGTGGCGATGTTATGAATCAGTTCCTGAATGAAAACAGTCTTGCCAACCCCGGCGCCGCCGAATAATCCGATCTTGCCGCCGCGCGGAAAAGGCACCAGTAAATCCACGACCTTAATCCCGGTTTCGAGCATTTGCACACGGGTATCCTGGTCCTGGAGGGTGGGGGGATCGCAGTGAATGGGGGCGAACTGCGTGGCGTTCACCGGTCCCAGCCCGTCAATTGGTTCGCCGAGGACGTTAAAGAGGCGCCCCAGGTTTTGCTTGCCGACCGGAACCGAAATCGGCATGTTGGTGTTGATCACATCGTTGCCGCGGCGCAGGCCATCGGTGGATGAGAGCGAGATACAACGCACCGTCTTGTCGCCTAGGTGCTGCTGCACCTCGACGATGACTTCCATCTTGCCGTAATCGCCCGGCGTGTCGCGTTGGATTTTCAAGGCCGTGTAGATCAGCGGTAACTGGCCGGTTGCGAATTCGACGTCCACGATGCTGCCGATGATCTGGACTACTGCTCCAGTTTGGTTTATGTTGCTCACGCTGTATTCTCCTTAGGCAGGCCATTGGCATCGGGAAAATAAATAATCAGACTAAGTTTGAATCCCTTGTGCAGCCCCGCTTGAATCCTTACAAACGATAGTTGGCGCCTATGGGTAGAAGAATAGCGTTTCGTCTGTTAAATACAATTTTTTTTGTTATCGAGGATCTTGCAAAACCTCTGCGGACGCGACGGAGCGCGTCCCTCCAATTCCCTAACCAGTCCGTTGAGGCGACTTCTGGAGGGCCATCCCGATTACACAAGGGTAACGGAATCGTGGCCGTCTTTAGCAGGGTGGGTGTGAGAGCCTCTATCGTTGGGCGATATGCTCACAAATCAAAGTCCTCAAGCAGAGCGCTGTATTCATTCTTGTTTTCCTCCGTCTGCTTAGCGCCCATGCCCAAAACAGATCACCAAGGTCTGCCGAGGAGCGTGTTTATGCGCTGTTCCCATGACTGCGAGGTTAAAAGGCAGGCGTCGGATTTTGAAATCATCTCCGCCAGCCGGCATTAGCGCATCGAGGCTATGCGTCACCGCGATCGATCCCTCTACGGAACGCGGCGCCATTCCGGAGCGCACGCACGGTCCTTTCTGCACGGACGAACCCGGCTGGTCAATATGTCTTGATCAAAGCATCTTTCTTCAGGCGCGTGATCCAGGCGTTGAACAGGCGCAGGGCTTCCTGCTTGTATAATGTCTCGCGGATCGTTTCCTGGACTTTTTCGAACGGGATCACCCTTCCGTTCTTACGGCCTTCAATCTTCAGAATGTAAAAGCTGTCTTCAGTCGGGATAACATCGCTGATTTCTCCGGGATCCATATCCAGTATGGCATCGCACAGTTCCGCGCGCCGCGTGGTGGGATCAATCCAGCCTACGTAGCCGCCTTCCGCGGCTTTTGGCCCTTCCGAAACCTTGCGGGCCATTTCGTCGAAGCTTTCACCTGCCAGCAAGCGTCGGCAGATGTCCTGGGCCTGCTTGCGTTTTGGCGCGATTTCTGCGGCCGTTGTGCCGCGGTGGATCACGATCATGCGCAGTTCCACCCGTTCCGGGATAATGTAGTCCTCGCCGGCCTTTTGGTAAGCTTCGAAAACAGACTGGGGAGATACCGAGATTTTAGCGTCCACTTCCCGGTCGCGCATCAGGGAGACGATTATCGAGGCGCGCAGATTTTTCTTCCATTCATCCAGGGTCAGGCCCTCGGCCTGCAGGGCCTTGTTGAATTCCGCCAGGTTGTTGCCGAATTTATTGCGAATGATTTCTTCGACCCGGGCGTTGACAAAGGTGTCGGGTAGGGCCAGGTCCTTGCGCCGGCTGAATGCGTCAAGAATGAGGGCGCGCTCAATGAGCGAATTCAGGGTGCTTTTGTATGCTTCCTCGAGCTTGCCGGCCAGCTCGTCACCGCGACTGGTTTGGCGCAGTTGGCGCTCGATCGGCTGCATTGCTGCCATGATGTCCGCCACCGTGATGATCTGATCATTGACGCTGGCAGCATAACCGTCAGCAGCCAGCGCTTGGGCCGCCGGCGCTGCGGATAGCAGGACCAGAGCCAGCAGGCTGCCCCGGGCCGTCATTCGAAAAATGAATGATCTCAAACAGAATGCCGAAATAAGAAGCTTCATTGATGACACTATGCCATAGGCATGATTTAATCTTGGTTTAAATGGAATATAATTGTAACTCCTCAGTGAAACCACCGCTGCCGGCGGCCGGCGGTGGTTTCACTGAGGAGTTACATATAATTTAATATTTCCCGTGCGTGGCAACTGTATGCCGCGGCTACGGTAAACAATACGCTTCCCCACCCGGCATTGGACCCTGCGTTGATTTCGCATGGACGCGCCGGATTTTTATTGCCGATCCTTCAGACTATACCGTATTCCATCCGACGCCTGCAATCCGAAATGTAATTTATCCTACCTTGATTTTGCGCCGAGCCGGCGCAAAATTCACCCCAAGGGCCGAGATGGCCGCGTACAACGCGGCCAAACGGGGTTAACCACGTTGGCTTCGATAATAACCCAATGGGTTGTTATCGAAACTTCACGTCTTTCGCCAGCGGGCAATGCCCGCTTAGGCGCAAGAGAATATGGCACGATGATGTGCAATATTCAGGTCCGAAAAGTTTTTCATTGACGAACGTTGTCCTAAATTTCAGAATCATGCCTGCAGTCTGAATCTGCATTGTATGGGAAAAGGAATCATAATGCAAACGATCAGTATTATGCCGTGTCTGGATATGAAGAATGGGCGGGTTGTCAAGGGAGTTCATTTTGTGGATACCAGGGATGCTGGTGATCCCATGGAAAATGCGGCGTTTTACGAACAAGCGGGCGCTGATGAACTCGGTATGCTGGATATTGCCGCCACGGTTGAAAACCGGAAGATACGTCTGGAATGGGTCCGGAATGTGGCTGCGGTTATTCATATTCCCCTGACGGTGGGCGGCGGAATCGGATCGTTGCAAGACATGGAGGATGCCTTTGCCGCTGGCGCGGGGAAGGTGTCCATGAATAGCGCGGCGGTCAAGGATCCCGATCTGGTGCGGCAGGCGGCGCAAAAATTTGGCTCGGATAAAGTCACCGTGGCTATCGATGCCCGCAGAAATACCGCCATGCCGTCGGGTTTTGAGCTGGTCGTGTCCGGTGGCACCCGGCCGGGGGGCAAGGATGCGGTCGAGTGGGCCAGGCAATGTCAGGATCTGGGCGCCGGGGTCATTTTGCCGACGAGTATGGATGGCGACGGGACGCAAGTCGGGTATGATCTGGAATTCACCCGGGCCATCTCGGAGGCTGTCAGCCTGCCGGTGGTGGCCTCGGGTGGTGCGGGCACGCTGGAGCATTTCTACGATGGCGCCGTCAAGGGCGGCGCACGGATACTGTTGGCGGCCTCGGTGTTTCACTTCCGGATCCTGTCCATCCGCCAGGTCAAGGAATACCTGCGCGGGCGCGGGCTGACGGTGCGGCTAACACCTGAATTGTGCGCCGAGCCGGCGCAAAGTTCATCCAAAGTGCCGCCACGTGAGTAATGTTCCACGTGCCAATGCGGTCACGTGATGATGGCTGCATACAACGCGGCCAAACGGGGTTAATCAGATTAGTTGCAAAACTTCACGTCTCTCTCCAGCGGGCAATGCCCGCATAGACGAAGGTGAATAGCACGATCATCGTGCAATCTTCAGTGATTAATTAAATTCCGCCGGCACTCATCAAACGCAAAGATTACATGAAAAAACCGCTAATTTATGTCCATCGGCTTGGTTCGTTTTATCCGTTGTATATGAATGAGGCCAACGAATCCCTGCTTCTGTCCATTGGGGACGCAGTGCTGGAACGTGAACGGGAAGAGCCCTTTGCGGTCGATGAACTGGTGGCAAGGATGCGCGGCTGCTCAGCCATTCTTTCGCTGAATGGCATGGGTGCCGACGAGATAACGCTGGATGTCCTGCAACGTGTCGGCACGGTGAAACTGATCTGTATCTCGCACTGGTGGGGGCAGCTGGCGGATGTGGCCCGTGCGGCAGGGATTGTCTTTATCGAAGGCTCCAATGCCAATACCGTGGCCGTAGCGGAGTGGACCCTGGCCGCAGCGTTGATGGGTGTGCGTAAACTGCATCTATTCGACAAATCCCTTAAGAGCGGTTCGCCTTGGGGTGAACCAAGATGCAGTGGCGCCGGTCTGTTTTGCGAGAGCACGGTGGGGCTGGTGGGGTTGGGACGCATCGGTTGGTATGTTGCCCAATATCTGAAGCCCATGGGCGTTAAAGTGATTGTTTTCGATAAGGACCGGAAGAAAATCGAGGATCTTGGCCTAATTGCGGTTGGATTGGACGAACTGCTGGCCACGGCCGATGTGGTCTCCCTGCACCTGCCGGTGACGCCCGACACGCAGGGCCTGCTGGGCGCCCGTGAGTTTGGCTTGCTGAAGGATGGCGCGGTCTTTATCAACTCGGCGCGGGCCGCGCTCACCGACGAGCCGGCGCTGGTCGCGGAGCTGAAGAAGAAAAGATTTTCAGCCTGCCTGGATGTTTTTTCGGCCGAGCCGCTGCCGCCGGATCACCCCTTTCGGAATATGAGTAATGTGGTTATTACCCCGCACATTGCCGGGGACAACACGGCCATGTTCCTGCGCTGCGGTCGCGAGGCTATTCTGACCTTGAAAGATTATTTTGACGGCAAGGGAATCAGGAACCGGCAGTACGCGTTTCCGTGAGAATATGTTAAGTTTATTGAACCGTCCGGCAACAGGCATAATCCCGCCCTGAAAGGCAAGACTATGATTAATCGAAAACGCTTCCGGCTGGGCATGGAAACTTTTGGTTGCCACCTGGCTTTGGCCCAGGGCCGCATGGATATCCCGGGCTTCATCGCGCGTTGCGCGGAGTTGGGCCTGGACGGGGTTCAGCTCAACACCAGGTTCTTGGCGCCGTTCCTGAAGACGGATCCCTCGGGCGCGCGAAAAGTCCGCGAGCTGACAGCGGGACTGGGCCTGTTTGTTGAGGTTGATAGCCGGGGCACAGAACCCGCCCATTTATCCAGGATGCTCAGGCTCTGCCGGAGTATTGGCGCGGATGTTCTGCGTACCTATATCAGTTTGGGTGGCGACCTGGCACTGGAGCTTGCCCAGGCGCCGGGGAACTTGCGGGCGGTGGCACCGTTATGTCGGGAACTTGGCATCCGGATCGCGCTCGAAAATCACGAACATGAGACCTCGCAGGAAATTATCAAAATAGTGCGCGAAACCGACAGTGAATGGGTGGGCGTTAATGTGGATACGGGTAACTCGATGATGGTCTGGGAAGACCCGCTCACCGCCGTGCGGGCTCTGGCGCCTTTGGCGGTGACGTCGCACTTCAAGGATCATGTCGTGATCATGGAAGATGGCGGGCCGCTGGTGGTGGGGGTGACCCTGGGAACTGGCAGCGCTGATTGCGCCGGATGTTTCCGCGCGCTGGCCGAGGAATCGCCGCTTGAGCGCCTGGTGATCGAGGTGTGCTATGGCTACAGCGCTCCGTTCCGCCGTCCGCAGGAACATGGCGCCGGCGGCCGGCTCGGTGAAGGTGCATTTCGCATTGTCAACGCTCCGTTCGACCCGGCCTGGATCATGCCGCATCCCCAAAGAGCATCCCGGGCGGAACTGGATCGGTTGGCGGCGTGGCAGGAGGAGTCCGTGGCGCAAAGCGTGGCTTATGTTAAAACCCTGAATGACGCGCTGGTATAATGGAGAACGGGTTGTTGCCGTTTAGGCATGGCGACGTTTTTTCCGCAACCCAATCATTTAACGCAAATATGCCAAAGCAGGCTATGTGCGCAACCCAGGAGATTCACCACCCGCTCCGCTGGAGAAACAGAGATAGGACTTCTCTTCACGTTTTCTCTCCCTATCCATCGTTATGTGGAGATAGAAGGAGATCAAGGAAACGGATCACGCTCCGCTAACGCTGAAACTCTGCGAGCAGGTCCGTGTCTCAGTGCCCTGGTAAATCCTTGCTTTCTATGCGATCTTTGGTGCGTCAAGAAAGGCGCAATCATCCGAATAATTATTAAAACTCCATGTTATCGCAATGGAATCAACACCTCTCAACAATAACTGGAAGGCGACCGATACCAGCCCCGGGGCGGGGGATACGACGGTTTTTTCGCGGCCCGGCCTGGACACATCGGCCTGGCTCAACGTTCCCGTGCCCGGTGACGTCAATGCGGCGCTGGTTGCAGCCCGCAGAATGCCGGATCCGCATTTTGGCGATAATGCCCGCCAATGCTACTGGGTAACGGGGAGGGACTGGTGGTATCGCCTGGAGTTCCGGGAACCGGCCAGCGCCCGCAGTTTGCGCCGTGAGCTGTGCCTTGACGGCGTGGATGGGCACGCCGATGTGTTCTTGAACGGGCAGCATATCGCGCGGCTGGAAAACGCTTTCCGGCCGTACCGCATCGAGGTTGACGATAAATTGCAGGCCGGCCAGACGAATGTTCTGCTCCTTCGTTTCCAGTCAATTGATTCGAGCATGGGTGGTCCGCGCGAGGACGAGTTGGGCGGTTGGGGTGCTCGTAGGACTCTCATGCGCAAGCCGCAGTTTTCCTTCGGCTGGGACTGGAGTCTGCCGCTGCCATCCATTGGCATCGCCGGCGGGGTGCGGATCGAGCGGCATGCCGGGCCGCGCTTGCTGGATGCTTCGGCACAGACATTTGTCTCAGGTCGGGTGGACTTCGCTTTTCTGGTCAACCCCGCGGCGCGCGACGCCGGAGGCCGCCTGCGGTTGAAGGTTGCGGGCCAAGGGTTCAGCCATGAGGAAGTGGTTGACCGTCCCGGACGGGTCAACAGCTATACAACAGTGCGTATTCCAGATCCGAAACTGTGGTGGCCGAATGGCATGGGCGCAGCCGCTCTATACGACTATGAAGCGCTCCTTGAAATTGGCGGGGTAATTGTTGATCGCCGTGCCGGCCGACTCGGAGTGCGGGAGTCGCGGATCGTGGAGGAGCCTTTTACGCCGGCAGCCGGGCCGGGGTTCTCGTTCTGGCTGGAGATTAACGGGCAGAGGGTCTTCTGCAAGGGCGCCAACTGGGTGCCGCTCGGTATCTGGCCCGGCGCGGTGGCCGATGAACCGTACCGCTTCTACCTCCAGAAAGCTGCGCAAGCCGGCTTCAACATGCTGCGCGTGTGGGGCGGGGGGATATATGAACGGGACCTGTTCTATGACCTGTGCGATGAGCTGGGCCTCATGGTCTGGCAGGACTTCATGTTCGCCAGCGCCGCCTATCCGCTGGACCGCCTGCGGTCCGAAATTATCGCGGAGGCGGAATACCAGGTCAAACGTCTGCGGAAAAGGCCGTGCGTGACTATTTGGTGCGGATGCAATGAAGACACCTTTTCCTGGGCCCTGCTGGACGAGCCGGCTGGGGCCTCGGCTGATACCGGCGTTTACAGCGTCACCGAGCCAGGCGGGGAAAGACAACGCTGGCGGGACGATCCCCAGCTCTATTCGATGATCCTGCGTGGGATCGTCGGCCGGCATGGCCTGGGTGTGCCCTATGTCGAGAGCAGTCCCCAGTCCCGCGAAGACGTCGGCAACCTGCCCGAAAGCGGGAACTGCCACATTTCGTGTTGGAAATACGGCTTGTTCGAGACCGGCACAGTGCCCTCGCCGCCGGATCTTTCGATCTGGGAACGGTACAAGCAGGGCTATATCCACCCGCAAAAATTTCGTGGGCACTTCGAGAAGGTTTGCTCCTTCGACTCCGAATTTTGTATTCAGGGACCCTGCGCGGTCCGCACGCTGGAGCAATTTCTGCCGACGGAGCATCGCTGGCCGCCGGATGAGATGTGGACTTTCCACATTCAGCGTGGACATGCCTGCGCTCCGCATCATGAGCAGACGCTGGCTTTCGCCGAAGCGCTCTTCGGCCCGGTCAACAGCCTGCGGGACTACGTCAAGCACGGTCAGGCCGTGCACGCCGAAATGATGCGCGCCGAGTTCGAGAGCGCGCGCCGCGACCGGCCCGACAACGGTGGCACAATGATGTGGATGCTAAACGACTGCTGGCCCACCGCTAACTGGTCCATTATCGATTACTACCGCCGGCCGAAACCGGCCTACTATGCCGCCCGGCGCGCCTGCGCGGAGCTGTTGCCGATTGTCTTCGAACGAGCCGGCCGAATCGAGTTTTTCCTTTCCAACGATGGTCCTGCGCCCTGCCGCGCTGAGGTGCGTTTCGGCCAGGCTGGGCTGAATGGAAAGATTGTTTGGGAAGATCGTCAGGAAGTGCGGGTGGGCGCCTGCGATACGGTGTGCTTCCATGCGCTTCCCAGGGCCGACTGGAAGGGCGAGCCTGGCGAGCATCTGTTCGTTGAGGCGACGCCGGCGGGCGCCGGAGCGCCTTTGCCGCGCATTTTCTATTTCCCCGATCTCTGGAAGAGTATTGCTTGGCCGGATCCCGGAATCCAGATCAAACCCGTGAGACAAGAGTTGGCGGATGCCGGCTGGGTGACAGCGCTGGACATATCCGCCAAGGCCTACGCCCGCTTCTGTCACGTGCTGCCGCCGGACGGGGCCGGGCACTGGTGGGCCGACGATAACTATTTTGACCTGGGCGCCGGCCAGCGGCGGCGGGTGACGATTCGATCCGCATCTCCTTTTGCCGCCGAGTCGCTCAGCGCGGGCCACTGGCTCACCGACTGGCCGTGAGGGCCTGAGTAAACTGCCCGCAGCGGATTCGGCAAGGTTGACCTGTGTTTTTGAAACTTCACGTCTTGCGCCAGCGGGCAATGCCCGCATAGGCGAAAGTGAATATTGCCCGATCATCGTGCAATATTCAGGCGATAGGAATTTGTTGTTTGTAGGGCGGGCACGTGCCGCCGTTTCGGCGGGATTGCCCGCCGACCCATTCCCGGACGGCGGGAAGCCCAGGGGGCGTTCCCGCCCTACAATTCAGAATAATATCCGCCCCGTTTGCGGGGCGATAAGTGCATGTATAGGAATGTTCAGCCATTGGCGTAGCAGGCTATGGCGACGTTCTTTTGTAGCCGCGACCGCTGGTCGCGGTCTTCGGAACCGACCCCAGCGTGGTCGGCTACAGTCGGAGTTGCTTGCCGCTGCGGACGCTCTTTTGTAGCCGCGACCGCTGGTCGCGGTCTTCGGAACCGACCCCAGCGTGGTCGGCTACAGTCGGATTTGCTTGCCGTTGCGGACGCTTTTTTGTAGCCGCGACCGCTGGTCGCGGTCTTCGGAACCGACCCCAGCGTGGTCGGCTACAGTCGGATTTGTTTGCCGCTGCGGACGCTCTTTTGTAGCCGCGACCGCTGGTTTAAGACGTAGATTGAAGTAAAAGTTGTCCCGATCGCGCTACGCGCATCGGCTCCTAATTCAGGCTGAGCGCCGTGAAGCCCTTCTCCGTTACCCGCTCCAGCCAGTGGCGGATTTCCTCAAGACGGGCGTCGGCGGATGCGGATTGCAGACGCGGAAACTGATGTTTCAGCATTAGATACTCTCTATCCCGCTTGAGCATGAGTTTTCCATCCCGTGATTCGATATCGGCCACGCAACATGCCGTCGCCAGCATGCGCAGGACCGCGATTTTCAGCAGGCGTTTCAATGGGCCGGGTAGGGGGCCGAACCGGTCTTGGAATTCATCGCGCAGAGCTTCAATTTCCTGCTCCGTGATAGCCGCCGCAATTTTTCGGTAGACGGCGATGCGCAGGCGCTCGTCTTCAACATAGTCATGCGGCAGAAAGGCGGAGCAATCCTGATCGGCGGCATGGGCCGAGAGATCGATGAAATCCAACGCGATGGCCACATCCACGATCCGGCCCGGCGCCGGAGCGGCAGGCAGCGCCGGGTGGCCCTCCTTCGTCAAGAAGCCTCGCGGCGTTTGACTGACGGAGTCCGCCAATGGCGGATTGTCACGGGGAGAAGTGACGTCTTTTGCTTCGGAGGGTTTCGCACAGAGGCTCCGCGCCTGCTCCTTGGCGCGGAGAGCTTCACCGGACATCTGCGCGACGGTGCGGCGCAGGAGCTGGCAATACAAGTCAAACCCGATGGCGGCAATGTGCCCGCTCTGCTCGACGCCCAGCAGGTTGCCGGCGCCCCGGATTTCCAGGTCGCGCATGGCCAAGCGGAAGCCGGCGCCCAGGTCTGCGTGCTCCATGATGGCGTGCAGGCGTTGACGCGGCGTGTCCAGTAGATGGCCATGGACCGGCAGGAGCAGGTAGGCATAGGCCTTGCGGGGGGAGCGGCCGACCCGGCCACGGAGCTGGTAGAGATCGGCCATCCCGAAACGGTCAGCCCGGTCAATGATAATGGTGTTGACGTTGGGGATATCCACTCCGCTCTCGATGATCGTCGTGCACAGTAGCAGGTCCAGCTTGCCCAGCGAGAAGTTGTGCATTACTTGCGCCATGCCGGCCGTGGGCATCTGCCCATGCACAATCCCAATGCGTATCGTCGGCGCCAGCCGCTGCAGGCGTTCGCGGACCTTTTCGATGGTCATCACCCGGTTGTGTAGGTAGTAGATCTGGCCGCCGCGGTTCAGCTCCCGTTCGATGGCTTCGCGGACGATGGCGTCCTCATTTTTCACCACCCGGGTTTCGATCGGCAGGCGAGCTTTGGGAGGAGTCTGGATCATGCTGATGTCCCGTGCGCCCGTCAGGCTCATGTAGAGCGTGCGGGGAATTGGCGTGGCCGTCAGGGTCAGGACGTCCACCATGCGCTCGAGCCGCTTGAGGCGTTCTTTGTGTTCGACGCCAAAGCGCTGTTCTTCATCGATGATCAGCAGGCCCAGGTTCTTGAAGCGGATGTCCGGTTGGAACAGGCGATGGGTGCCGATTACTATATCCACGGCGCCGGAGTTCAGGCCGCGCACCACCGCGTCCTGTTCGCCCTGGGTCCGTAAACGGCAGAGCAGTTCGATCCGGACCGGGTAAGCGCGCATGCGTTCGAGAAAGACTTCGTAATGCTGTTGGGCCAGGACAGTGGTCGGGACCAGGAGCGCGACCTGCTTGCCGGCCATGACTGCTTTGAAGGCGGCGCGCATGGCGACCTCGGTCTTGCCGTAGCCCACGTCGCCGCAGATCAGCCGATCCATTGGCCGGGCGCTTTCCATATCCTGCTTCACTTCCCGGATTGCCTGGTCTTGGTCATCTGTTTCCTGATATGGGAAGGCGGCTTCGAATTCATGCTGCCAGGGCTGATCGGGCGGAAAAGAAAATCCTTGCCGGGATTCCCGCAGGGCCTGGGTTTCCAGCATGCTGGCGGCCAGGTCGCGTACCGCCGTTTCGGCTGCCGCTTTTTCACGAAGCCAGCGCTTGCCGCCCAGCCGATGAACGGCGGCATGCCGCTTGCCTACGCCGATATAGCGGCTGAGGAGATGGGTTTGCGAAACCGGCACATAGAGCTTGGCTTTATCCGCGTACTCGATGGCTAAGGCCTCTTGCATTCGGCCGTCGAATTCAATTTCGTATAATCCCATATATTTGCCGATACCGTGGTCCACGTGCACCACCAGATTGCCTGGCTCAATGCTGAGCCAATCGGTTAGCGCCTCTCCAGCCGGTCTCCGCCGCGCCTTGCCGCGGGCAGGCGGCGTCGGAGCGCTATGCCCGGGTGAGCGCATTTGCGAGTCGTAGTGGCCCGGCAGGAGCTTTTGGAATCCAACCAGGTTAGATTCGGCGATGACGGCCAGCCGCATGGCTTCATGCATAAATCCGTCGGAAATTGCGCCCAGACTCAGTCGGAACGGCGTGTCAGTGTGCGTTTCGCGGAAGCGGTCCAGGGCGCCTTGGGTGTTGAAATGGAAATACATCTTCATGCCCTGGCGAGCGCGTTGCTCCAGTTTGGCCAGCCATTGGCGGCGGAGATTTTCAAAGATATCCGGCTCAAACAGGCCTCGGGGCGGACCGGCGATCTGCGCGATGGCGCGGAATCCGGGATCGATCATCGGCGCCGCGTGCCAATTTCCGCAATCGGAGGGCATGCTCTCCAAGCCGGCTGAGCATTGCCAGGCCGCCGTATTGTCGGCGATTGCTTTTTGAACTTTGCAAAAAGATACAGTCATTTCATGACCGGATGCGCCGCTGAATGACATAAATTTATGCCCGTACCGAGCCCTTGCCCCTAATTCGTCCTGGAGCTGATGGGACGCTAATGTGCTTTGTTTTATCCCCTCCTTGGAGGGGCCAGGGGTGGGTGATCTTGCATTGCCGCCATCCGGGACTTCTCCCCATATTTTCTCGTAGGCGGCAGCGTGACTTTTAATCGTGGATTCCGGGGGTGGCACTCCCAGCTCGTTTGCATGGTCCGGCGGTTCCACCCAGAAATAGATGATTTCCGCCGGTAGGTGCGCCATTAAAAGACTGCGAGCTGACGCGTCCGAGTGCAGTAGGCGTTCTTCGTTGGCGGGCGGGATCAGCAGTTCCGAATGACGGGCGAACGAGCGCTGATCGGCCGGGTCGAACGAACGGATGGTTTCGACGGTTGAGCCGAAGAATTCGACGCGGGAGGGAGAGTCATCCTTCAGCGGCCAGATATCCAGCAAGCCGCCGCGGCGGGCGGTCTGTCCCTTGAATTGCACTTCCGGGGTCACTTCATATCCCATTTGCTCCAGACGGCTCATCAACTCCCCCGGATCGTGTTCTTCCTGTAACTTGAGCTGAATGAGATTGGCGCGGAGCGCGGCCGGCGCCGGAGTGGGTTGCATCAGCGCCTGGATGCAAGTTGCCAGCAGTACCGGTTTTTCGGAGTTTTGCAAACGAATAAGGGTTTGCAGGCGATCGCCGATGATTGCCGGTTGACTTACGCCTCTCTTGGTCGTTGTTGATTCAAGGGCGGGATAATATAACAGGCCTGGCATGTGTGGCCCGGCAAACGCCGCCAAGTTCCGGTGCAGCTCGTCCTGGCTTGCCAGGCTGTTGCTCACGAGCACGAGGGTGCGTTGAAAGGAACGTTGCATGGCCCAGGCCAGAAAGGCGATGGCCGAGAGCGGTATCCGCGGCAGGCGGCAGCAGCGCTGCTTTGCAAACGCCTCCGCCAGGTTCCGGTGCAATTCTTCGGGAATATGGATTGAGATCATTCCGCACCCTCAAATAGCCGAATCCGATGATCGATGAAAGCCAAAAACCAAAGAGTAACAAATTGACATTCTGTTGTATTCTGTTATTCTATCGGCAAACAAAAGGTGAATTCCGCATGTTCTGTTGATGCTGAATTCTGTATGTTCCGTTGATGCTGAATTCTGCGATAATGTGTCAACTATTCCACGGTTCATGCGGTAGTGTATAGCGAGCTCGTACAAAGCGGCCGCTGGCCTGAAGACGGCACATCTGGACATGGAATGGGTGAAAATTACAGGTATGCGGAACGGCCTTGTTCACGACCATGTCGGTATTAATACGGAACTGGTGTGGGATACCGTGGCCAACGATATTCCGGGTCTAAAGGTAAAATTTGAGCATATCTTGAAGATGATAGATGGAATCATGATAGAGAAAATGGCGAAAAGGTTCTTGCGCCCGCAGGCCATCCCCGCCAGTGAATTTGTAAACAATAAAAAGCCTAACAGACGAGGAATATCCCGATGAGTAAAACACGAGGTTCTGATGTCGAAACCAAGGAGTCCTGTCATCCGCGCGCTGGCCGAAGAGCGATGGCTCTGGCCCTTATTCTTCTGGCGGCGGGCGCTTTTTCGCGCCCATCCCCGGCCGCCGCTAGCGCCGTTATGAACCTGACGCTTATCAACCAGAGCGGGTATTCCGACGACGAGGTGTACTTCCTCTTCATCTGCGCCAGCCCTCTGGGGTATCTGGACTTTCGCCATCATGTCCTGGTTCCGGTGTCTCCCTTCAGCCTGGACACGGGCAGCATGACTGCCAGCCTGTCCCAGCTCCGCACCTACAGCGGCGACGGAACCGCCACCATCCCATTCCCGGTCATGGGAAGCTCCCGCCTGTATTTTTCGCTGGGCAGGAATTTCGACCAGATGGGCGGCGTGGCCGCTTCCGGACCGCTCATGGGTGCGGCCAACACCGTTCCCTGGGGTAAGTTCGAGGTGGATCTCCATAACAACGGGTTTCTCAATTCGACCGAGGTGGACTTTTTCAGCCTCGCCTACACGGTTTCCGCCACCCGCAGCAGTGGCGAGAAGGTAACGGTCGGCATCACCAACTCATCAGCCGCTATCTTCAGCGCGTTCGAGGCGATCCCGTTGGCGGCGGACCCCGCGCAGCATTCCGGCAACCCGGACATCTTCAAGGCGTGCATCATCCGGAACGGGGCGGGCGAGGTGGTGCGGGTGCTGGCACCGAAAACGCCCGGCTATTCCGATATCAATAGCAGGGCTCTGCCCCAGATGTTTACCCATTTCCTGGACGAGTACGTCAACCAGCACTGTTGGAAACCGAACCGCACCTTCTCGTTTTCCAGCAAGCTGGGATCCGACCCGACCACCTATTACGGGAGAGTGAGCGCCGATGGCCTGACGCTCTCGATTTATACCGATGCCGCCATGACCGCCCCCTACGCTGCGGCGCCGACCCTGCCGCGTCCGAGCAACGCATGGGGGTCGCCCGATTTTAACAATACCCCGGCGCTCTGGCATAATGTCGGCGGGGCCAGCACGCTGCCGGCAGTCATCGACTGGGGCTATCTCCTCTACGGGCAGGACGGCTATGCTTCCGGGCCGGGCATGCACTGGATATCCGATCCCGTGGCTATGGCCATCCCGGTCTCCATCGACCGTGGCGTGATGCACATGGACAACGGCACGGTGGACTGGAAAAATAGCGCCAATTACTATCAGGGACTCAATGGCGCCAGCACGGCGGATTTCCCGATCTTTTATTACGGGCAGATATTGCACCGCTATGGCATCGGCGGACACGTCTACGCGCTGTCCTACGACGATGTTTACGGTTCCGATTCCGGCATCGCCTTCACCGATCCCGCCGTCACCCTGACGCTCTACCCGTTCAAAAGCCAGCCGGAGCCGCCGTCCGTTGTCACTCTGGGCACGGGGGATTACGACGGCGACCGCCGGGCCGACTTCATGGCCTACCGGGCTGGGACGTGGTATTTCCTGCTGTCCACCGTGGGCTATTCCGCGAGCCAGGCCGTCGGCCCGTTCCTGGTGGGGGACGCGGCGTCGGTCCCGGCCTGGGGCGATTTTGACGGCGACGGGAAAGCCGACCCGGTTGTCTATGCCGCAACGGGGATATGGCAGGCCCGGGCGTCAAGCGAGGGATATGCCAAAACATATTCCATCCCGTTTGGCGGCGCAGAATTCTTGACGATCGAGGGCGATTTTGATGGCGATGGCCGGACCGACTTTGTCTTGTATAACGAAACCACCGGCGCGTGGATGATCCGGTATTCCTCCAACGGACAGGAAATACACCGCGTGTTTGGCGGTCCTGGGTACGCGGCCATGGTGGCCGACTTCGACGGCGACGGCCTGGCTGATCCAACCCTGTACCACAGGACATCGAGCCTCTGGCGGGTGCTGCTTTCCTCGACCGGCTACGGACAGGAATCCTCCGCGACTTTCGGGGTTCCTGGCTGCCTCGCTTTTGCCAGGGATTTTGACGGTGACGGCAAGCCAGACCTGGCGCTTTATTACGAGGACGGCGGGCAATGGGGCTTTGTGCTTTCCTCGCAGGGTTACCCCGTCGGGGCGGCCACCGTGGTCACGTTCCCGGGGATGTCGGGATACACGGGGGTGGCCGCCGACTTTGACGGGGACAGGAAAACCGACCTGAGCGTGATCGCTCCCGACGGCGATCGGTGGTTTCAATTGTCGGCCACCGGCTATGCCCTTGCAGGCCCGGTTGTGTTTCATCCGTTCGGTATTTGAGCATGGCCGGCCGTGTGTCGGCGGACAAGTGACGATTCCGGGCGGAGGATGGGCGGCATGGTCATTTGCTTGCCCGCTGGCGAAAGACGTGAAGTTTCTAAAATAACCCGTTGGGTTATTTTTGAAACTAACGTGGTGAACCCCGTTTGGCCGCGTTTTACGCGGCCATCATCAAGTGATCGTGTTGGCACTTGCAAAGTGACTCACGTGGCGTGACCTTTGGGTTAATTATGCGCCAGCTCGGCGCATAATTAAAGGGCTCCTCACTAGAATCTGTGGGTCGAAGAGGGAATTTACCACAGAGACACGGAGGCACAGAGGAGAATCACGGAACAGGAGATTCCAT
>CAZALU010000048.1:0-23173 GCA_964486075.1 uncultured Verrucomicrobiota bacterium
GGCTTCATCCGGCCTTTCAGGAACTCGAAGAATTCCTAATTTGGAACCGTAGTGGCCAGGATATCGCATTCCATTTGCGATGTCGAAAGCACGATTACCGGAATGGTTTTAAGCCGCTCGTCCGTCTTGATATCCTTGAGAACGCTTAAACCCGACTTCAGCGGCAAATTTAAATCGAGGATGACCAGGTGCGGCCGGGGCGCATTGAGGTGTTCCCCTTCCCGCCGCAGAACACGGAGCGCCTCTTCGCCATCGGTGACTTCGCACAAACGGATGGAGAAGCCGCTCTCCTTGAATGCTTCCTCCGTCAGAATCACATCATCATCGCTGTCTTCCACGAGCAGGATATCAATCACCCGATCTTGAAGATTATTCATAACGCACCTCGTTGTTGTTTAAAAAAAAGAACAAAAAAGGTTGTCCCTTTAGCCGGCTCCGATTCCACCCATATTTTTCCCTGATGACGCTCAATAATTTTCTTGCAGATCGCCAGGCCGATTCCCGATCCAGGATATTTATCCCGCGCATGCAAATGGATAAAGACCTTGAAGAGCAACCCTATGTGTTCCGCCGCGATCCCGATCCCGTTGTCTTGAAAAGTGAGCAACCACGACTCGCCCTGGTCGGTCACGCCGATATGCAGTGTCGGCGTTTCTCGATCACAAAATTTGATGGCGTTCCCGATCAGGTTCTGGAACAGACGCACGAGCTGGTTTTCGTCCCCCGGGATCTCCGGCAGAGGATCGTGGGTGATCAGCGCCCGGCTCTTCGTAATGGCCATATCCAAGTTTTCCAAGGCGTTTGCCAAAACGCCTTCCAGGCAGCAGGACAGCATGCCCTCGCCCGGCTGCCGCTCGACGCTGGCGTATGCCAGCAAATCGCGGATCATCAGCTGCATTCGCTGGGCAGCGGCCAGCACCCGGCGGATGTAATCCTGCCCCTGCTGATCCAACTTATCGGAAAAACGGTGCATAATCAGCTGTAGGAAGCTGACAATCGCACGCAGCGGCTCCTGGATATCATGCGAGGCAACCGTTACAAACTGCTCCAGCTCTCCGTTGGATACAGCCAAGGCCTCCGCAGAGATTTTTAATGCCGTCTCGGCTTGCTTACGCTCGGTAATGTCGGTGATAATCGCCACGATCTGCCTATCCTGGCCATGACCGTTTTTCATAACGGAAGCATTGATCAAGGCCGGTATGGCGCTTAGATTATTCCGGATGATACCGACCTCAAAATTCTTGAGCCAGCCCGTGGCCAGGCATTCCCGGATTCCATCTTTAATCTTCGCCTTGTCCGGTGCAACGCAACAATCGCCGACTCTAATACCCAGGATTTCATCGCCATACCCGAATACGCCAGATAAGGCCCGGTTAAACTGCATGATCCGCCCTTCCTCATCGATCACGATGATGGCGCTCGGCACGCTGTCAATGATCGAGGTCAGGGCTTCGGCACGGGCTCGTTCGCTCATGGCGTTCCGGGCATCCGTAACATCCTGAATGATCCCATCATAGCTCAGCAAGACCCCTGCCCGGTCCAGGTGCAACGCCGCCGTGTTCCGCATCCAGCGTATCTCCCCGTCTTTGCGCACGATCCGGTGTTCCAGCGGCTCCATTTTTTCCCCTTGCAGGATACGGTCGGCCCACGTTTGCACCCGTGGGCGATCCGGATCGAACACCATGGTAAACCATAACAGGGGATTGGCCGCAAAATCTTCGGGCGTGTAGCCCGTCACGCCCAGGCAGCCTGCGCCGTATTCCGTTTTTTGCGCCCGGCCGTTTTCAACAAACACCGTGTAAATATAATCGGTTAGGGTCGTAATAATTCTTCGATAGCGCGCCTCGCTCTGGATCAACTGCTCCTCCGCTTGCCGGTGTGCGCTGATGTCGCGGACGGTGGCTTGGAGCACCGGCTGTCCGTCGATCTCCATTCGACTGAGTAAAACTTCGGTCGGAAAAACCTTGCCGGAATCAAGACGTTTGTGCATCCATTCGAAACTCTGGCTGCCCTTTTCCAGAGCAGCCGCTATGTGCCGGCTGGACAATTTTAAGGAATCGGTGCCGCAGGGTTGGGTGGGCGGCGACAGATCCGCCGGGTGCCTGGCACGGATCTCCGTTACATTACGAAGGCCGAACATTCTGAGCGTCGCCGGGTTACAGTCAAAAAAACCTTGCTCATCCAGGAGCATCACGGCGTCGCTGGCAGACTCGTACAACGAGCGATATTTCGTTTCGGACTTGCGAAGACTTTCCTCGACCAGCTTGCGGGCAGTGATATCGATCACGCCAGCCAGCGAGCCGGAGTAGCAACCTTGCTTGTCGAGTAGCGGAGAAGTTTCCAAAGACACATACACACGGGTTTTGTCTTTTTTCAGAAACTCGAAATCATGGCGCTCTTTAATGCCTTTGCGACGGCGAATCAGATAAAACCGGGACTGCTGCGCTCTCTGTTCGTCCATGAAAAAGGACAGGTGCTTGCCAATCATCTCCTCAGGCGCATAGCCCAGCATCTCCGCCATGCGATGATTCACAAACTTGGTACAATCATCGGCATCAATCATCCAGACGCCCTCTTGCAGATTTTCGATCAGCAGACGATAGATGCCATCATCTTTGCCGAGCGTTGATCTGCGCTGGAGATTTTTTTTCATCACCTGGAAGCCCTTCAAAACAGACAGATTTACAATCAGCCTGCCGTCTTCAATCTTCCTGGCGACACCGACTCAGTCCCGTTCCCGAGATTCCACGCTGCCCGCTAACACAAGGCTCCGCATGAAATAAATTTCTTATGATTAGATGTTACCATTTTTACAAATACATGCAAGATCTTTTTGAATGACACATTTGTAAAAATGGATTATGTCGAGTAGACATAATATGATCTCCTCATTTTAGGTTTGCTTTGTATTCCCTGTTGGCTCCCCTCTTTCGATTTAGGGAGTGTCACAATATTCAACCCTGTGAGATGATTTCAATGCCCCTCACATTATGTCCGCGGGGTTAACCCCGCATAATGCTTACATCTAAGGAAACAGACTCTTTATTCGGCGTTAACCCGCCGAATAAATATCTACCTTGGCGTACTTCGCGCCTTAGCGGTTTATTCTTCTTTGCCGTTCCTATCCGCGTTTATGCGCATTATTCGCGGACAAATTCTGGCACATCTGCCTTGCTTGCCCGCCAAAGGAGGGGCGGTTCATTTCTTTTCAACTTTATCCGAACGAGCCGATAAAAACCATTCCGCCGTGGCTTTTACCCCTACCTCAAAGGAATACGGCAGATCGCCGCATACCGCCCGGGTAACGCTCAGATCAAATTGATATTCTGTCAGGATATTATTTAAACGAAAATTGTTGAATGGACAACGAATGCCCACCTTATTTCAATGACGGACTAAAAGCAAAAGCAACACATTCCATCCCAATAAACGGAAGTTACTAGGGAGGTTGTCATCCTGAGCGTAGCGCAGGATCTCATGTTTGTTGGCAGACAGATTAGATTTCTCGCTACGCTCGAAATGACAATCTTTGCTTATCCGGGTTTTTTTCAGGCAACCTCCCCAGTAACACGGGATGCCGAATTTGACATAACAGATTAATATCTAACGTGTTTCTTTTAAGTTTGCACCGCCGGCCGCCGGCGGTGGTTTCGCTGAGTAGTTACGCCGTGGAAGTGATGTGCGATAAAACTGACGATCGTCAGTTTTATCGCACACGGGCCATCCGACTCGCAGTCGGTGCCCGGCATGCAACAGACACGTAAGGGTCAACTATTTTTAGAAGGCTGCAGGCTGGCCGGACAGGACTAATTCATATTTCACGCAACCGGCTTGAGGAAGAATAATTTAAGATTGTTGCCTCGCCACATCGCGTTTTGGAGTACGCAAGCGAAACTTGCGCTTTATCTTCGGCGAAGCAAGCTGCACCGGGAAAAACGGCAGTCTATAGTATTTCAGATAAATAACGTAACAATGCGAGACCAAGTTTTAAGGGAACCCACCCCTATCCCCTCCAAGGAGGGAAACTGTTTGGTTTGCAATATCTTATCCCCTCCCTGGAGGGGCGAGGAGTGGGTTCCTTGATCCTCGGAAGTTAATTACCTGAACATCTATAACTGCCGCACTCCAAGGCGACACCGTTAGGCTGTCGCGCCAATACACGGGAAATAGGCGATTTATGAATAAGCCTTTCTGGCCCAATCCGCGCCACGATTTTTTATTGTGTTTCCGGCCGCACGTGCCTATGATCGACAACATTGCTTTATCAAGGAAAGGAGATTATGAACAGCAATCAGGTCAAACAAGGGCGGGAACGGGCGCCGCACCGGAGTCTCTTACGGGCGCTGGGTTTGAAATCAGAAGATTTTGACAAACCGTTTATCGGCGTATGCAATTCGTTCACTGAGACCATCCCCGGCCATATGCACCTGAATGCCATCGGCCGCCGAATCTGCCGCCGCATCCGCAAGGCCGGCGGGATTCCTTTCGAGTTCAATACCATCGGGGTCTGCGACGGCATCGCCATGGGCCATACCGGCATGAAGTATTCTCTGCCCAGCCGGGAACTGATTGCCGACTGCGTGGAATCCATGGTCAAGGCACATTGTTTTGACGCCCTGCTCTGCATCCCCAACTGCGACAAGATCGTGCCCGGCATGCTGATGGGTGCGTTGCGCGCGAATATTCCGACACTCATGATCAGCGGCGGCCCGATGCTCGCCGGCCGCGCCGCGGACGGCAAAGCGCTGGACCTGATCAGCGTTTTCGAGGGTGTGGCCGCCTGTGCACAGGGTAAGATCAGTGAGGCAGAATTGGAGACTATCGAAATCGCCGCCTGCCCGGGCTGCGGCTCCTGCTCCGGCATGTTCACGGCCAATTCGATGAATTGCCTGTGCGAAGCGCTCGGCATGGCCCTGCCCGGCAACGGCACCATTCTGGCCACCGATCCCAGACGCAATACGCTTTATAACAAAGCAGCCAGCCGGATCGTCGCCATGGCCAAGGAAAACGCGCCAAAACCGCGGGAAATAGTCACCGCCGAGGCACTGGATAACGCCTTCGCGCTGGACATGGCCATGGGCGGAAGCACGAACACGGTTCTGCATGCCCTGGCCATCGCCCATGAAGCGGGCGTCCGCTATGACCTGAACCGGATCAACGAGATTTCTAAAAAATGCCCCAACATCTGCAAGGTCTCGCCCTCCAGTCAATACCACATGCAAGACGTGGACCGCGCCGGCGGGGTCAGCGCCATCCTTAAATCAATCAGCGCCATTCCCGGACTGGTGCATGCCAAAGCCCTCACGGTTACCGGTAAAAGCATCGGCCGCAACGTGGCCCGGGCGGAGGTCAAGGATAGCGCGGTGATCCGCCCGCTCGACACCCCCTACTCCAAAGAGGGAGGGTTGGCAATTCTGTGGGGCAATCTGGCCGAGGAAGGCGCGGTCGTCAAGACCGCCGGCATGGCACCGTCCATGCTGGCCTTCGAAGGACAGGCGATTATTTTCAATTCAATGGAAGAAGCCTGCGAGGGCATCCTGGCCGGAAAGGTCAAGGCGGGGGATGTGGTTGTCATCCGTTACGAAGGCCCGCGGGGCGGACCCGGCATGCAGGAAATGCTGGGACCCACCTCGTATATAATGGGCCAGGGGCTGGGCGAAAAAGTGGCCCTGATCACCGACGGACGTTTCTCGGGCGGCACGCACGGGGCTTGTATCGGACACGTTTCACCCGAAGCCGCCGCCGGCGGCGTCATCGGCCTCTTGAACGACGGCGACATTATCCGCCTGGATATCCACAATCATCGTTTGGAGACAATGGTGCCCAAGGATGAGCTGGAGCGCCGACGGACACAACAACCTCCGTTCACGCCGAAGATCAGCACGGGTTATTTGAAACGCTACGCCGAGCGGGTCACCAGTGCCGGAACAGGCGCTGTCTTCGAATAATTTATTTCAACGAAAGGATGTCAAACGCGTGAAATGTTTATTTTTAGCGATGGTCGCGGGATTACTAATGGGGTTGCACGCCATGGGAGGAGAACCAATGCAGAACGTACTTGCCGGTATCCCTTATGCTGACGCTCAAATGGGTAGGCGTCAAATTATCAACGAGAAACACCTGCTGATCATGCAGGCCGCTTTGAAGCCCGACCAGAAGGTTCCGCAACACATGGCCGATTCCAACGTCCACCTCTTGGTCGTCGAGGGGCAAATCGTTGTAACCCTGGCCGGTAAGGACACCGCTGCCGCCAAGGGCGATATCCTGGCTGTCCCGTTCCAGACGGTCATGAGCATCCGGAACGCTTCCAAGGAAAACGCTTCGTTCCTGATCATCAAGACCCCGCACCCCAACCAGATGACCCCATGACGCGCCCATAGGGATGATCACTGCATCTGGACGTTGTGCGAGGTGCGCAGGTTGCTGCGGGTGAAGATCGGGGTGCGAATGAGGCACGGGTCTCATGGCTAACCCCCAACCGGACTCCACCACAATGTGGAGCAATTTTCCCTGATAGCCGACATCGTGGATGTCGGCCTTGATCCCAACTCCACAACCAGTCCCGACCTCTCGGAGAGTCGGGACGGCTACAGAAGATTTAAATTCCGGATGCAACGAAATACGCCGGCAGCAAAAAGAAATGCATTACCAGGCACCATCTGCGCCTGAATTATCCGCTCATCCCTGTATTTTCAGGAGATGGAATCCGGACTTAGGATCATGTTCGCGGCGCGCCTTAACCCCACTTATTTCTAGGATGACGACTTCACCAATGAGATAGGTGCGGATGCCCTTGCGGATACAACCGGCTCGCGCAGTTTTGCCGCGGCCCAGGGCCGCATGCAGATGCAGCTCCGGTCCTTTCGCCCCCTCGAAAAGCGTGCCAACCCCCAGTATCTCGTGTCCGCCGGTGAGGTGCTGGATCATGGGCACAGGCGCAAGGGTTGTCTTCTTGGGTCCGACCACGAGGGTGCCATCGCGCGCGCCGCCGACCAACAGGACCAGTCCGGACCGGATGGATTTTTTACGGGCCACGGTCTCCACAGCCTGCGGCAGTCCTTCGCCGTCTTCAAGGCGAATTACAAAAACGCGGCCGACATGTCCTTCGGCAACTTGCATGGCAATAGGTTCACGCCAGGTTGCGAGCCACGGCGCGGCCGAACTCGCTACAGGATAGCAGGCTGGCGTCCTCCATCAGGCGTTCCAAATCGTAAGTAACAGTTTTTGCCGCCAGCGTTCGCTCCATGCCTCGGATGATCCGGTCGGCCGCCTCCGTCCAGCCCAGGTAACGGAACATCATCTCACCGGAGAGGACCAGCGATCCGGGATTGACCTTGTCCTGGTTGGCGTATTTCGGCGCCGTGCCGTGCGTGGCTTCGAAGATAGCTGTGCCCGATTCGTAATTGATGTTGGCACCCGGCGCAATGCCGATTCCGCCCACGCAGGCCGCCAGCGCATCGGAGAGATAATCGCCGTTCAGATTCAGGGTGGCCACCACCGAGTACTCCCGTGGACGGGTGAGGAGTTGTTGAAAAAAGGCATCCGCGAGGACATTATTAACTAGGATCCTGCCCGGCGGCGGCTTGCCGCCGCAGTCCTCGGCTACAACGGCAATCGATCCGAATTCACGGCGCACCAATTCATACCCCCATTGCTTGAAAGCTCCTTCGGTGTACTTCATGATGTTCCCCTTGTGAACCAGGGTCACGCTGGGCCGCCCGTTGGCTGCGGCATAAAGGATAGCCGCCCGGATCAACCGTTCGGAACCTTCGCGGGAAACAGGCTTGATGCCGATCCCGCTGGTTTCGGGAAACCTGATTTTCTTCACCTCCATCTCCTGCTGGAGAAAGCGGATCATCTTTTTGGCTGACGGCGTCCCGGCGGCCCACTCGATCCCGGCATATATGTCCTCGGTGTTTTCGCGGAAGACAACCATGTCGGTCCATTCCGGATGCTTGACTGGCGATGGCACACCCGGAAACCAACGCACCGGACGCAGGCAGACATACAGGTCCAACTGCTGACGCAAAGCCACGTTCAGGGAGGAAATGCCGCCGCCGATCGGCGTGGTCAGCGGCCCCTTGATCGCCACGGTGTATTTACGGATTGCCTCAACAGTTTCCGGCGGAAGCCAGACCGGCTCGCCGTAGACGGCGTTTGCTTTTTCGCCAGCGTAGATTTCCATCCAGTGGACGCGCCGCTTTCCGCCATAGGCATTGTCTACCGCGGTATTCCAAACCGTCATCGCCGCGCGCATAATGTCGGGCCCGATGCCGTCGCCCTCGATAAAGAGCAGGATCGGTTCATCCGGCACGATTAGCTTGCCGTCAGATCCAATACTGATTGCCTTGCCTTTGAGCGGAACCGTTATTTTATTAATAGGCATTGTGATTCTCCAAAACTTTGTTCGACTTAAAAGAAACAATCTGAACCCACCCCTATCCCCTCCAAGGAGGGGAACTGATTATGTTTCCCGTCCTTGGATTAGAACTCATCCCATCTCCCCTCCCTGGAGGGGACGGGGGTGGGTTCTCCCATCTTTCACCCCTGCTGCGGCCGCTTAACATTCAACAGCCCGCCGGCCAACAGCATATCCGCCTGCCGTTTCGAGATCGCCAGCTTCAACGGAATATCAGCTCCGGCCGTTTCGTCGATCAGAACCAACGGCTTACCATCTGCAATAGCCCGGCGGATTCCCGGCAGACGCAGGCGGTCACCCGCCTTGATCTTGTCGTAATCGGAAGCCCGGGTAAACGCCAGCGGCACAATCCCGAAGTTGATCAAATTGGCTTCATGGATGCGCTCAAACGACTTGGCCAGCACGGCCTTGACACCCAAAAACATCGGACAAATGGCCGCATGTTCCCGGCTCGACCCCTGCCCGTACGACTCGCCGGCGATGATAAAATTGTGCGCACCCTCATCCCGTAATTTTTTGGCCCTTTCGGCAAACTCGCGCTCCACCGGCTCGAAGACATATTGGGCATAAACCGGGATATTCGAGCGGTATTTCAAACGCGCCCCGGCCGGCATGATATGGTCAGTGGTGATCTTGTCTCCAACCTTGATCGTCGCCACCCCGGCCAAATCGGGCGGTAAGGCGCTATTTTTAGGTGGCGCCCCGATATTCGGGCCCCGCATGATTTGCACCTTGGACCCATCCGCAGGCGGCAGGATAAACATGGAGTCGTCAATGGCAAAGGCCTTGGGCATCACCACCCGCGGGTATTCCAGGTCGGTCCGCCACGGAGCCCGGATGCGCCCGTTGAGCGCCGCGACCGCCGCCACCTCGGGGCTGACGAGATAAATCTTGGCCGACGGAGTGCCCGACCGGCCTTCAAAATTGCGGTTCGAGGTGCGCAGAGAAACGCCATCCGTCCCCGGAGAAAGCGAGTTGCCTATGCAAAATCCGCAGGCATTTTCCAGGATGCGCGCCCCGGCGGCCACCAGCGCGGCCAGGCTCTTGTCCTGGGCCAGCATGGCCAGCACCTGGCGTGAGCCCGGCGCAATACCGAGACTGACATCCGAATGAACAGTCTTGCCTTCCAGCAGGCGGGCCACGGTCTTGAGATCCCGGTACGACGAGTTGGTGCAGGATCCAATCAAAACCTGGTCAACCTTCAGACCTTCCAGCTTGGCCACGGGCACGATGTTGCCGGGCGAATGCGGGGCCGCGGCCATCGGCTCCAGTGCCGACAGGTTGATTGTCGCCTCACGCTCATAAGCAGCGTCGGCATCGGGCAGTATTTCGCGCCAGGTTTCGCCCCGGCCCTGCGCATCGAGAAAGCGGCGCGTAAGAGCGTCGCTGGGAAACACGGATGCAGTCACTCCGCATTCCGCGCCCATGTTGGCTATGGTGGCCCGCTCGGGCACATCGAGATGAGCCAAACCCGGACCGCCATATTCAAAGACACAACCCACGTTGTTTTGTGTCCCGAACAGTTCCAGTACTTTCAGAATGATGTCCTTGGCCGAGACCCATGAATTAAGGCGGCCCTGCAGTATGATGTGGACCACCCGGGGCGCAGCCAGGTAAAACGGGGCGCCGGCCATAGCCATAGCCACGTCCAGTCCGCCGGCGCCGATGGCCAGCATACCCAGCCCGCCGCCGGTGGGAGTATGGGAATCCGAACCCAGCAACGTCTTGCCCGGAACTCCGAATCGTTCCAGGTGCAGCTGATGGCAAATCCCATTGCCAGGGCGGGAAAAGGTAGCACCGAATCGGGCGGCCGCCGACTGCAGATAACGATGGTCGTCGGCATTTTCGAAGCCAACCTGGATCGTGTTGTGATCCACATAACTGACCGCCAGTTCATTTTGGATCCGATCCAGGCCCATGGCTTCAAACTGCAAAAACACCATGGTCCCGGTGGCATCCTGGGTCAGGGTTTGATCGATGCGGATGGCAAGCTCCTCGCCGGGCGTGAGCGAGCCACCGACCAAATGTGCGGATAATATCTTCTGCGTGACGTTCATGCCAAGGCCTCCCAAAAATCAGTTAGCGATGGAAGCTAAGATAGCAGGCTGGCGGAGATATTCAATACGGGATTACACGCATACGCATAATTACTTGAACATTTATAACCGGGTAGCGCGGCCCCGCGAACCATTTTCCATCGACCCTTAACCTCTTCCATAAGTCATTATCCGCGCGGGTACACCATGATTTATGGACGCCGATTATCCTTTGACACCCATGCCAGATTCGATATTATGCCAAGCAATAGGAGTTGTATCTAGTTTGCCGCGTTATAAACCATAAGGAGGTTCGCTATGCTCATGCTTGTGTTGGCACTGGTTTTCCTGCTCATTGTTGTGTTCTACGTTGTCACGGTTTATAATCGGCTGGTGACCCAGCGCAATCGGTTTAAAAACGCTTTCGCCCAGATCGATGTCCAGCTCAAGCGGCGCTACGACCTGATCCCAAATCTGGTGGAAGTCTCCAAGGGCTACATCAAGCACGAGCGGGAAACGCTGGAAGCGGTAACCGCAGCGCGCAACCAGGCGTCCACTGCCGCCCAGACGGCAGCAACCAACCCGGCCAATGCCGGTGCCATCCAGGGCTTGATGGGTGCGGAAGCCACCCTGACCGGTGCTCTGGGACGCCTGTTCGCGGTCGTGGAGGCCTATCCCGACCTGAAGGCGAACCAGAACATGATGATGCTGATGGAGGAACTGTCCTCCACCGAGAACAAGGTCTCCTTCGCCCGCCAGGCCTATAACGACTCCGTCATGATCTTCAACACCACCCGCGAATCGTTCCCGGACATGCTGATCGCCGGCCCCTTTGGCTTCACGCCAGCTCAGCTGTTCGAAATCACGGCGCCAGCGGAACGTGAAGCGCCCAAAGTCTCGTTTTAAATTTTTCGCCAGAAAAATTTAATTATGGATTTTTTTGAACAACAGGATCGCGCCCGGCGCAAGACCTCGCTCCTGGTGGGTTACTTTACCTTGGCGGTGGCCTTGATCATCCTCGCTGTTTACGGAGTGGTGGCCTTGATCTTCGTCTGGCTGGCCTCCCCTCCCCAACCCACGCCGGGCGTCAGCGTACCCTGGTGGGACCCGGTACTGTTCGGTTGGGTCATTGCCGGCACGATCCTCGTCGTGGTCATCGGCTCGCTGTACAAGATCATTTCTCTATCACGTGGCGGAGAGGCGGTGGCCCTGATGCTGGGCGCACGCCCGCTGGCAGCCAACGCAACCGATGTCGCCGAGCGCCGCCTGCTCAACGTCGTGGAGGAAATCTCCATCGCCTCCGGGATTCCCATACCCCGGATCTTCCTGCTGGAAGAGGAGGACAGCATCAACGCTTTTGCCGCCGGATTTTCGCCCGCCAACGCCGTCATCGGAGTCACCCGTGGCTGTATGACACTCCTGACGCGCGATGAACTCCAGGGCGTGGTAGCCCATGAGTTCAGCCACATCCTCAACGGCGACATGCGGCTCAACCTGCGTTTGATGGGCATCCTGCACGGCATCCTCGTGATCGCCCTCATAGGCTATATGATTTTCCGACTGGTCTTCTACTCCGGGGCTTCGCGGGGGGGCAGCAGCGGCAAAAAGAAGGGCGGCGGCGGCGTGATCCTGATCATGGCACTTGGTTTGGGCCTGATAATCGTCGGCTACGTTGGGGTCTTCTTCGCCAAGTTGATCAAGAGCGCCGTGTCGCGCCAGCGCGAATTCCTGGCCGACGCTGCCGCCATCCAGTTCACCCGAAACCCGGACGGATTGGGCGGTGCGTTAAAAAAAATCGGCGGATTCGCCGACGGCTCGCGCTTGGAATCTCCCAAGGCTGAAGAGCTCAGCCATCTCTTCTTCGCCAATGGACTGCGGAGCTCATTTTTCAACCTGATGGCCACCCACCCGCCGCTTGCAGAGCGCATCCGACGGATAGATCCGGCATTTGACGGCACATTCGTTCCTTTGTCTGCCACGGCAACACGCACCTCGGTCTGGAACACACTCGGACCGGGAGAACAGTCCGCGCGGGCGGCCACCCCAAGCCAGCCTCCGCGCCACTCGCATAAAAACGGATCGGCAAGCCAATTATCATTCGCGGCTGGCACAATGACGCACAGCATCGGCCAGCCGCAGGTCGAACACCTGACCTATGCCACGGCGATACTGGCGGCCATTCCGCCCGCAGCCCAATCCCTGGCCCGTGACCCGGTCGGCGCCCGCGCCCTGATCTACGGCCTCCTGTTGAGCAAAGACACCCCCCTGCGCGATCAGCAGCTAGCACACCTGCAACAGCACAGCGATCCGAAGGTATATCAAGCCATGGCCGGAATCGATGCCTTGCTGGGTATGCTGTCGGACGAAATGCGACTGCCCCTCGCCGACCTGGCGCTGGCCGCCTTACGTT
Organism: uncultured Verrucomicrobiota bacterium; assembly: GCA_964486075.1. Classification (GTDB taxonomy): domain Bacteria; phylum Verrucomicrobiota; class Kiritimatiellia; order JAAZAB01; family JAAZAB01; genus JAHIJO01. The sequence goes on from CAZALU010000048.1 coordinate 12,866, forward strand.
CCATTCCCAAACAACAATACACTGAATTCAAGGAAAACCTGGACCACCTCGTTGTTTCGGACGACACCATCACCCTCTTCGAATACGCGCTCCAGCGCACCGTAATCCACCGCCTGGACTCCCTCTTCAACCCGCCAAAGCCGCCGACGATTAAATATTACGCCATCAAGCCGCTGTTGCCGTCGATCAACGTTCTTTTGTCCACCCTGGCCTATTACGGTCAACCCGAAACCATGCAAGCAACGGCGGCCTTCCAGTCGGGCGCGGATAGCTTACAGGCCACGCTGAGCATCCTGCCCAAAGACCAATGCGGGCTCCAGCCGGCTGACCGGGCGATCGAGACGCTGAGGACGGCTTCACCCCAGATCAAAAAGATGATTTTGGATGCCTGCGCCGCTTGCATTGGGGCCGACGGGCGGATCACGGCACCCGAGGCTGAACTATTAAGAGCAATCGCGGATTCTCTGGGATGCCCCATGCCGCCGGTGCCGGCGGGCAACAATTGAGGAATTAGAACTGAAAAACTTGTCGACCGCTAGTTTCCACAAAAAAAGAATACTGACCATTGCCGGACTGGCGCTTCTGGCGGCAACCGGCTGGTTTGGCTATTACTTATTCCAGGACCCCAGCCTGGTCTGGACCGCTATCAACGTGAACGACCAAGACCAGCACGCCGACGCCCACCTGCTCAAAATCAATCGCCAGACGCACATCCTGATCGATACCGGCCATCCGGATACCGCCGACAGCCTGCTCAAATTCCTCAAGGAACAGAGAATTACCAGGCTTAACGCCGTAATCATCACCCACAGCCATCGCGACCATTACGGCGGGCTGATACCTCTAATCCAAGCCGGCATCACGATCGACTCGGTTTATTTTAATCCGGCGCCCCCCTACCTGGTGCACCAGGAGCCCTTGTTATGTTCGCAGCCGGAAATTGAACAAATCCTGTACGCCTTGCACGATAACCAGATCCCGCTCACGGCCATGACCACCGATTCCCAGTGGGTGTTCGACAACGGTATTTCCCTGAAAGTCCTGTATATCTATGACGGATTACGCACCCCCATTGGCCACACCGATATCAACGATACTTCCGCCATTATCAGGCTGACTCATCATAAAATACGCATCCTGTTCGCCGGCGATTTGAACCAACCGCTTGGAAGATACATCACCCAACACCAGGTTCCCACGTCCATCAAGGCGGACGTTCTCAAGGTGCCCCATCACGGCGCGGAAGGACTGCCCGACGGCGAGTTCTTCGAAGCCATCCATCCAAAAGCCATGGTGGTCCCCGCGCCGAGAAGCTTATGGCTATCCGAACGCTGTCAGCGCGTCCGGAGCCTGGCGGCCAGGTATCCAACCTACGTCAACGGACTGGACGGCCATATTGTGCTCAAATCGAACGGCTACAAGTTTCATATTGAAACGCAATGGCATGGAAAGCGGCCCGCCGACAATCAAGCCGACCAACCCGGCTACTAATTCTTCATCGTGGTTTCCACGCTGAGCCCGTCGGCCCCTGTAGAAGCAATCTGTTCCAGACGGTCAGACACACCGCCAAAATATATCAGAATGACTTTCATTCCCTAGCTATGAATTTCACGCACCATTTCCTTCAGGTACGGAAGACAGAAGCGCTCGTTGAAATCGCGGACGCTAAATATTGTCTGAATCTCGTTGGCCGCGTAATCCTGGGCATGGCCGGCCACGGCGTCGGCCAGCGGGGTGACGGTAGCCGTCTTGCGATCGCGACGTCAGACCGTGCCGTCTTTTTCGAAAAACTCGACTCGCTCGCGCCATTCCCGTGGACACGCCCCCAGCGGCTGGACAATCTCAAAAGGGGCCGCCTCGATCATCCGCTTGAGAAGCAGGACATGCTCATCCGGGGCAGAGTGCTGCCAGGCGTGCCGCTGCCAGGCCGGTTGCCCGGTCAGCTCAGCGAAATGATCCAGGTGATAGAGCTGGTTGTAAAGCACCGTCACCGGCATGCGGTCCACCGCTTGGCCCGCTAGGGCGGCGTGGATGCGCTCTTTAGCATTCAATGTTTGTTTTCCTTGATGTATCCGCCAAGGCCCGGGCCAACTTCCCGATCTTCCGATAAGCAACTATCAATTCCTTTGAAATCCCGGGGTTTTCGCGATCCAGTACTTCGAGCATCAAGCATTCGCAACGGCCCCGCCGGACGAGTTCCCCAACGAGGCGGGTCCAGTCGATGGCTCCGGTCCATGGCCGCCAATGGCGATCTGCGTAGGCCGCGACATCCAGCATGTCGTTATCCGAAAGATGCGTGCCGATGATTCTCGGCGCCAGCAGCGCAAGTTCATCGAAGAAATGCCCGCCGTAAGCTGCATGAGAGCTGTCAAAACACACACCCACGAGATCCGGGTCCCAAGTTTGCATCATTTCCATCTGTTCATCCGCCGGGCATCCGTAAATATTTTCGATGGCCAGTTTGATCCCGTAGCGGGCGGCGTCATCAAGTAAAACGTTGACGCTGTCCCTGAATAATTTCTCCGGCGTTTGATATTTCTTTTTCATGGCTATATTTTTCGGCCAGCCGAAACGGCCAGGCCGATAACATTCATATTCCACCACCATGTATTTTGCCCCCAGTTCGCAGGCCGTCTTCAAGGCCAGCCGACGGACCTCTATCGCCTCGCGGCGCGCAGCGTCATCTGGGTCCGCCAGCCAAAACTTACCCCCCGGCTCGCCGGATGGACCATGCACGGAATGAACGTTCACTCCGTATTGTTTAGCCCACGACCGTACCTGCGCAATCAGCGCAGCAGCGCCGGGCGGCAGCCACCTTTCCAGAACACAGACCTCGATATCTAGAATCCTGGCGCGGCGCAGATCGCGGAAGTCCTGTTCCAGCGGCGCCCGTCTTCCGAATATGCAATTGGACAAACCGATTTGCATAATCACCTGCTATATACACCTTCCACAATCCGCATGTTTCGTCGGCATCAGGAAACGCACACCAACATTATTTGCGCATCAACCCTGCATGGCCCGGCGCCGCCAGTCAGCGGTAAGCCTTTTGGATTGCTGCCCAGGCCAGTTTGTGACGTCTCTGATAATCCACGACTCCCTTCAGGTTGATTCCGCGCCAATGGTGATTGACCGGTTTTGAGGGGTCGCGGTAATCGGAATAGCAGAATGGGAATGTGCCGCAAATCGACGGGTATTTTCCCGCAATTTCCATTTGCGCCTGCAACAATGCCGCCTGGTAGTCTTCCGACCAAAGAGCGAGGACAGTACTGCGGAACCCCGGTTCAGCATCAGCGCCAAATTCCGTCAGCAGGAGCGGCTTGCCCAGGGAAGCCTGCTCCCGCAAGCAGGCATCCAGCGTGGAGAAGTCAACTGGCCATGTTTTGGCCGGTGGAACTTCCGCCGTGCCGTCCTGGGCCAGGCGGTCATACCACCCCCAGTATTCGTTGATCCCGATGATATCCACCAGCTCCGCCAGGCAGCCCACGCCCCCGTAAAGCGAGGCATAGCCTATCAAGCGCGTGTTATCCAGCGCACGCACCTGCTCCACGCAAGCCTTAAAAAAATGGACGGCCTCGGGATGATCTGCATTGCACTCGTTGCCCACGCTCCAGATAATGACGCTGGGGTGATTGGCCGCCTGCTCCACCATTTCCCGCAACATTTGCAGGGCCAGGGTCTGCACGCCACCTGCGGCAAAAACACTGCCGCCGGATCCGGAATCCGGAGCAACACAGTAGATAGGCACTTCCAGCCAAAGCATCATCCCACGGCGATCACACTCATCCAGGAAGAAGTCCGGCACGGGGAAATGAGTGCGCAGGCAATTAACACCCATGGCCTGCAGGTCATCCAGCTCGCGTTTCACAATATCCGGCTCAAAAACAACACCCGAATCGGGGTGATCGTAGAGATAGCACATGCCGCGCAAACGCAATATCTGACCGTTGCAGAGAATCCGAGTTCCCTCTGTCTCCAGCTTTCGAATGCCGAAGAAAACCTCGCGCTGATCAATGACTTCAGCGCCATCCAGCAGTTCCACAGCACAGCGGTAAAGCCGCGGATTTTTCGGCGACCAGGGTTGCGCTGTTGCCAGGTTGAAGGCAAGCTTCAGATGATTGTCGCGGACCTGGCCGGTGCCCTCCCAGAGGCAGACGCCTTCCGCATCTCTGACTCGCGCCTGCACGCTCAAGGCGCGGGGAGCTGGCGTGGTTTGCAGCGTCAGTGTTCCGCTTGCACCGGCGCCGGCCGGCACCGCCTCCAGCTGCGCCTGCACAATTTGTGCCAGCCGCATCACGCTCAAGATCACATCCCGGTGAATCCCGCCATAGTTATACCACCCCAGCACCGCCGGTAAACGCATTTTAAGATGGCGGTTATCCACCCTCAGCGCCAGGCGGTTGACGCCGGGTTGCAAGGCCATAGACACATCCAAGTCAAAGGCCGTGTAGCCGCCTTCGTGCGAACCGATCTTTTGCCCGTTCAAGAACACCTCACATCTGTAATTCACGTCGCCGAAATGCAGACGCGCCACGGATTCCGCCGGCAAGGCCGCCAACTCAAATTCGCGAACAAACCAGGCCACACCCTCGAAAAGGTCGTAGCGCTGATCATACTTGTTCCAGCAGCCCGGCACCGCCACGGTCTGCCAATGGAGCAAGCAGGTCGGCCGCGAATAATCCAAGCCCCGGTGGTATTCCGGATCCTGGTCAATGGAAAACCGCCAAGCGCCGTTAAGATTGACTGTCAACATACTGCTCCTCGATTATGATTTGACATCCAACTGATACCCCGGGCAATGCACGAATTGCCAGGGAATACCGGCTAATTCATGATTTTGCACCACCTGGCACAGAATGGCAAGCGACAGCGTCCGCCACCAGGCGGCAAAGGCGCTACCTTCGTTGATGCCCGAAGTCATCAAGCGGCTTCCATAAAACATTTCCCGGTTGCGGATGAAAGCAAATCCGTCATCCGGAGTACGGTTTTGTAGAACCCATTCGCACGCGCAGCGCAAAGCCTGTTCTATATCCTGGCGCCGGTAATCGGTCTGGCCATGGAGCCGCGCCAGCGGATCAATAGCGTCAATATCCTCACACCCGCTGGTATCGGCATGGATGCCGAAGCCGCCCTGCGGCGTCTGCATCGAAAGCATAAAATCCACGATCCGATCCGCATGCCGAATCGGGTGCCGGTCATAGGCGTATAACAGGAAAAAATGATAAGCGCCCTGGTAGGCCTTATTCCGCTCTGCCGGGCTGGCCAAAGACCTGCCCCACATCCCGGTCGACGCATCCTGGGCAGCATCCAGCCAAGCCAGCACGATTTCCATGGCGCGGCCGGCTGGCCGTATGCCCTGGAAATCGCGTGCATATTGCAGAAGTTGGCCGAGGTTCAGGACTTCATTGCCGACAAAATCGATCTTGTCAAGATCGCGCATAACCAGCCAGCGCCCCAGGAATGACTCGTTGTAATACGGCTCCAAAAAGGCAAACTCGCGCTCCGCCACGGCACCCAGAGCTGCCAAGCCGATGATGGCATGGCAGCTCAAATGCTGCCAGCCGCACCACTCCATGTGGGGCGGCACATACCAGGAACCGGGATGCGCGAGCAGCGGATCCTTGAAAAGACCATCTTGGCCCTGGAACGATTGAATATAAGCAACCCACTCGCTACGCCGGGACGGCACCAGTGACTCGAAGTCACCCAGCAGATGCCGCACCATGGCGGCGTAGAGCGAGGCATACAAGATCGGCTGCGCCTGGCAGGCGGCGTAGCGATAACGCCCGTACTCGCCGGCCTGCAGACGCAGGGATTCAAAGAATGCCAAAATCCTAGCGCTAAAGTCCTGCGCTTTAATTAAAATCCTCTCCGTCTTCATTGCTCCCGACAGCCCGTAATAAAATTGCGATACCAGCGCCCGCTGTCTTTCAGTGTGCGATGCAAAGTCGCATAATCCACACGAATAAGTCCGAAGCGCTGACCCCAGCCGGCCTCCCATTCGAAATTATCCATTAATGTCCAGACAAAATAGCCCTTAAGTTTCACGCCAGCTGCGATCGAACGAGCCGCTTGCGCGAAATGGCGACGCAGGTAATCGATGCGATATTCGTCATGCACCGCGCCGTCGGACGCCACGGGATCATCCAGCGCCATGCCGTTTTCCGTGATGTAGATGTCCGGGTCGCCGTAGTCCGCCTTAAGACGAATCAGTAATTCATACAGCCCTTCCGGATAGATCTCCCAGCCCATGCTCGTGTACGGCACACCCAATTCTTTCGGCGACACCGTGGTATAGGTTAGTTTCCCTGCCCGACGCACTGGGCGGACAACAAAACGATGATAATAATTTACCCCCATGAAATCGGGCCGCGTGCCTATAATATCCATGTCACCCCCGCACACCTTCGGCAGGTGATCACGGTGCTCCGAGGTGTCCTGCGGATAGCGCCCATAATAGATAGGGTCCAGCCACCAGCGATTGATGTATCCATCCATCAGGCGAACGGCTGCCGCCATGTCTTGCTCGGCCAACGGGGTATCGCTTGTCTTTATCCCTGTATCCAAGCCAACCCTTGTCGCGACTCCATGATTCTTTCCGTCCGTTGGCTTGCCGCGATACGGCTGAATCGGATAGAGATTACAGACCAAGCCAACCTGCTGCCGACTGCCTCCCTCAGCCTTGATCGCTCGTAAGGCCTTGCCATGCCCCAACAATAGATGGTGCGCCACCTGGATGCCCGCCTGGGGATCGCCTAAACCCGGCGGCTCGATGGTTTGGGCATAATGCCCGTCAGCTATGCATATCGGTTCATTAATGGTCGCCCAATGATCAACCCGATCGCCATACTGGCACACCATCGCGGCCGCATACTCGGCAAACCGGTCGGTCATATCCCGGCTTACCCATCCGCCTTTGTCCTCGAGCGCCTGCGGGATATCGTAATGACAGAGGGTAACAAAAGGTTTAATGCCGGCGGCCAGTAAGGCGTCGATCAGCCGATCATAAAAAACCACTCCCTTCGGATTCAAGGCGCCCCGGCCATCCGGTTGCACGCGCGTCCAGGCAATGGAAAAGCGATACGCGTTCAAATTCATCTCGCGCATCAGAGCCACATCCTCGCGCCAACGGTGGTAGTGATCTACCGCCAGATCGGCGTTGCCTCCGCCCTTTATTTTTCCCGGAGTATGACACCAGCGGTCCCAGTTGCTCTCGCCCCGGCCATCCTCATCCCAAGCGCCTTCAATCTGAAATGCCGCGGTAGCCGCGCCCCACAGGAAGTTTTCGGTAAATGGTCCGGTGCTCATTCATCCTCCTATTGTTGCCGTGCTTGCGCTGTTGCGGGTCGCAGTGCTGCCGGGAGCTTGCCGACCAAACAGGTGATGCCGATGGGATAGACGGAGATCATTTTTTACCCTCCTGCTGATAAAACTTCTGCTTCAACAACATTCCGATCTTGTAATCCGTCGTATCCAACCTCCTCAAGACTCGTTGTAAAGATCGTAGCGTGACAGATATAAATCCGGTCGCACCGAACCCCCCTAATAGAGTGAGCACCGCCACGCGGGAACCTTAGTTGACAGCCGGTTTGCCCAGGGCCAAGACTGTAGCCCGGCGGACAGTCGGCCCCACATGCCGACAGCGCCGCAGCAATAAGGAAATCGCGCCCGCCGCGCCGGCTTCGCCCAGTTCCACCGCGCGCCGCCAGCGGGGTGTTATCATCCGAACTGGCGCCCTGCGCATTAACTGTAATGAATTCCATGTCGTTAAATGTCCATTTTCCAGCCTGCCACCCGAGCATCAAACAGGGCATACGCCGACCGGTCCGGGGACAATTAACCAAAGTGGTTTCGTCATTGGAATCGAGATGGAGCGTGACATTGCGCACCGCCGTGCCGTCTGGATAGACGTAAAGCAATTCAGAGGTCATGGTCATTCAATGGCAAAATAGCGACCGATGCCGCCGGCAAGTTGAATCTTCATAACCAGAAGGATATCGGCCTGACCAGCTCCCCAGCATGGTGACAACATCTGAAGCGTTCATGTGCTTCTTTGGTCATTGGACCACAGCTCTTTCAACACGCCAAGCGTTTCCTCGACCAGCAACTGGCCGCCTTCCGGGCCGATCTCGTTATCGTACACGCCGGCGCCATAACTTTTCCCGGCCACCGCCCGCGCCGTAGGGAGATAGGAACCTTTGCCGTGAGACAGCTGGATTAAAAAGGTCTGCTCCGCGGGGCTGCGCGCCCGCATGCGCACCCCGAAATCCAGAAATAGCTCGAAGGGATTGGAGGCAAATGCGGTGTCACCGATGCGGATGACATGCAATTCCATCCGAGCTTGCGGCTGCTTCTTCTGCAATGTGTAGCGCTCCAGCGCTTCCTTGCAACGGTAAATACTGCTGAACATTCTGTTCTTCTCCGGGGCGGCCGCCTCCGCCGCCTCCAGCTTCGCGAGCTCGTCCCTGACTTCGGCCGCCTCGGCCTCGCTAATGATGCGCTTCGGCAGGTTAATGTTTTTTACAACATGCCGGAAGACAAGCGAGTCCCGGATATCCTTGCCGGCCAGCGGCAGGACGTCATCCACGGCGTTCGCCAGCCGCCGTCCGATTTCCTGCCGCATGCTGAGCCCGCGCAAGCGCAACATGCGGTCTTCGGCCGCCTGGTACCACATGCGGTGCGGCGACTGGTCGCCTGCCGGCGCGCACTGGGCCAGGATCTGGATCGCCTGCCCGTGCCGCTTGCGAATCTCGGTCCGGACCTCGTGCCAGAAATCGGCAGAGACGTACACATCGCCTTCGGTCTCCTGCGAGGGACAAGCCAGGTTGATGATAACCCCCGTCAAGCAACGGTTTTGATCCCAGGTATACATCAGGTCCACATAATGATCTTCGTAGCCTTCCATGTGGCTGAAGAGCGGGTCGTTCGTGTTGCCGTACATCTTCGTGACGCCATCCGCAAATTTACCGATCAACTGGGCCTTCTCCCGGGCACCGATGTCCTGGAAATAGGTCGTGCGCCGGTTATGCCCGACGACGGCCGTGCCCAAGCCCCAGCTCACGCCGCCCGGCTTGCGCACCTGCCAAGCTTCGATCACCGCTTCAACAACGCGTTCCACGAAAAAATCGCCATACGCTGAGGGAGTCATGACGCCCTCCGGCACCGGCGGATACCACTCGCCGGTGATGTCCGATGCCGTGTGCGTATGCGTGGCGTTCATGACTATTTTTAGGGGATCCAATTCCGGTAATTTGGCGCGGATGGCTGCCCGGCATCGCTCAATAATCGAGCATGGAATGCCAGCGCGGTCGCAGGACACGAACACGACGGCGTCGCTTCGCGGAGATCCGGCCGACACGGCCAGCGCGGTGAGCGTGAGCGGGTCCTGGACCCCCTTCGAAATCCGCATGTCATATTGTCCTTGCAGGTTGACCGGCAGATCCGGAGTGATATCTTTGCCCGCCCAACCGATTTTAATTTGGCCACCATCTTTGCTATTCATGGGTTGCCTCCATTATTGTTGCTTTGATTTCCGCCGAGGTAACTAGAGCCCATTCGAAAAGGTCTTCGAATGGGCTCTTACCGCTGCTGCGGATGCACGATCCTGGGTTAAAATACGGTTAAATCCTCTTGACAAAAGGTGTCGCAACATGCTATAAATCAAGCACATAAACAATAAGAGGATCTTGACTATGACAGCATGTGCGATAAAAGGAAAGCTACCTGAAATAGTAATTGTTGGCAACCTTTTTTTACCGCTTCCGGATACTGACTTTCGCGATTATCTGGATGAAATAGAGGAGTTGGCGAAATCGGCGCCGGGAATCATCGCGGCGATTGAAGCGGATTTGGACGTTCATGCTCGGCAAGAGAAGAAAATCCGCCTTGAGAAGAAGAAGTATTTGGCAAGCTGTGCGGCAGATTCATGCCTGCGTCAAGAAAGGGTAGCGATGGTAAAGAGGGGGCGAAACGGTGATAGCGGACAATTTATTGTCCGCAAGCGATCTCGACCCCAATGCGGCCGAAGGCACTTTGACGGTCCGCATTCGCGGCATGACCTGTCCCGCCCATAATAAGGCTATAAGCAATCTTCTGACCGACCTAACCAATCTTCATTTTCGTCACCCGGAAACAAATGCGCGGATGATCTATGCGCTTGTCTAAACCGCTAAAAGGTGCCAGCTTATTTTCCGCGCGGATCAGGAAGTCTGAAATTGTGCTATGGAGCCAAATAATGCTTGTGATTGTACATCACTTGAGAGTACCGAGTTCTCGGCTACTTTGAGCCCTTTTTCTTTGCGATGTCTA
>CAZALU010000049.1:0-22726 GCA_964486075.1 uncultured Verrucomicrobiota bacterium
ACCAACGACCTTCAGGTTATGAGCCTGACGAGCTACCGGGCTGCTCCACCCCGCAATTAATAAAAGCAAAATATATGGGTTAAACATAAAATGCAAGCCTTATTTTGGCATGGTTCAAAAAAGGCAGGACCGTGCCGTTCAGTAAAGGCAAAGGTAGAATAAGAGGCAGTTAGGCGAAAGTGCTGAACAATATCCTGGACTTGTGGCATATCTGGCGCCATGAAAGCAAAATCTTGGCAGGGATATGCGGATGCATCGGTGCTGGAGCAAGTGACCGTGCGGTTGCTTCTAGCGAAGGAGCGCCGGCGATGGGATCAACTGATGATGGAGCGGCATTACCTGAAGAGCGCCGACATGGTGGGTTGTCAGTTGCGCTACGTCGCGGAGTTGGATGGCGAATGGGTGGGATTGCTGGGCTGGTGTGCGGCGGCATACCAGCATCGTCCTTACACTGCCAAACATTTTCGGTCGTTACGGGAGCACTACCTGGGGTTGAGCGATCCCCGGATCGCCAAGGGACGAAGGCATCAGTTGGCCCCGTGTTGTCGATCTGTACCCTCGCGACCCTTTGCGGAGCGCGTGGCCCTCGGGCGATAGCACACTTTGCGGAACATCTGAATCAGACTCAGCTACGCCTGTTACGTTGTCATCGGAAACCAAGAACCCAAGACTGAATGACACAGTCCTGGTAAATATGGCAGCTTGGTGATTATTCGTATAATCAGAATTGACCCTAACAGTCGGTTGTATTATTGTTATTTATTAATTCGCCGATAGGTATCGTGTCATGTGTTGGGGCACCAACCGGTAATGCGATGTTGAATATTCCAGGGGTAAACGCATGCCACCGTGAATGAGCAAATCGCTTTGGTTGCGGCTATGCGTGGAGTTGAGGGAGACAACAGATATGAACCAGGAAAAAAGCCCGATCGTTCGGATATTGCTGGCTACAGCCTTAGGCATTGCTCTCGCCGCCGTCCTTGGTGTTCTGGCTATCCAAATCATTGAATTCCGCTTTTACGAGGAAACTGATTCAGTCTGGCCGAACGCTGTATCCGGCTCCAGGGCATCGTCTACGCCGACGCCTGCGCCTTTCCTGCCCACCTTGCCGGCAGCTGGCGCCAATCTTGTCGAAGAACCGTCGCCGACGGCGGCAGTAGCAGCAGCAGTTCCAGAATCAATACCGGAGGATATAGATATAGCCGAGCCAGCTGTCGAAATTAAAGAATAGCCCAGCAGGGTTTTTTATCTTGATTTCTCATCCGTCAACGTGTAAAAATACACAAATAAGCGGTAACAATACGATCCGTGGTAAGGATTGCACAAAACCAGGAGCTTGAGATAAATATGAAAACAGTGATCACGCTTGTTGCTGTCATCGGCATGGGGTTGGCATTCATATCAAGCTCAAAATCCGAGGAGCTCAAAAAATACCCGAACGTCAAGGTCACCGAAGAAAAAGCTCCGGGTCCCGCGCAGACTGAATTCCAGCCCATCAACATCGACCCGGCGCTGATCAAGCAAAGTATGCAGGCCCGGTCGGAATATGAAGACCTGAACCGAAAGATCATCGCCCGCCAAACCAAGCTCTGCGATGAAAACGCAACCATCAAGGACCTGCAGGTAAAAATGCGTGAAATCCAGAAGAATATCGACAAGATTCTAGCGGAAGACCAAGAGCTTCAAAAACTGCACAAAAAATTCCAGTCTGTTTCCCCGGAAATGCCCATAGGCATGAAGCGACCGGTTGCCGGGAATGCCCCGCTTGCGCCTGGCACGCTGAGCCCGGCGCCGGCCAAAAAGAACCCTTAATTCTTTCTCCACGGCATGCCGAACGCCAATGCTGTCATGGCAACCAAGTTGATGCCAGCCATCAATGCCACGATCTGCATTATGCTCCGATGCCAGATAATAACTCCACCTACGTAAGCCAAGGCACAGAACACCACCAGCCAAGCCCACTGGAATCGGCGCTGGGCAAGCTCGAAATTCAGCATCATGTAAGACAGCCCCAGCGGTGCCATGGCCCATAACACCGCCCGCAATAAACTCAGCTCCTGCGCTTCAGGGCGCTTGCCGACAAACGCATTCCAGATCGGGACGGCGAGCAGATGCGCACTAATGCAAGCCACCAAAATCAGGCCCACCGCGAAACCAAGCGCTCGCAATAGCAAGTGCCGATCGCTATCCGACATGCTGCCCTCAGACACCACCTTGGGAAACATGGCCGCGGCAATCGGCATGGACAAGAAAACTATTCCCCGCCCAATCGTGGCCGCCCGGGCAAATACTCCCGTTTCTTCCGGACTGAAATAGTGTTTCACCATGCATATATCGGCGTTGGCCAGGATCGCATACCCCGCCAGGATCAGAAGCGACTTAAAAAAATATGATCCGCCGCCCGTCAGTGTCGCCGGCACAGTATTCGGTTTGCCGCGCAGCGCCAGTTGCAGACCTACCGCGCCGATGACCAGGCAAGCCAAAACTCCCAACCCTTGTCCCAGCAAGGCCATCATCGCCGATGCCTGCACCCACAGCACAAGCGCCATACCCGCCAACAATCGCACCACACCCCAACTTTGTCCGGATAGGGCCCACCAGCCAAATGCCTGCACGCCCTGCAGGGCGCCGGCCAGTAGAGGCATGAACAAGGCTCCGGCCATCACGGCAGCGGCCATGACCAGGATAGCGGGAGCAGGCAGTTGAAAAAAGTGGGCCAACCAATAGCGCCCCGCCACAGCCGCCACCAGAACTGCCAGGGCAATACCGGCAATGATCTTGCCCCACCCCACCACCAGTCCGCGCACCCGCCCGGGACTGCCAGCCTGGCAATAGCGAGCAGCATAATATGCCACGGCTGTCCGTAAAGCTTCCAGCGGGATGGACCCGATGACGATTATTCCGCACATGGTCGCAAAGATCCCGTATTCCACCTGCGACAGTCGGCGCATCAGGAATACCTGGTAAAGTATCGCGGCCAGATTACCCACCTGGCTAGCTGCCAGGAGCAGAAAACTGTGCCGTAACAAGCGATCATGATCTTGAAAGGTCGCCATATAACCCCCTAGCGATCCTTGACCAACAGGGATTTGGCGGCATTTTTTCCGGAGCCTAGGGGCGCAGCAATACGCATTATGGCCGGCGCCTTCTGCCGTCTTGTGCGACAGGAATAACAGGCCATAATTATAAGTTTTGCTAGGGACGACTTAAGCATGGGCAGGCACTTTTAAAGGTGACAGAATGGATGTCAATGACTCTTTTAAATTGACCGTGCCATAACCACCATAGAATCGGCCGCAATGAGTAATGCGCTTATGTAGAACCTGATTTTTGCGCCGAGCCGGCGCAAAAATCACCCCAAAGGTCCGCCACGTGAGTCACGTTCCACGTGCCAACGCGGTCACGTGATGATGGCCGCGTAAAACGCGGCCAAACGGGGTTAACCACGTTAGTTTCGAAAACAACCCAACGGGTTATTTTCGAAACTTCACGTCTTTCGCCAGCGGACAATGCCCGCTTAGGCGAAAGCAAAAAGGAAATAGAGGCTGCGGGATTCGAACCCGCGACCCGCTGATTAAGAGTCAGCTGCTCTACCAACTGAGCTAAGCCTCTGCCGGGCACAGTAGAGAGCGGCATCAAGAAATGCAAGCAAAGAAACATCAAAATTCGGTATGGCAGAACATATGAAAATATCGGATAGACACGATAAAAAGTGTCCCTCCATCGATCAGGTCGTGCAAAGTTCCTACCAAGATGGAGGGACACTCTCTTGTATGCAAGTCCGGGAAGCCCGTCCAAACCTCCGGGAAGAGCCGGGAGCCCAAGATCACTGCCGCCTGGTTCGAACTGAATTCAACACACTTGAGTTGCGGGCCAGACTCGCTTTAGAGGGAACGAATTATTTCTAAAAACCGCTGTCCGCGCTCTTCGAAACTCCGGAACTGATCAAAGCTGGCGCAGGCCGGCGCCAACAAGATGGTGTCGCCCGGTCGTGCTTCCGACCAGGCCAGGCGCACGGCATTTTCCAGGGTTTGGCTCAGACGGCAAGGGATAATATCCCGCCAGGCGGCGGCCATCACTTCGGCGGCTGTCCCGATGAGATAAACCGCGGCGGCTTTTTGCGCCAACAACTCTCGGGCCGCGGCATAGGATTCATGCTTGGGCAGGCCGCCGGCAATCAAACGCACCGGCGCTTTGCTCATCTGCAAACCCGCCATCAGCGCCGCCAGGTTGGTGGCCTTGGAATCGTCCACGAACCGGATCTGCCGGAGTATGGCAACCTCCCGCATGCGATGCGGCAAAGGTTGAAAATTGCGCGCAGCTAGTTCGAGCGCTGCCAGAGGTTCTTGGCAAGCGCTGATCGCGGCGGCGGCGGCCGCAGCCGCCAAACCCAGGACTTGATTGGCAAACCCCGTGCCTGCCAACACCAGGCCACGCGAACTCAAACGCTCCACCACGCTGTCTTCCAAATAACGAAAATCGGCATTCGGCGACACCCCGAAAGACACCCAGCGATTGGCCGATGCCGCAAGCCGGGCCACCCTCTCGGCAGAAGCCTCCGGCACCACCCCGATATCTTCCGGGCGCATCCTAGCAAAAAGACGGGCCTTCAGCCGCTCGTAGGTCACCATGTCGCCATGCCGATCCAGATGATTGGGAAGCACGTTCATGAGTACGGCCACCTCCGGCCGGAACAGACTCACGGTTTCGAGCTGGAAGGAACTGACCTCCAGAACCAGCCAGTCCAAATCCCGGTCCTCCATGACCACTTTGGACACTGGCGTGCCGTAATTCCCGGCCACTGCCACGCGCTGTCCGGCCAAGGTTAACGCGTCCGCACACAGTTTGACCAGCGTGCTTTTGCCATTAGACCCTGACACAGCTAGCACCCGACACGGCGTCCTGCCCGGCCCAAGTACTCCAGCGCGGCAGACCCGGCTCCAGCCCAGCTCGAGCTCGGCGAGCACGGGCGCCCCCCGGCTGCGCATTGATTGCACCCACTCCGAACTTGCCGGAACCCCGGGGCTGACCACGCACACGGCATAGGAATCGGAAGGTAAATCGGGACAACCCAAGTGGACGCAGGCGCCGAGCGCCTCCAATTCGGAGGCCCGGCGGCGTGCGCCTTCGCCATCGTTCCGGTCTATAATATCGACCTGTGTGCCTTCCGCCAGCAAGAGGCGAGCGGCGGCTTCGCCACTGGCTGCGAGGCCGAGGATCAGAGCTGTGGGATAGCTTTGCATTAGCGAATCTTGAGCAGCAGCACACCGAGCAGGGCAAAGATAATCGACAGGATCCAGAACCGCACGGTAACTTGCGTTTCGCTCCAAGGACATTTCTTCATTTCAAAATGATGATGCAGGGGGGCGCAGGCAAAAATTCGCCGCCGTTTCAGCTTGAACCAGCCCACCTGTAAAATGACGCTCAGCGCCTCTAGCACGAACATTCCTCCGACCACCATTAACACAAGCTCCTGTTTGATCAGCGCAGCCACGATACCAATCCCACCGCCCAGCGCCAGACTCCCCGTGTCGCCCATAAAAATCCGGGCCGGATGGCAATTGAACCAGAGAAAGCCCAGGCAGGCGCCCAGCATGCAGCCGCAGAACACGGCCAGTTCCCCGCTGCCGGCGATGTACGGCACCTGCAGGTAATCGGCGAAACGCACATGACCCGCCACATAAGTCATGACCAGGTAGGCGAACGTCACCGAAGCGACGCAGCCGATGGCCAGTCCGTCCAGACCATCGGTTAAATTGACCGCGTTACTGGATCCGACCACCACCAGGAACAGGAACAGAAAAACCGCCAGCAAACTCATATGCGCAATCAGCGGCAGTTTAAGGAAGGGCACCATCAGTTGCCGCGCGTGTTCACGCGTGTCCGGGATTAACAACAGCAACCCGGTCACCCCGGCCACCCACAAGCTCTGGAATAAAAGTTTTTTCAGAGGACGCATCCCCCGCACATCGCGGCGCACCGTTTTAATATAGTCATCGGCGAGCCCGATCAGACC
The DNA here is from genome assembly GCA_964486075.1 of uncultured Verrucomicrobiota bacterium. GTDB lineage: Bacteria > Verrucomicrobiota > Kiritimatiellia > JAAZAB01 > JAAZAB01 > JAHIJO01. The sequence goes on from CAZALU010000049.1 coordinate 6,017, forward strand.
CATGACACCTAACGTTAGCAGGGCGATCCAGACGAGCAGGTTTGTTGGGATCGCCCACAGCAGGCAGGACACCGCAATAGCGCCGATAATCAACAACCCGCCCATGGTTGGCGTCTTTTTTTTGATTTCTCCGCGCAGCGCATCCAGCGCGGGCGCATCTTCTCTATAGCGGGTATCGTCGCCGCTGCACAGCCGCCCCAGCTTGCGAATCACCCATGGCCCAAATATCAGGCAGATAAGAAACGCCGTGCCGGCCCCGGCAATCGCCCGGACAGTAATGTATTGAAAAATACGGAAAAACGAAATCGAATCCGCGAAATAATGTAGATAATACAGCATGTCAATCCTCACTGCTTCCCAGTCGTTTGTTGCCTCCACAGGTCCAGCACCAGCTCCAGGCGCTGGCCGCGGGATGCCTTGAACAGCACGACATCCCCCGGCACCGTATCCCGGCTAAGCCGTTGCGCGGCCCGGGCATGATCCGGACAGCGAAAAATGCGGGCAGCATCCAGCCCGGCTTGCTCAGCCGCCGAGGCAATTCGGGCTCCAAGCTCCCCCACCCCAATCAAGCCACGCCACGCGCCCCGCGCCACCAGCCGGCCCAATTCTTCATGGGCATGATTTTCCTCCGCTCCCAGTTCCAGCATGCCGGCCAACACCAACCACTTACGCCCCAGCGCCGGCATATCCGCAAATGTCCGCAGGGCCGCCGCCATACTCACAGGATTGGCATTATAGGCATCGTTGACCACGGTAATGCCGTTTAATGTTTGGACTTCCCAGCGCATGGGTTGAGGACAAAATTTTTCTAGGGAACGTCGGATATCATCCCAACCCAATCCGTGGGCACGCCCCACGGCGACGGCAAACAGCGCATTTTCCAGATGGTGCCGCCCCGGCAAAGACATTTTGAAGAAACATCGTTCGCCACTTTCGCGTTCAATAATCTGCGCCATCCCGCCCCAGGTGTCAGCCGGTATCCCCCGGTAATCGGCATCGCCGGACAGAGCCACGGTAATCACGCGACCCGGAGCCAGGGCGCGCAAGCGGGGGTAATAGGCAGCATCGCTTCGCAAAACCGCCGTACCGGCCGGGGACAGACTTTTAAGAATCGAAGCTTTTTCCTCCAGGATTCCATCAACGGATTTAAAATGTTCCAGATGAACAGGCGCAATTGTAGTTACAAGCGCCCAATCAGGCCGCAGAATTTTACAAAGCAACATCAACTCTCCGGGGTGATTGGTGCCCATTTCAAATACGCCCACGCGCGTAGCTGGATCCATTTTTAACAAGCTCAAAGGTAAGCCGATGTCATTGTTCCAATTGCCGAGGGTTCGCGCCGTGACAAACCGGCAGGAGAGAATATCGGCCACCATTTCCTTGACCGTGGTTTTGCCTATGCTGCCCGTCACGGCAATCGCGGAAAGCCCGATCCGGCGCCGATAGGCGGCCGCAATATCCCGCAAAGCCCGGCCCGTATCCGACACACACAATAATGCTCCGTCAAGATCAGCGGGACATGTGCCCTCGCAAACCGCGGCGGCCGCGGCGCCCTTGGCAAATGCCAGCCGAACAAATCTGTGCCCGTCAAAACGTTCGCCGCGGATCGCCACAAAGAAATTACCGGGCACCAGCGTGCGCGAATCGATGGAAAACCCTTTGAGCACAGCAGGCCGCCGCGCCAGCCATCTGCCACCGCTCCATTGTTCAATCAGTTTTGCATCGAACATCTGCATTGGATTTTACATCTCGATGCCCAGGCACTCGCGCACCACTTGGCGGTCGTCAAACGGGATAACGGTATTGGTAAATTCCTGGTAATTCTCATGGCCTTTCCCCGCGATCAGCACCACATCCCCTTGCTCAGCCAGGGCAAGCGCTTTGGTAATCGCCTCGTAGCGGTCTTCCACAACCTCGTATTCATCGGTTCCACGCATTCCCTCGCGGATCTGCGCGATGATATCGGATGGATTTTCCTGGCGGGGGTTATCGGAAGTCAAAATGGCATAATCCGCCAGGTGCGCCACGACAGCGCCCATCAGCGGCCTTTTTTTCATATCGCGGTTGCCGCCGCATCCGAAAACCACGATCAAGCGATTGACCGTCAATTCGCGCAAGGTGGTTAAAACGTTTTTGAGGGCATCTTCCGTATGGGCGTAATCCACAAAAACCTGGAAACCATACCCGGTTTTAATTTCTTCCAAACGCCCGGGAACCGCGTTCATTCTCGCAAGGACATCCGCGCTGAGCTGCGGTTCAACGTTCAACGCACCGCAGGCGGCCAAAGCGGCCAAAGCGTTATGCACATTATATCTGCCCAACAGGTTCATGCTCAAGGTTAGCGGCCCCCAGGGGCTCTGTACATCGACCGTGCTGCCCTTGGGACTGACCTGCAGGCGCCCGGCGCGAACCATGGCCCCGGGCAGCGTCCCGTAGGTGATCATCTGCGCGTTCAAACCCGGGAGCCTGCTCAGTTTCTCGCCCCATGGATCATCCACATTGATAACCACCGCAGCCTTTTTTTTCTGATGGGCCAGGCCTTGGAACAGCGACGCCTTGGCCTCGAAGTACTGATCCATCGTCAAATGATAATCCAGATGATCATGCGTCAGATTGGTAAACACCGCCACATCGAACTCGATGCCCAACACGCGCTTCTGAACCAAGGCATGGGAGGACACTTCCATCACCGCGCTTTGACAACCCACATTTACCATTTCGGCGAGTATTTTCTGCAGATCAACGGCTTCCGGCGTCGTCCGTCCGGCTGGAATAACTCGACCCCCAATCTCGTATTCGACAGTGCCGATCAAGCCGGGCTTTCTGCCAGCAGCGCGCAAAATATCACGGACCATGAAGGCAGTGGTGGTCTTGCCGTTGGTTCCGGTGATGCCGACCACCGCTAGCTTGCGCGATGGATCTCCGTGATAGGCGCCGGCCAGAACGGCCACGGCCTCGCGCGGATCGCGTACTTCGACGAATATTACCTGACCACGACTGAGGACGCTGGCCTGGTCAGAGAGCACAACGGTCGCGCCCTTATCGATGGCATCCTGAACATAGCGGTTGCCATCTTCACGTTGCCCTCGCAACGCGCAAAAAATGAACCCAGGCTTGACCTGGCGCGAATCACAGGCAATGCCCTTAATTTCCAGGTCGGCCGCGCCACTCACTGACACCGGGTGAATTCGTTCCAGCAATAAATTTAGTTTCATATTTTGATCCCATTGTGGATTATGAATATCCGCCGTTACAAACCCCGATATTTCCTGCCGGAAGCATGGTCGGCCGCGACTGCGGTGGCGGCCGGTGGAATATCCAGATAGCGAACCGATTGTTCGGCAATTTCCCTGAAGACAGGCGCCGCCACTGCGCCGCCCGTATGCATGTTTTTAGGCTCATCCAAAACCACAATGATCGCCAGTTGCGGATCCGTGGCCGGAATAAACCCCACGAACGATGCCATGTTCAAAGAATCAGAATAGCCGCCCCGAACCGGTTTTTGGGCCGTCCCAGTTTTGCCACCAACCGTGTAACCTTCCACTCGGGCTCTAGTTCCCGTACCGCCCTCCTCCGTAACACGCGCCAATAACCGGCGCATCTCCGCGGCTGTATCCGGACGAATCGGGCGACCGACGATCACCGGCTGCTGCTCAAATAAGACTCGGCCGTCCGGCGCGGCCACTTGCCGGACAATATACGGTTTCATCAACATGCCATCGTTCGCAATGGCGCAAACCACCCCGAGCATTTGTAAAGCCGTCACCGCGACTTCATGGCCTATCGCAATCCGGGTGGTGCTGATCGGCAACCACTTGCTCACGGGATGCAAGATGCCGGCTTCCTCGCCCGGCAACTCAATACCAGTCGATGCACCGAGCCCAAACTCCTTCAAATAGCGATATAGCCTGGCATCCCCAATCCGTAACGCTATCTTGGCCGCGCCGATGTTGCTGGATTTCTTGATCACATCCGCCACCGAGAGCTTATCATAAGGGTGATAATCCCTCAACGGCTTGCCCCTGTAAAACCATGTTCCCCGTTCGCAATCGAAAATCTGGGACGAGTTAACCACGCGTTCGTTGAGCGCCGCCGACACCACGGCAATCTTGAACGTGGAACCGGGCTCATAAATATTGGCAATGCACCGGTTCCGCATTGCCTCCGGCCCGGCGGTCCGGAACTGATTGACATCGTATGCCGGCCAGTTGGCCATGGCCAGGATTTCTCCGGTTTGAACACGCTCTACGATCGCCCAGGCCCCCGCCGCCTGGTATTCCTGGACCGCCTTTTCGAGCGCGCGTTCGGTAAGATACTGGACATACTGATCCACGGTCAGGGTGATATCCGCCCCCGGGCGCGGCTTGATTTCCAGCGTGCGCCGGTCATAGAGTTCTCTGCGTCGCCCGTCCAGCTCGCTGATCCGCAAACCCGGAACACCCCTTAAAAAACTATCCCAACGCAGTTCGACCCCAGCACTGCCTTCACGCTCCAGATTGACATGCCCCAGAACATGACAAGCGCTGGTCATTCGCGGATAGGTCCGCACCATAACCTCACGCATCCACACCCCGGCTAATTTGAGGCGGCTGATTTCATCGGCCTGATCATCCTCAAGACTGCCGCCGTATCCGGCCAAGTATGCAAAACGACTGGATGTCGAACTCAAACGCTCCATAAGCACAGCCGGTTCGGTCCGCATAACCTTGCCCAAAGCCTCCGCCACCGCCCGAGCCTGATGATTGCTGTGGATCAGCGCCGGATCCGCGCAGAGTTCTTTTTTGACCAGGTCCTGAGCCAGGATGTTACCGTTCCGATATAAGATTTTGCCACGTTTGGTAGGCAGATCTTGTTCAAGTCGACGCAATTTGTTGATTTGGGCCCGCCGGTCGGTGGATGGCCCCAAATGCAAAGATATGATTCGGGCACTTAGCCCGATTAATGCCAACGCCATCAGCGTCGCCGCTATAATTAAGCGGTACTTATGTTGTCGCTCAATCATTCGCCATGGACCTGGAGCTTCGGGACAGTTGGACCAGTTGTCCCTCCACGCGCTGACTCAATTCGACGATGGAATCCGGTTCCTGGAGCCGGATAATGTTAGCCTCGGCCGGCCAGACCATCACGATTTTGTTCTGGTTCAGCATTTTTTCGATTCCCGACGGGGATTTCATGGTTTCCCATTTCCACAGTTCAGCATCATAGCTTTTATTAATTTCAGCCTGTTGTTGTTCCAAGCTTTTAATCTGGGTGCCCAGGCTCTGTACCCTGGCATTCAGCCATACATAGAGCAAGAGCATGACCACCGTCGCCACCAATAGTCCCGCTACCGGCAACGGAAACGCAAAACCAGCCGTTCTTTTTTTACGATTTTTACTGGCCATTATTCACCCCTTCCTTTCTGCTACTCGAAGCTTCGCGGAACGCGCCCGCGGATTAGTCAATATTTCTGCGCACGCCGGCGTGACCGGTTTCGAGGTCACCCAGCGAGCGCCTGGTAAACGCCCGACCCGGATCTGGCCGCCGGCGGGCAAGGATTCCCAATGCCCGATATGCTCTCTGACCAGGCGCTTCACGATGCGGTCTTCAAGGCTGTGGTATGATAAAATCGCCAGCCGTCCACCAGGTTTTAACAACGTCAAGCCATCTTCCAAGCCCCGCTCCAGATTCTCGAGTTCGCTGTTAACCATGATTCTCAATGCCTGAAAAACTCGGGTCGCCGGATGCGCTTTGCCACGACGCCCAGCTTTAATCCGCGTCACCAGTTCTGCCAACTGCCGTGTCGAAATCCACGGACGCTGCCCGCGGTCGTTGACTATGGCCCGCGCGATTCTGCGGGCATCGGGTTCATCCCCCATTTGCCATAATTGTTCCGCCAATTCCTGCTCCGGCAATGATTGCAGTATGCCCGCGGCCGTAAGCGACTGAGTCCGGTCCATGCGCATGTCCAAGGGCCCGTCATGACTAAAACTAAATCCACGCCCGGGACTATCAACCTGTAAAGACGACATACCCAAATCCAGCAGAATGCCATCCAAACCTGCCACTCCCCAGCGAGCCATTTGCGCGTTCATGTTATGAAAGTTTTCCTGTGCCAGTCGGCACTGGCCCTGCCATGCGGCAAGCGCCGGCGTCGCCTGGGCCAACGCCTGGGCATCCCGATCCATGCCCAGCAAACAACCACTGCCGCCCATCCGTTCCAAGATCGCCCGGGCATGGCCCCCCATCCCTAAAGTGCCATCCAGATAAGTGCCACCCGGCCGGACCGCCAGCAAGTCCAGCACTTCGCTTACCATGACCGGTACGTGCATGATGAGCCATTCACTCCGCGCTAGTGGCCTTCTTGAAGCCGTAATCCGTAATACGGCTCTGCCCTGCATTATTACTGCAGCAATGTCAACAAATACAATCGCCGCGGCGACAACAGGTCCAGCACCTTGCGGGCCCCAAGTTGCCAGGCGGTGGCAGTCGACGCTGGTTCCAGCGGAGATTCCGCACTCCCCAGCGGAAGCATCTGCATTGTCCGCCCCAGGACATAAACGTGATTGCCAAAACGCATCGAATTTAAAACCTGTTTTTTATTCGGCAATTGGAACCGCCGTGTCGAGCGAGCGCTGCCGCGCACCGCGCCGTTAACATCCAGAAATAAAGCCCTGTTCATAAGAATGCTCCTTGTCGTTTATAATCCGATATAGCGAACCGCATCCTCCATGCTGGTGGCATCAAGACTTGCGACGGATTTCCACAACTCCGGATTCCATAATTCAAAATGGTCCAAGGCCCCCACCATTTGCACTTGATCAGCGAGCTGCGCGTAAGCCAGGAGTTCATCCTTGACCCGAATCCGCCCCTGCGTATCCCATGCCTGGATCAAGTCGGATTTAGACGCAAAGATCCGGGTAAAGGCACGAGCTTTTTTATCGCCGATCCCGATGGACCTGAATTTTTCGAGGCGCTGAGAGATTTCCCGCGCCGGAAAAACGTACAAGCATTGGTCGTCATGCAGGCCGGGCAAAACGTATAGACTGGGAGGACTCCCGACCTGGTCGCGCCATTCTGATGGGATGGTCAGGCGTTTTTTCGGATCAAGCGCATGCCGGTAGCTGCTTACGAAAGCGCCCGGCACCATCGGATCATTTTGCCTGACTATAGCCCCTTGTCCCACTTCTCCTCCCTTTCTTGACACAATTACACACCTTTACCCACAACTTGTCAACAGCTTTTTTATCTTTTTTTAGGGTAAAAAACCCTTGTTTTTGAGCGAAAGCAGGAAAAGTGCCGTGAATCCGGCGTCGGTTGTGAACAAGCAAAGGGAGCCAGCTGTCGGGATCGAACCGACGACCTGCTGATTACAAATCAGCTGCTCTACCAACTGAGCTAAGCTGGCATATTTTAATGCGCTGGGGAAAGACTTGCAAAGAGAGGCTTGAGATACAAGTTTTTTAACAGCATGCCGAAATCCGGCCAGAATCTTATCAAATTAAAAATTATTTCCCGGTTGCGGGCCGCATCAAGCTGTTGCCGCCGTTAAATCAGCCGAACAGGCTCGTCCCTTGGCTTCGACCAGGGAGCGAATCATCCGTTCCGGGTCAAGGCCGTAAGGGGCAAATACGATCGCAGAATTCGATTCGGCAGGCTCCTGTCCGGGATCATTACACAAGACCACAATCCCCGCACGCGGACAGAGCTTGAGCATCGCTTTCAGAAGCCCGTCGGCTTCCAGCCCCAGGACATGCTTGTCCACCACTATGCCATCCAACGCTTGCGATGATTCAAAATATGCCAGTAAGGAAACAATTGTTTCCTTTTCGATCACAACGGCCCCGAGCCGTTCCAGGTGCCGTTTCCATTTTTCCATTTCCGAACTCGCCCCTCCCAGGAGCACCTTCCAACTCGCCACGTAATGATCCAGGGCACTGTCCGCCCGGCCGTCATCGTCGCGTGCCGCGCTCCGGACATCCAAGTGGGGCAGACAAACCCGGTAAAGACAAAACCCGCTTGCAGCCACGAACCGATCTATACGCCCGCGAGCCTGTTCCACCATTGAATTGAGCACCGATAAAACAACGCCAAAACCATCTTCCTGACCCAATATTTTATTGGCGACAGAGTCCGGATTAATTTCGGATACCGATATTCCTTCTCCGCCGGACACAGTCATCACCGCCGCGAACCCCTCGCCTACATTCAACAAATGCTCTGCTCCCGGCTTTTGAAGCGTGATCATGATGAGTCCGGGCTGCGCTTGTGCATCGGCCACCAACAAACCCAAGTTGAGGATCACCTGTTCGATTTGCACCGCCGTCAGCGGCGTGGCATGGTGCTCCCCTTCAATTATTGTATTGACCGTCCAGGCCGGGGACAAGGCAACCCTCAAAACCGCGGCTGCATCTTCAATATCCTGGGGTAAGTTTTCGCTGGCAGCGTCGGAACTGCTCGACCTGCTTAAGCCCAGCAACTTCCGGGACAACAGCGATCCTTTTTCGGTTGCCTCCAGAATAATATTGATGGATCGCTGCGCAGCCTCCGTATCATCTTGTCGCCGAGCCAGCAAGGCCGCGTGCCCGGAAATTGAACACAAGATATTATTAAAGTCATGCGCCATCCCGGCGGCAATTCGTCCCACGAGTTGTAGTTGCGCGATTTGCCGCTGGCGGATTTCCCGCGACCGCATATCGGTCACATCGCTGATCAGCACCAGCATAACATCTTCGGAAGGCTGGGACCGAAATCGCAAAGCACGCAAGCCATGGGTATAAACGCAATCCCGTTCAATTTCTCGCGGCTGCTTGAAATCCAGCAAGCAATCCATATCCTCATCAGCCAGGCATGAGAACATATCTCGGAGAGTTACGGCAACATTGGCGGGCACGATCCGCGGCGCCATCTGGCGGGCCGCCGGATTGGAGCCGGTGATTCGTCCGCTTCGATCCAGGACCAGCAAACCATCGCTCAAATAATCCATGGTATCGACGAACCGGCCAATCCGACGACGCCCTTCGATTTCCGCGGTCGATCTGATCGCCCACAGTCCCAGGGCGCCAGCCAGAAAAAGACAACCCAGAGTCAACGCCAGGATCGCGAGGATCAGCCCTCCGACAACCGACTCATCCTCGGGCCGGTGAAATGATTCGCCTAGATGGGCGATAATAAACCCGGAAGCCACAGCCACGATCGCGAAGAGAATGATGATCAGAAGAACATTGCGGCCAACGCTTTTTGGAATAGATTTCATGACAAAGGATCGCCACGCTATGCCTGCCGATCACGCGTCGCGCGCGGCAAAGCATCTCAAGGGGCCGGCGTTTTCGAGGCATCCGAATCATCCACGCCCGTCCCCCGCGACGCCTGGGATGGTTCGATTTTCGGCGTCAGCTTGTCGCCGCCCGCCGGCGATGACTGTGCTGGAGCGGCGTCCGGAGCTGGTTCTGTATTTGGCGATACGACGAGATTTGCGGAGGATGAAGGTATCGTAGGAACATCACCGGTCAATCCGGCCACGTTCTCCGCGACGGCGTTCGAGGATACGGGCTTCAGGGACGGGTTCGACTGCGGCGCCAAAGGTATTTTTTCCAAGCGGTCCACCGACTGCTGGGCAACAGCCTCATACCCGGTAAGCGGGGCCTTTTCGTCCAGGATGGTAGGGGTCAGCATGATCAACAAGTTATGTTTGGAGATGACATCCACATTATGCTTGAACAACAACCCCACGAGCGGAATATCGCTGAGGATCGGTACTCGTATTTCCTTTGAACTTTTCTGGTTATCGATCAAGCCGCCGATGATCACGGTGTGCTTACTGGGCACATTAGCCCGCGTAACAACCTGGCGTGTGCTGATTACCGGATAGACCGAGCCGGCGGGCGTGGTGATGTCTTTCACGTGCGAGCTCATCTGTGGGTTTACCGTGAGCCGGATCATATCCACATTACGGTCGATTTCCGGAATCACCCACAGGGTCAAACCCAGGTCATTCCACTCCACGTGTTCGGAAAAAGATTCCGTCTGGCCTTGTTGGGGATTGGCGGATTGCTTGGTGGATATAATGGTGGGGTACCTTTCGCCCACGTGAATCTTGGCTTCGACCTTGTTACCGACCACTATCAGGGGGTGGGAAATCATTTCCATGTTCTCGGTATGCTGTAAGGCGCTGAGAAACAATGATACGTCCGATACGTTCAGAATGGCAGTGCCGGCCTTGGTTTCATTGCGCTTATCCGTCAAGGTATCCTCTTTGACCGAACTGACATCGCGTCCCCGGTTAATGGTATCGGTAATTTTTCGAGTTGGAGTAATGACGGTATTGGCAATCCAGTTTCCTGAATCGGGAGGCTGCTCCTCGTAAGTGGTTGTGGTCTCCTGGTACTCCTTGCCTTCTATGTCGTAGCGTCGGTTGAGGTCATCCAGATTGGATCGGTTATCGAAATTATTATCCTTGTTGATGGTGGAATTCACCAAATTATGATCGTCAGCAAACGACCACTTCAAATCTTGCATTTTCAGAGTGGCGCCAAAATGATCCAGCATCGACCAGTCGAAACCCAGCTTCTTGCTGTCGTCCGAGACCACATCAATAATGCGAGCCTCGATAAACACCTGTGGTTCCCGTTTGTCCAAAGCCAGGATAATATTCGCCACCTTGTCCACGTATTCCTTGATATCCGTGATCAGGATTTTCGTCGTGATGCTGGGGTTCTGAATAACATCCGTTGCCAGGGGAGAAGATTTCAAACTCGCCCGATCCTGCTCCCGGCTCTGGCTGGCAATGATCGTGCCGCGTGGCGACAACAGTTTCAAGACTTTCACCTGCTCGATGAAGTCAACGGCATTCAGGTATTGCACGGAAATAGCCCGCGTAACCAGGGGCTTGGTGTTTTCAATCTGCTGGAGCTTCTCCCCGTACATTGCGGATGTGACCACCATGAGGATGCCGGACGGGTCCTCGATCAGCGATAAATTCACCGAGCCCAGCGCCAGGGATAAGGCCGTTTTCCATTCGATGTTTTTCAAATTAGCCGTTATGAACGAATTGGTGACGCTGGCGGCAATGATTATATTGGCGCCGGAAATCTTGGAAAACATGTTGACCACATCGGGTACCGGAACGGAATCAAAGGCAATCGAGATCAGGCTGGCAGCGCCATTCGTCAGCGTCCCCTCCGGCAAGTCCCCAGACTCATCGGTCACGGGCAGATCTATTACCGGAGTCGAACCACGGCCGTTGTTAACGACAGCCGCATGCGTTACGCCTTGCGGTGGCACTGCAGCAACCGTTTCGCCGGCCGGCTGCGGCTCGGCTATTGAAAGCTCGCTTTGAGTCGGTTCTTCGCGAGCGCTCAACAATTCAGTTGGATTGATGGTGTCGCTCGAATCAGCCAAGCTATCCGCTCCCGCCACGCGAGCGTCGGACGGCTCGCGTTGCTCAATCGCCACGCCCTGCTCCGCTGCCGCCTGATCCTGAATGCCCGAGGGTTCATTTGCAGTCGGCTGAAGCAGAGTTGTTGCGTCGGTTTGGGCGCTGCCGACCGGCGGCGCCAGTGAGCCGGCCATCAAAATCAGGCTAAATATCATGCGTAGCATGTGCTTCGTCATAGTCAAGTTCCTCATGGCCAGTCGCGCCGAATTTTAATTGGAAGCCGCCCCCTTGCAAAGTTTATCATCGCCGGTCATTGCGCCTGGGTGATCGTCGCGGACGCGATCCGGCCCACGGAATCCACCACCGTAATCACGTTCTGGCCATAGGCGCCGGACACCGCCGTATAGGATGCCACATAGCTTGTGCCGGCCGAATACGAGACCGTTCCGAGCCGGACGTTACCCGCGGTCCAGTGATACGGACCCGAGCCCCCGCTTACTGTGAATGACGCAAACAGCTCTCCGCCTGCAAGCTTAACCGAAGGAGGCGCAAGACTCAACGACGCGGCATTCGTTGATGCAGCAGTCTGGATGTAGGCAGCCGCAAAATGCCCGCCGTCATCCTCAACCAGAATGGCATTTTCGGCCACCAGTATAGAAGTATATACCGCCTGGTTGGCGCCCCGCGAGTGAATGCCGCCATTACTCGGGTGGGATACAGACCAATGGTAGTTTCCTTCGCCGCCGGATACCGTAAGCACAACCGTCTGGTTAACAAGCGAAATAAGAGAGAAAAGAGGCTTTAAATCCAGCGTCTGCGCCTCTGGCTCCGTGCGCGGGGCCGAGGAATAGGGGCTGGTTTCAAAATACTGTTCCGCCCCGCTGACGTCCGTATCGGAACTCCCTTCGCATCCGGCCAACATCGCAAGCGCCGCCATCCCCAGCAGACCCGGCAGAACCCAACAGGCCAATTTTAGATTTATATTCACGATAATCCCCCGCATTAAAAAACTAATACCGCTTGCAGAACTGATCTTTAAGTTGCCAGTCTAACACACCGGTTTTGTCCAAGTGGAATTTAATTTAACCGCTTCCGTCGATTTGATCAAGGGTAAATATGCGCCCCCATTGAGGGGTGCATCTGCGATTAGGTGCGATTAAGCTGCCCAAAGCGACCTGAGTTCTCCGTTTTGATGGCGGACACAGGCCCCCAGCAAACCGGCAAAGTCCTTTTTCATCCAAAACTGTCCCCTACGTTGGAAACGATTTTGGAACTGCGCGCATTGGGATTCCATCGATCCGCTTCCAATTGGCAAGCCATCGGAGACATGCGGCCCGGAACTCTGAGTATCCAATATAGGAATCCGGCAGAAAGAAAAAATCCGTTCCACCAGATCAGCCATACGCACAAAGGCCGGAGCCGCTCCGAGTATATCCGATCAGAAAATCTCGAAATGATATGGTTGTCTTCCGACAACCTCGAAGTTACCTTATTTATTTCTCAGCGGCTCAATCCGCACCCGCTTGAGGTCAACCGAGCGCACGATAAAAAGCACTACGCTGCCATCCACCAGTATGGGAATAATATCACCGGCCTCAACTATGACGCCGTTGATCGTGGCATAACAATTCGTTCCGCGCCGGATACTGCCTCCAACACGGAGCATGGCCAGCGCCCGTTGCATCAAATCATCAGCCACCGGCTCCGCGACAGCGGCATTGGTTGTCTCACCCGTTGTTAGCGCGCCCGCAGCGGGAACCGTCTTGGTCACCGGTGAATAACCCGCCGGCCAAAAAGGGTCCCGCACCTGGTTTACGGCGCATTGATCGGAGGGCGTTTCTGCCAGGACCTCGTCCACAACCGGATTCGTCAAGCCCTCAGGCGTCGGAGCATCCGGCTCGGCGATGGCCGCGGTGCATGCGACAATCAAGCACCCGACAAACCAGCGACAGCGCTTTGCCATGGCCTTGTTATTCCTATATTTAACGCTAATTTTCACCGGCCTCCGACGCTTGCGATTTCATTAAAAAATCGGGGCGTTTGGCCGGATCGATCCAGATCAGCCAGGCCAGCGTGAATGACACGTTGTGTTTTTCCGGATTATCGTCGCACGGCAGAATCGTTAAGCCGGAAACCGACAACAACGGGTTGCTTGCCTGCAAGTTTTGGAACAGGCGAATCAAGGGCCGAAACCCGGCCTGCGCGGTCACCTGCACTCGATACACTCTGAAACCAGCAGCTTGCGGTTCCAGGATATCCTTATTGGCAACCTGGATGATTTGAACATCCAAGTCCTTAGCGCAGACGCGTATGTGTTCTTCCATTCCCAGTAGAAAATTACCCAGGACCGGCAAGGGGATATGCGCAGAGAGCCGGACAATCTGCGCTTGGGCCTGATCGAGTTGTTGTTGAAGATTCTGTCCTGTTTTAATAACCCGACGCTGATCTTCCAGCTTGGCCCGAATCTCAACGGTTTTGGTCAGGTTCGCTTTTCGTGTCGCGATCAGGGGCGCCACCACGAAGTTGATGACGACAAACAAAGCTCCGCCCGCCAGGATAACCCCCAGAATGATATACTGCATTTGCTGGGTTAGTTTAAACTGGGGCGCCATTTGAATTCCTCATCAAACTATTTAAATTAGGCGGCTTCGCCGCAACTTCAAAGCGCCCCGGCGCCCGATCGCCGCCCTGGCCTAGAGCGCCACCTTGGTTGTAAGCTTGGGTTTGCTTATTTTTCTCGGCTTCAGGACGCATTCGATTTCAAAAACTCGGGTATCCTTCGCCGCCGCATCCTCGGACGCCTCAAAACGTTTGACATCCACTTGCGCAAAAATATTCGTAAAAACCGGTTTAGCGTTCAACGTTTGATACAACGTCTGGACGGCATCCTCGGCCCGATCGCCCATTACCTTGCCCTTGATATACAACTTTGCAATACGGGCAGGAACATTATCCACCGGCCCGATAGTCTCGTTAAAGGTAATAAGAAGCAGTTGGATCGCAGGGGGCACAACACCCTGAAAACGATCCAACACCCATCCCCAATCGGCGCGGGAATCAGCCCAGCCTTCCAGCGCATCGGCCACTTGCCGGAGATCCTTCGACTTCTGGTCCAAACTGAGCACCGCTTGATAAATGGGCTCCTGCTGTTGCAAGCCCTGCTCCGCAAAGCGCAAGTTCTGTTCGGCGGAACGACCAAGCATGACGAGCACAGCGATCAGAATACCCGCCAGTACGGGGCTGACAACCGCCACCGAACGCCCCACAAACTTCAAACTTACGCTGCTGCCGCTGCGTTTTTCTGAATCGAGGATCAAGTTTATATGCATATTCATAGGCTTAACCCGGCGCTGCGCAGCGGTCACTGAAGCACGGAGGCGCACAAAATTACGGGCGTCGCTCGCCCCTTGTTAACTTCCGGATGCTTCTTCAAAAACGCCCAGCGCAGCCCCGATCGCTCCCGTAAAACAGGAAAGCCGGTCTGCGTACTGCTTAGGAATGGCCTCCGGCCCAATAGTCATGCCTTCAAAAGGATTCCAGAACTCAACATTCAAACTGACGGCCGATTTTACTTCATTCTGCCAGTCGCGCGACACGCCTTTACCGTCGGGCAAATAGAGCTTGGCGATCAGGCAGTTTTCACGGCGTTCAATGAAATGTTTGGAAATCACCAGCTGCTTGATGAAGGGCTCCGCCGCTTCCTTGATGATCTGCGAGACATCAAACGAGCCGTCCGCCACAATGTTTTCGGCCGTAGCCTGATCCACACCCAGGTCTTTGCGTATCCGATCAAGCAAGTCAAAATGTCCGGAATCGAATTTCCGGATAAGCACCAATTCGCCCTTGTTGAAAAAAGCCGCGAGCGTAACCCTGGCGCCCTGCTCAATCACACCGACCGCCTGTTCCTTGTGAGCCATGGCCGGGCCGTGCAGAAAGGCCGTAATGGACGCCAGCCCGGAAATTTCCAGCGCGATCGGCGCCGGCAACCCAACCGGAAAGAAAGCGCAGGCTGCCTTGGATTCGGCTTCGGAAACTGCAATGGTCAATAGCTTGGTTTCTGCCCGCGCATGTCCATGGCTGACGATCTGATAAGCGATGCGATAATCGCCTTCCTCAATCCCCATATGATCCTTGATATTGGCCTGCATAGCGTCATCCAGCTGTCCCGGAAGATTAAGTAGTTTCACAACAGCATGTTCGCCCGGGAAACAGATAGCCACATTACGGGCCAGCAGGTGCTTCGGCAGATGCAAAGGATTATTGGCGCCGGAATCGAGCGCCACGGCCGGCAACATATCCGCCGCCGACACCGTCATGACGCCGCCGTTTTTTCTTATGCGCACGCAGCGCACTCCTGACGGATCCAAATCAACGCCCACGATATCCTGCGGGCCTTTTTTAAGCTTCGCCATCAATTGATTGAAAATAGCCATAGCATTAAATTGAGAATATAACACCAATCCCGGCAAGGCAAAGGAAAAAAGAGCAGTGATTTTCGGGCGGGCGCATGGTAATTCCGTACGGGCTTTCTGCGAGTGGCTTTTTGAAAATTGCCCAACTTTTATTTACTGCGGGAATGAGCACAGCA
The DNA here is from genome assembly GCA_964486075.1 of uncultured Verrucomicrobiota bacterium. Taxonomy (GTDB): domain Bacteria; phylum Verrucomicrobiota; class Kiritimatiellia; order JAAZAB01; family JAAZAB01; genus JAHIJO01. The sequence goes on from CAZALU010000049.1 coordinate 21,961, forward strand.
TGCAAAGAGGGCTTTGCCTAACAGGCTAACAGTCTACGGCTGGAATATCGGCAGGAACACGGCGATCACCATACCGCAGTTGAATCGCATGCGTTAAACACGAGGTTGCCAGAAGTTATCGGAACAATAGAGGCTCTTTCAAAACCCCTGACGGACGCAACGGCGTGCGTCCCTCCAGTTCCAAAATCAGTTCGTTAGCGCGACTTCTGGAGGGCCATCCCGGTCTCACAAGGGTATTGGGATCGTGGCCGTCTTCAGCAAGTGTTTTGCAAGAGCCTCAATAGTCTAGTTCTATTCAGGCTTTCAAGACTTTGCCAGATTTAATGCAATTGGCACAAACCCGGCGATTAACCACGCCGCCTTTTTCAAGCACACGTATTCTTTGTAAATTGGGCTTAAACATGCGTTTGTTAATGCCGGTGGTATGCAGACCGATACCCCCCTTGGCTTTAGGCATTCCACGCCGGCGAATAACACTGCCAAAACGTACCCCTTTGCCGCAAATATCACAGTTGCTCGCCATAATAACTCCTTTACCTCAATACGCCAGCAAGCTGGCTCGCGGAAAAATGTGAATATATGAAAAGCAAACGCGCATCGCAAGTTTTATTATAGACTTTATTTTTCTCTTGCGTTGCAAACTTTATTTGATACGGTATTGAGTGCTGGTTTCAATTGCGCCCATCGTCTATCGGTTAGGACACCAGGTTTTCATCCTGGGAAGAGGAGTTCGACTCTCCTTGGGCGTGCCCGCCGTCCGTTTTTC
>CAZALU010000050.1:0-22606 GCA_964486075.1 uncultured Verrucomicrobiota bacterium
AGGGGTGGGTTCCCTTAGAACTTCGTCTCGCATTGTTACGTTATTTATCTGAAACCCTATAGTGCGGGCGGAAAATACTGTTATTGGAATAACTTTTCGGTTAAATTGACTTTTTGGAATTCACGGAAGGTAGGGCGAGCCGTCCGGTGAGGAGCGGTTAGCCCAGACCGGCGCCGCAGTATGATACGGAGGATGGACGCAATGGTCACGATTACCCGCGAGCCGGAGTTTTTCCCGCCGCCGATCAATCGGCTCGGACAGTTCGGCCGGATCATTATGCTTAATTGTCGCAGCGCGGGGCGGGCACTGCTGGTGCTGGGCGAGGCGTTGCTTGACCTGCGTTTTGTGTTTTCCAAGCGTTCCCGCGCCGAGGTGCTGCACCAAATGTATGTGACCGGCATTAAGAGCCTGGGCGTCATTTCAGTGGTGGCTATGTTCACCGGGATGATCCTGGCCCTGCAAACCGGGTTGGAGTTGCGGAAGTTCGGGCAGGAAGTCAATATCGGCGCTGCCGTGATGGTGTCTTTGCTGCGCGAAATGGGGCCTTTCATGACGGCCCTGATACTGGCCGCCAGTGTGGGGTCCGCGATCTCCGCCGAGCTGGGCACGATGGTGGTGTCCGAGGAAATCGCGGCTTTGGAAGTGATGTCGATCAGCCCGGTGCGCATGCTGGTGATGCCGCGTTTGGCCGCTCTGATGATCATGGCACCGTTCCTGACCTTTTATGCCAGCCTACTGGGCGTGATCGGGGGCGGGATCGTTGGCTTGACCCAACTCGGGGTTTCCGCTGCGGCCTACACGGATAACGCCCTGCGTTTCGCCGAAAACAAGGATTTGTATGTCGGGTTGTTTAAGGCTTTTATCTTCGGCATTATGATCACGATCATCGCCTGCCACCAGGGCTTTGTGACCAGTGAAGGGGCGGTGGGGGTCGGCCGGGCGACGCGGCGCAGCGTGATCATATCGTTTCTATCCATTCTCGTGGTGGGCTATGTCATTACCAGACTGTTTTACCAATGATTAGATTCGAACATGTGACCAAATATTTCGGCGAGCGCAAGGTGCTCGACGATGTCAATCTGCGGATTGAAGCTGGAGAAACCTTTGTCATTGTCGGGTTTTCCGGGGCCGGCAAAAGCGTGACCCTGAAGCATATCATTCGCCTGCTAACCCCGGATAATGGCCAGGTATATGTTGGCGACGATTCGATCAGCGACGCGTCCGGCCGGAAGCTGGAGAATATGCGGGAGCAGTTCGGCGTGTTGTTCCAGGGCGGAGCTCTGCTGGAGTGGTTAAGCGTCGGCGAGAATGTGGCCTTGCCCTTGCGCGAGCGGACCGCCATGAGCGATGCGGAAATAGAGGAGCGGGTCAAGGAAAAACTCCGGCTCGTCAACCTGGAAGACGTGCTGCAAGCGGCCCCATCCGAATTATCCGGCGGTATGCGTAAGCGCGTGGGCTTGGCCCGCGCCATAGTGATGAATCCCCGGATCATCCTGTACGACGAGCCGACGTCGGGTCTGGACCCGGTAACGTCCCGGGCTATCGACCAGTTGATTGACCGAATGCGGCAGGAGTTGAAAGTCACCAGCGTGGTGGTCACACACGACTTGTTCAGCGCACTGTCGATCGGGAGCCGAATCGCCATGATTTCTGCCGGACGGATCATCGAACTGGCGCCGCCATCCGACTTCATCAAGTCTCAAAACGAAGTTGTTAAAAGTTTTCTGGATGCGCAATATATAACCAAACGCGGCGCTTGGGAAAGGGACAATTATGAAACGCACGAGTAGAACCCGGGAATTGACCATGGAGGTGCTGGTGGGCGGCTTTATGTTTGCGGCCCTGCTCGGCCTTTGTGTTTTTACCATCGTCCTCAGCCGCGATAATTTTTTTCAGACCACTTATCCTTTCACGGCGGTGTTTGACGATGTCATGGGGCTGCGTGATGGCGATAACGTTGTCATTCGCGGTATGACCGTGGGTAAGGTGAAAGAGTTGTCACTGCAGCAGGATGGCGTATATGTAACGTCGCTGCTTCTGCGGCCGATCGCGTTAAAAAGCGACTACAAAATCGAGATTATCGCCACTTCCGTGCTGGGCGGGCGTTATTTACAGGTAGACGAAGGCCAATCCGTGGAGACGCTGTCAGCGGATGCCATTGTCAGGGGACTGAAACCCAACGATCTGATCGCCGTCGCTTCGGCCGTCGTGGCTGATTTGAAGGATATTACCATGAAAATAAATTCAGGGGAGGGCACTTTGGGCAAGCTGATCAACGACGATACCCTCTACAACGATGCCCGGGATATTATCGCGGAGGTCAAGACGTCAATCAAGGAACGGGACCTGCTGAAAAACATCGAGATTGCGGCGGCCAACCTGGGTGAAATTTCGGAAAAAATCAACAAGGGGCAGGGAACCATCGGCAAACTGGTTAACGATGACGGACTTTATGTCGATGCCCGCCGAATTGTGGGTGATCTCCGAGCGGCCATCGAAGATCGGGGGCTCATGGATAATCTGGAGGGCGCAGTCGCCAATCTGAATCAGGTGTCCGAGAAAATAAATTACGGCACTGGAACCCTGGGTAAGCTGGTCAATGACGAGGACTTGTATGACCAAGCCACCAAAACTTTGGTAGAGGTGCGGGCAGCGGTGGATGATCTCCGGGAAACCTCGCCGATTACGACTTTCTCGAGCGTCTTTTTCGGGGCCTTTTAAGTCGACCGGATTAGGGCATCATCTGCAGGGTATAGTTCGGAGCTTCCTTGATGACCTTGACATCGTGCGGATGAGCTTCGCGCACGCCGGCGGCGGAAATGCGCACAAAACTTCCTTGCCTCTGGAGTTTGCCTATCGTGCGACAGCCGCAATAGCCCAAGGCTGCTTTCAATCCTCCGCTGAATTGGGTCATTACCTTTTCGAGGCTGCCCGAGAACGGCACAATGCCTTCAATCCCCTGGGGAATCAGCTCGTCTTCGCGCGCATCGGCCTGTCCGTAACGTTCCCGACTGCCCATGGCGGACTTCATTGCCGCCAGGCTGCCCATGCCGCGATACACCACGTATTGGCGCCCCTGATGGATAATTTTTTCACCGGGGCTCTGGTCGGTTCCGGCTAGCGCTGAGCCCATCATCACCGTGTCGGCGCCGGCGGCGAGAGCCTTGGGGACATCGCCGGAGTAACGAATGCCGCCGTCGGCAATGACCGGGATTTCCATGCGCAGGGCCCGGGAGCAGTTGTAAATTGCTGAAATCTGGGGGATGCCGACTCCGGCCACGACGCGCGTGGTGCAGATGGAGCCGGGGCCGATACCCACCTTGACGGCGTCAGCGCCGGCCTTGCGCAGTGCCCGGGCGGCCTCGCCGGTGGCAATATTGCCCGCCACGATCTGGATGGCCGGGAACTGTTTTTTGATCCAGCGGCACATCTCAATTACCCCGCGACTGTGCCCATGGGCGGTATCGATGACAACGACATCCACATCCTTGGCCGCCAACGCCTGGACCCGGTCCTGATCGGATGGCCCGATGGCGGCACCGACGCGCAGGCGATGCCGGGCATCGCGGTTGAAGAGCGGTTTTGCGTTTTCAATCAGGGTGCAGACGTCGGAAAAGCTGTAAAGGCCCACCAACCGACCCTTGGCAACCAGAGGCAGTTTGCCGATCTTGTGACGCCGCATGATGGCATAGGCTTGCTGAAGCGTGGTTCCCGGCCCGGCTGTGATCGCCGGGCTGGTCATGATCTTGGATACCAGTATATTGCGCTTGCTTACGAACTTGATATCGGCCGCGGTCAAGATGCCGACCAGCCGTTCCTCGGCATCCAGGATCGGGAATCCTGAGAAATTGATGCCCTTTTTTGACTTGGTTTCCAGGACGGCGCCGAGCGTGTCGGAGGCGTGAAAAGTGATCGGGTGCCGGATCAGGCCGTTGAGATAATGCTTGACGACTTCCACCTCCCGGCTTTGCTGGCCGATATCCATGTTCTTGTGGATAATGCCTATCCCGCCGAGCATGGCCATCGCGATTGCCATCTTGTTTTCGGTGACGGTGTCCATCGCGGCGCTGACGAAGGGAATGCTGAGGCCGATTTGCGTCGTAAAGCGGGTGGCAATATCAGTGTCCTTGGGCAGGAAATTGGCGTAACTTGGCAGTAGTGAAACGTCATCGAACGTAATGCCCGCGTGGGGCATGGAAGCCATAAATGCATCAACGGATCGCTTCGGAATCATGCCAGATCATCTCCTTGAAAGTGAAATACTATTATAAAACCAACTGAATGTATAGATTTATTTACACTAATGCTGAAAAAAACACGACAATCCCAGTTGAGTTAAATGGCGTCTGATGCTAGGTTGTTCAATAGATGAGGGGATACACAGCGCATATCTGGAAATGCCGCCGGGCCGAATGGGCTGCGGCCATCAGGCGAAGATTGGCCTTGGCGGTCGTCCTGCTGGCTGCCGGTCCGATCCTGGCGCCGGGACAACTGGTGATAACATTGCGTTTGCCGTCTTCGAATGCGCTGTTGTTTGAGTCGCTGGTTGGCACGGTCGAATTTCGGAACAACACCGGGCGAACGGTTGTGTTCGGCGAGAAACCGGAGTTCGCTCAATTCCGGTTTGGAATCGAACTCGGCCAGGGCAAGCTGGTTAACTCGCTAAGCGCGGCGCCCCTGATGAGCGGCTTGGCGCTGGCGCCGGGGGAGACGCGTGCTATGGAGTTCAATATCACCCGCCTGTACTCGCTCAACGAGGCTGGACGCTACCGCATCCAGGCGCGGGTCGACCTGGGCGGGGAGACTTATGTTTCGCCATCGGTGAATCTGGATGTGCTGAAGGGCTCTGAACTGTGCCGGATCAAGGCCGGAGTGCCTGATGATCCCCGGGCTTGGCGAACATACGTGCTTGAATACATGCAGAAAGATACGTCGGAGGAAAACATTTACCTGCGCATAGAGGACGAACGGGCCGGGGAGGTTTATGGCATGTTTAATCTGGGGCGAGTCGTGCGTGTACGCGCGCCGGATCTGCAGGTAGATGAATCCGGTAATATCCACGTCCTGTTTCAGGCGCCGGGCATGAACTATGTGCATGCTGTGTTCACTCCTTACGGCACATGCCTGACGATGGATAATTATCCCGGCGGAATGCGCAATGTCGAAATGATGCGCCTGCCGAACGGCCACATCACTGTTAACCGCGCCCAGGTTAATCAAGCGCCGTTGGCCAACGGCGCGGCGGATGGTTCGGCGCTGCCGAACAAGGGCAAAGGGCCAGTGACTGATGCTAAAAGGAAGATCGGTGGTCTGTTCGGAAGATCCGATCAATAATCCTTTTTATTTGCTTTGGCGGCGGGATGGGCTATGCTCCATGCCGCTGTTGTAGCGTCTTTTTTTAGAAAAAAATTCAATACGAGTTCCAGATTATGAGAGTCCTTTCCGGCATTCAGCCTTCGGGAAAACTGCACCTCGGCAACTACTTCGGCATGATGAAACCAGCCCTTGAGCTGCAAGAAAAGGGCGAAGCTTTTTTGTTCATTGCCGATTATCATGCCCTGACCTCGGTGAACGACCCGGAGGTCTTGCGCCGAGCTACGCGCGATGTGGCCTTGGATTTTTTGGCTTGCGGTTTGAATCCCGAGAAAACCGTTTTCTACCGTCAAAGCGATGTGCCGGAAGTCCAGGAGCTGACCTGGCTGCTGTCGATCGTCACGCCCATGGGGCTCTTGGAACGTTGCCATTCCTACAAGGACAAGGTGACTCGGGGGATTCCGGCCAGTCACGGATTGTTCGCATATCCGGTGCTGATGGCGGCCGATATCCTGGGCGTCCAAGCCGATGTCGTGCCCGTGGGCCGAGATCAGAAACAGCATGTCGAGGTCACCCGGGATATAGCGATTAAATTCAACCAGAAGTTTGGCGATGTATTTAAGATTCCGGAGTCCGCTATCCGTGAGTCGGTTGAGGTTGTGCCCGGGATCGACGGACAGAAAATGTCTAAATCCTACCACAACACGATCGATCTGTTCGGCTCCGCCGCTGATACAAAAAAGGCCGTCATGCGTATCATGACCGATAGCAAAACCGTGGAGGACAAGAAGGATCCGGAACAGTGTCACGTTTTCGCTTTGTATCGGCTGGTTGCAACTGAAACGGAGGTCGCTGTCATGGCTGAGCGCTATCGCGCCGGCGGGCTGGGATACGGTGAAGCGAAGCGCGCGCTGTGCGAACGGCTGCAGACATATTTTGAGCCGTACCGCCAGCAGCGGGACGAACTCCTGCGGGACCCGGAGCGGGTGAATCGGATTCTGCGGGATGGCGCTGTTCGCGCCCGGACCGAGCTCCTGAAAACTCTGAAGGTCGCGCGGCAGGCCGTGGGGTTGGACTGATGAGTTTGTCTATCCAGGAAGATTATAAGGTTCGGCTGGAGGTTTTCGAGGGTCCGCTCGACCTGCTGCTGTATCTCATCAAAAAGGATGAGGTTGATATTTATAACATCCCCATCGAGCTGATCACCCGCCAGTACATGGAATATCTCAATCTGATGCGCATGCTGGATTTGAATATCGCCGGCGATTTTCTGGTTATGGCAGCGACCCTGATGTTGATCAAGAGCCGCATGCTGCTGCCAGTCGATGAGCGACCTGACCTCGATCCCGAGGAAGACGATCCGCGCTGGGAACTGGTGCGCCAACTGATCGAATATAAAAAATTCAAGGATGCCGCCGGCGCTCTCCAGGAATGGGAGTTGCAGCAGGGCAACATGTTTTCGCGCGGCGCCGCCGAGGTCGTGGTCGCAAAAGAGCCCGCGCTGGGCATGGAAGACGTGAATATTTTTGACCTGATTGCCGCGTTTAATGATGCGATGAAACGAGTCAAAGACGACGAAATCGGCGAACTGTTCGCGCCGACCTGTACTGTGGCGGATAAGATCGAGTCGATCCTGAACCGGATTCGACGGAACGGCCACATCCTTTTTTCAGAATTATTCGAGGCGATGGCCTCGCGCCATGAAGTGATTTGCACTTTTCTGGCCTTGCTGGAACTGATTCGTCTCCGCCAGATCGATGCCCGGCAGAGCGCTCCGTTCCGTGAAATCATCATGGTCCGGGTGGAAACTTAGTTCGACCGATCGGGTCAGGAGATATAGATATGACGGATGCCAAGGTCGTGCCGGAGTTAAAGCAGGTGCTCGGGGCCATGCTCTTTGGCGCCCGCCAGCCAGTGTCGGTGGCCGAGATGCGCCGCGTGCTGTTGGAAGTGGCTGAAACGCGCGCCGAGGCTGGCACGCCTTTGGCCAAGATTGGCGAGGCGGATATTGGGGCCGCCCTCGACCAGCTCAAAACTGATCTTGCCGAACGGCACATCGGTCTGCGTCTGGTGGAGGTGGCTGGCGGATTCCGGTTCCAGACGGAGGCCGAGTGCGCTCCATGGTTGAGGCAGCTGCTGGATATCGGCAAGCCTACCCGGCTGACGCGGCCGACGTTGGAAACTCTGGCGATCATCGCCTACCGCCAGCCGGTGACCCGCTCTGAAATTGAGGGTGTGCGCGGTGTTGCCGTTGATACCATTGTCCGAAACCTGATGGAACTGCAGTTGGTCCGTATCGTGGGGCGTAGCTCCCTGCCGGGCCGGCCTTTGCTTTTGGGCACCACCCAGCTCTTTCTTGAGCATTTTGGCTTGAAAAATTTGAAGGAACTGCCGGGCATTGAACAGTTATGCCGCAAAGAAGATGAATTAACACGGCGGCCCAGTGCGAAAGTGGCCAAAGCCGGGGAAGACCCGGATGATCAGCAACCGGACGCTGCCGCCCCCGACCAGGAGGCCACCGGGGACAACGAGATCCCGGCCGATGCCAAAGTGGAACAGGGCATGGATGTTCAGGCCGAACAGGGTTTACTGAAAAAAGACGCGGATGAGAGCGATGACGATGACGGATTCAACGACACTGTAGTCGCCAAAGACAAAGAGGAGGAGAAAGAAGAAGCAGCAGCAGACGAAGGCGATGAAGGCGAAAACGAAGAAGAAGACGAAGAAGACGAAAACGAAGAAGAAGACGAAGAAGACGAAGACGAAGAAGAAGACGAAGACGAAGAAGAAGAAGAAGATGAAGATGACGAAAACTGATACGATGAAGACGGCAATGCGGCAAAGAAAACCGGCGGCGCGCTTGGACGCCCGGCGCCAGCCGGGAAAGCGCAAAAACCTGAAGCTTAATTCGCCAGCATCCCGTGTGCCCAAGGGGAATACGGCCACGAAGCTCAAATTGCTCAGACAAACAATTGATCGGTTGGATGAGCAGCTCGTCCGGCTGCTGAACCGGCGGGCTTCCATAGCGCTCCAAATCGGGAAATGCAAGCATGCCAACGCCGATGAAATATACGTGCCTGCGCGCGAAAAAAGTGTTTTGGCGAATGTGCGCCGAATCAGCCGCGGGCCGCTGGGTCAGGCCGCCTTGGCCGCGATTTACCGTGAAATCATGTCCTCGTCCCTGGCCTTGGAGCATCCGCTGCGCGTGGCTTTCCTAGGGCCGGTTTCGACCTACACCCACCAGGCGGCCAGGATGCGTTTCGGGGCGAGCGTGGACTACCTGGCCTGTGAAACCATCGGCGATATCTTCGATGAGGTGCGGAATAATCAGGCTGATTACGGCGTGGTCCCGATCGAGAATTCGACCGATGGCGCGGTGATTCATGCCCTGGATCAATTCGCAGGGACGCCTCTTAAAATATGTTCGGAAGTGTATTTACGGATTGCCCATTACCTGATGGCCGCCGGGCCGCGGGCCAATATCCGGCGTATTCTGAGCAAGCCCGAAGTGTTCGGGCAATGTCGGAATTGGCTGCGGGCGGAAATGCCGGGCATCGAACTGGTGCCTGTATCCAGCACGGCGAAGGCGGCTGAAATTGCGACACGCGCAAAGGGTACAGCGGCGATCGCCAGCAAGCTGGCCTCCGAAGTGTACCATCTTAAAATAGTTGCGCCGGAAATTCAGGACATGAGCGGTAACATGACGCGCTTTCTTGTGATTGGACGTTCCTACGGCCAACTAACGGGAGAGGACAAGACCTCTCTGATGTTTTCGGTCAAGCACCGGGCCGGCTCGCTACACTGCGCCTTGGAATCGTTTCGGAAACATGGGATTAATATGACCAAGATCGAGTCCCGTCCCAGCAAACTCAAGGCTTGGGAATATGTTTTCTTTGTTGATATAGAGGGCCATGTGGAAGATCCCAAGGTCAGCAAGGCTTTGCGGGATTTGGAGAAACATTGCGTATTAATGACCGTCCTGGGGTCATATCCCCGGGCGGATGCAACGCTGGAATAAGCCGTTAACGAATATGAAAAATATAGCGCATGCGTGGGTTTTGAAACTGGGTATCTACGAGCGGGGCAAGCCGATAGAGGAGGTCGCCCGGGAACTGGGCTTCGATTCCGTCGCCGACATCAGCAAACTGGCTTCGAATGAAAATGCGCTGGGACCTTCGCCGCGCGCGATCCGGGCCATGCAACAGGCGGCTGTTGAGATGCACCGTTATCCCGACGGGAGCGCGCATTATCTGTGCCAGGCCATTGCTGCCAAGCTGGATGTGGCGCCGGACCAGGTGCTTCCGGCCAACGGTAGCAACGAAATCATCGAATTCATAGGGCATGCCTTTCTAGGTCCGGGCAAGGAAATGGTCATGGCCGACAGGGGCTTTGCCATCTTTCACCTGGTGGCGGCCCTGTGCCGGGCCAAATCTATCCTGGTCCCCATGAAAAATTTTACGCATGATGTGGACGCCATGCTCGCCGCTATTACCCCGCGGACCCGTGTCATCTTTATCAGCAACCCCAATAATCCCACCGGAACCATGCTGGATGGCCCGGCTATCGCTCGCTTCATGCGCGCCGTGCCTGACCACCTGGTGGTCTGCTTCGACGAGGCCTACATTGAGCTTTTGCCGCCGGAACTTCAGCCCGATACGCTGCGCTATGTCCGCGAGGGCCGTAAAGTTATTGTGCTGCGGACATTTTCCAAGACTTACGGGTTGGCCGGTTTACGCGTGGGCTATGCCGTTGCCTCTGCGGAAGGGATTGGAATTTTGAACCGGGTGCGCCAGCCGTTCAACGTCAACGCCATGGCCTTGGCGGCTGCCCGGGCGGCTTTGGATGACGATGCCTTCGTGCGCAAGACGCGGAAAATGGTTCGGGAAGGTCTGGCGTTTTTCGAAAGCCGCCTGACGCGGCTTGGCATTCCCTTTGTGCCTTCGGTTGTGAATTTCATGCTCGTGGAAGTGGGGCGGGGGCGCGAGGTTTTTCATGCCTTGCAGAAAGAAAAAGTGATTGTCCGGCCCATGGACGGGTACGGTCTGCCAGGACACGTGCGCATCACCATCGGCAAGCGTTCCGAGAACGAACATTGCCTGCGCGCGCTCGCGAAAGTCCTGGGGAAAAAGTAACGCCATGTGCCGCGTGATCGAATGCCACTAGTTGTTCAAGTGAAAAATTGAATCCTTGGACGAGAAACACGAGCGAGGCAGTTATCTCCGAAAAACAGGCTAAGAACGGAAACGGAGCGGTTCTGGGCTTTGAGAAAATCCTGTGGAAGGCCGCCGACAAGCTCCGCAACAATCTGGATGCGGCGGAGTATAAGCATGTTGTGCTGGGCCTCATCTTATTGAAGTACATCAACGACGTATTCGACGAGCACCGGAAGATGTTACTGCAAGAAACGGCGACCCCCGGTAGTCAGTTGTATCTAAAAGAGGAACATGCTCGATACGCGACGACCGAGGATAGGGATGAGTATCTCGGTAATAACGTTTTTTGGGTGCCGAAGGCGGCGCGATGGTAAAACCTCAGGGCCAGCGCGCGACAGCCAACCATCGGCAAATTGCTCGATGACGCGATGGGTGCCATCGAGAAGGACAACCCGACGCTCAAGGGAGTTCTGCCGAAAGACTACGCCCGTCCAATGCTCGACAAACGGGCTTTGGGCGAATTGATCGATATGTTTGGCAGTATCGGCCTGGGTGACGCGGAGAATCGTTCCAAAGACATTCTTGGCCGCGTCTATGAGTATTTCCTCTCGCAGTTTGCCAGCGCCGAGGGCAAGAAGGGCGGCCAGTTCTACACGCCGCGTTGCGTCGTGCGGGTTTTGGTTTCTATGCTTGCTCCGACGGAGAAGTCCCCTATTTTCGACCCCTGTTGCGGATCGGGTGGCATGTTCGTGCAATCCGATGAATTCGTTGAAGCGCACGGCGGGCGGCGCGGAGCGGTGTCTATCTACGGTCAGGAATCCAACCCGACCACCTGGCGGCTGGCGAAGATGAATCTGGCGATCCGGCACATTGACGCAAACCTCGGGTAGGAACCGGCGGACATTTTCTTGCGCGACCAGCACAAGGATTTGAAGGCCGACTTCATTCTGGCGAATCCGCCTTGCAACATGAGCGATTGGGGCGGCGCACAGTTGCGGGAGGACATCCGCTGGAAGTACGGCACGCCGCCGACCGGCAACGCTAATTTTGCCTGGGTTCAGCACTTCATTCAGCACCTGGCCCCGACCGGTGTTGCTGGCTTTGTACTTGCAAACGGCTCTATGTCTTCAAACACTTCGGGCGAAGGCGATATCCGCAAAGCGATCATCGAAGCCGATCTGGTTGACTGCATGGTTGCACTGCCAGGACAGCTCTTCTACTCGACTCAGATCCCCGTTTGCCTCTGGTTCCTTGCGCGCAACAAGAGCAACAGCAGATTCCGGGACAGACGCTGTTTATTGATGCCCGGAATTTCGGAAAACTGATTGACCGTGTCCACAGAGAGCTAACCGACGAGGAAATCGAACGCATTGCGAAAACCTATCACGCATGGCGCGGCGTCCCGCTGTTCAATCGCGGTCATTCGCCGAAATGCTGGGAAAGACGATCCGGGCATACCAGAACCGAACCATTGAGACGGCGGCGGTCATTCAAGAGTTGATTGAACTGGCGCAGCACATGCGGCCAGCCCATCAACGTGGCAATCAATTGCACCTTACGGAAGAAGAACTCGCCTTTTACGATGCGTTGGAAGTGAACCACAGCGCCGGCAAGGTGCTCGGCGACGAGGCGCTTCGCAAGATCGCCCAGGAACTCGTGGATACCGTTCACCGGAAGATCACAATTGACTGGACCGCAAGGAAAGCGCACGGGCGAGAATTCGGGCCATGGTGAAAAGAATTTTGCGGAAATATGGATACCCACCGGACCAACAGGAGAAGGCAACGGCAACCGTTTTAGAACAGGCTGAAATTCTCTGTGCAGATGTTTCCAGCTAACTCTTTATTCCGACGCAGGGGTTGGGGAGGTGTTTTCGGTTGGTCCGCCCGACGATTGTCCGGTGGAGTTCGTCGTCAGTTCTCCTGCCGGGTATGCCGCTGTAATGCTCGCTTGCTCAGTAACCGGCTCGGCCTGAGCTGCTGGATTGACTCCGGTGTCCGATTCCAATCCGGAATGATCCGGCGCTTCCGATTCGACGCCAGATTTCGGTTCGTCGCTGTCCAGCGCCGGCTGGGCCTCATTCTTTTTGAATTTCATGGAGACTATGCGGGAGATGCCGGTTTCGGGCATGGTAACCCCGTAAATCACGCTGGCAGCTGCGATGGTTTGCTGGTTGTGCGTGATGATGATGAACTGGGACTGTCTCAGAAATCCTTCCAGCATTTTGATGAAGCGGCGGTTGTTGGGCTCGTCCAGGGCGGCGTCCAGTTCGTCCAACACACAGAATGGGCTGGGTTTGACCATGAAAATTGCGAAGAGCAGGGCCACCGCCGTCATCGTGCGTTCGCCGCCCGAGAGCAAGGACACGCTTTGCAGGCGTTTGCCCGGCGGCCGGGCGATAATTTCGATCCCGCTTTCCAGGACATCCTCGTCGTCGGCCAGCATTAGCTTGGCGGATCCGCCGCCGAACAATTGTTTGAAGGTTGATTGGAAATTAGTGTTGATCATGTCGAAAGTTTTTGCGAACAGCTCAACCGTTGTCTGGTTGATTTTTCGGATCATATCCATCAGCTGTTGCTTGGATTTGACCAAGTCGTCCTGCTGTTGGTTTAAAAAAGTAAAGCGCTCCTGGAGCTGCTCGTATTCTTCGATGGCGCCTTCGTAAATCGGGCCCATGGCCTCGATCTTGGCGCGCAGCTCGCCGATCGTGTTTTCCAAGGTCTCGGCGTCGGGTTTGCCCTCCGGGGGCCATTCCGGTTCCGGCTCGAGTTGGATGGCGTCAACAGGGATGCGGTATTCCGAAGCAATCCGATCGCTCAGGTTTTGACGCTTCATCCGCAATTCGATGCATGTGCCGTTGATTTCGGAACGCTGGTTGCGGCGCTGGTCGAGAGAGTCGCGCAGGCTGTTAAGCCTGGCTTCCGCCGTGTTCCACTCGGTTTCCGCTGTTGACCGTTGCTTGCGAATGTCCTCCAGGCGAGCGCCTGTGCTCTTGATTTGCCCCTCGAGCGCGGGGATGCTCTGGTGGGCTTCGTCTACGGCCCGGGCAAGGGCTTCGATGTCGTTCCGATAAGCGGTGATCCGAGCCACGCTTTCCGCGATCCGGCTTTCTTGTTTAGCGATGCGTTCGGTCAGCGGGTCGTGCTGGTCCTGCAGGTGTTTCCGTTGTTGTTTCTGAGTTGCCAGCCTTACATTTGATTGCAACATCTCCGCCTGTAGCGTTTTGTGGTCCTGTTCCAGGCGATGTAGTTCTACGTTCTGATTATCCAGAATCAGTTTGATTTCAACCTTGCGGGCGCGGCTCCGATCCATTTCGATGTTGATTGCACTTTTGTCTTCCACGGAACTGCCCTGCTGCTCCAGTTGCTGGAATTCAAAGCGTACGGTTTCCAGATGTTCCCGGTGTTGGTCTGCTTCCTTGCTGACGATCTGGCATTCGCCTTCCTGCAGTGCCAGGGCCCGCTTTTTCAGGTCGAGATCATGTCGGGCCTGCAATACCGCGGTGTCGTTGGTGGCTGCGTGGGCTGTCGCCTCCGCTAGTTGATCATCCATGGTCTTTTCGGCGGACCGCAGGGCGACAATGGCCTCCTGCAGTTCACTTAGCGCATGTTTGCGGGCCAGGGGGGAATCGGCTTGCCGGCCCGATCTTCCATAACCGTATTCAACAACGTTGCCGCCGACAATGGCACCGGCTCGCGTCACAAACACGATATCAGACGGCAGCGGGGAGGGCAGGGCATCCAGGGAGTCGAGCACTCTAACATTGCCCAGAAGTCGTTCCATGAGAGGGCGAACCGCCGGTTGGCATGTCACGTGGGCCAGCAGGTTGATGCCTGGCACTACTGTTTCTGAATTAAGCTTCGCATGGCTTGTGGGGTTGGCGGCTATTTCCACCGCCAGCAACTGGGCGGCGCCCGCCTTGGCCGTTTCCAGTGTCCGGGCTAGTGTCAGTGCATAGGGCAGATCGGTGACGACAACAGCGTTTACCCAGAAACGCAGGGCGGCTTCGAGGGCGATCCTGAAATCGGCTTGCGCTTCCACCACATCCGCCAGCGTTCCCAGTATTTGCTGACGTTCAATGCCCAAAGGGTTGGCGGAGTCCATTAATTGCCGCGCGCCCTTCGGGAATGCTCCAGAATCCGCCAGGTGGGTGTTCAGCATCTGGATTTGGGCTTCTGTCGATGCTATCCGAGATGCGTTTGCGGAGCGTTGGGTGGTCAGTTCCTTCAAAATACGGTCGATGTCCGTACGCTCATTCTGGCGCATGGCCAACTGCTCTTCGGCCTGCGTAACGTCGGCGAGCAATTTTTTCAGGCTCGTGCTCAGCCCCGTCAGGCGTTTCTCCTGACTTTCCAGCAGGTTGCCCAGGCTGGTCTGTTCCGCCGCGTACCGTTCGCGTTTGCCGACCAGCGCGCGGTCGTTGATCTCCATTTGATGGTACTCGTTCTGGAGCTTGGCCAGCTTGTCGTCGAGCTCCATCGATTCGGAGTGCAAGTTTTCGATGGTCTGCTTGGCTTGGTCGAGCAGTTGTTCGTGGTCCGCGTTTTTACCGGATTTATCGCGCAAGTCCTGCTCGCAAGCAGCCAGGACGGCGTCCGCTTGGTCCAGCAACTGGCGGGTCTGCTCCAGGGAACGACGCTGTATATCGATGTCACGGGTGGAAGAATCGTGATCGCCGGACTCCCGCTCGATCATGGTCTGAAGTTCTTCGATGCGTCGCCGGTCGATCTCGATTATTTTTTGGGTTTGCTGGAGTCTGCCGCTTAATTCCATTTCTGATTGGCGGGCGACATCCATCTCGTTTTCGGATTCCGCCAGGGCCTGCCGCAGCGCTTGGCTCTTTTGTTCCAGATCGGCGATATCTTTCTGATATGCTTCGACGGTTTCATTGATAGCTGCCATCTGTGTTTCCATCCGCTGGAGCTCGGTGGCATTAGTCTGGAGCTTGCCGTGGGAGATATAAATATCTAGGCTTCTGAGTTCCTGGCGCAATTTTTTAACTCGAACGGCTTTGCCGGCCTGACGCTGGAGCGAAATGATCTGGCGCTTGACCTCTTTTATAATATCGGCCAGGCGCAGCAGATTGGCCTCGGTCTGGTCGAGCTTGCGCATGGCTTCGCGCTTGTCTGTTTTATACTTGGTGATCCCGCTGGCTTCCTCAAAGATCTCGCGGCGGTCTTCCGGGCGTGAGCTGAGGATCAGGTCGATCCGGCCCTGTTCCATGAGGGAGTAGGAGCTGGTGCCGATGCCCGTATCCATGAACAGGCGTTGGATGTCCTTCAGGCGGCAGGGCGTTTTGTTGATGAAATACTGCCCCTCGCCGGAACGAAAAACACGCCGGGTGACCGTGATTTCGTGATACTCTGTCTGGAGTGTATTCTCGCAATTGGCCAGGGTCAGGCTGACTTCCGCCATGCTTAGCGGTTTGCGGTTGTCGGTTCCATTGAAGATGCAATCTTCCATCTTGGAACCGCGCAGAAGTTTTGCGCTTTGTTCGCCCAGGACCCAGCGGACGGCGTCGGAAACGTTGCTTTTGCCACAACCGTTGGGGCCGACGACGGAGGTCATTCCCGGCCCGAATTCCATAAGCGTTCGTTCGGCAAAACTTTTGAAACCGACCAGTTCCAAGCTTTTCAGGTGCACAAATACCTCGCTGTTCCCGATTGATTTAGCCTATCTAAACCATACCGGATGGATTAAGCTGTAAAATCGCATATACCATAGCAAGTGGGGCGGGTTCGTACAACTACAATATGTAGAAAACATGCGCCTGCGATCAAGAGGCGAAACAGCAAGCTCACGCCTCTCTTGCAGTGTGGCTTATCGAATAATCATTGAAGGCGAAACTCGAAAAGACCCTCCATCTTAGACACTGCCCCAACGATTGCATCTAAGTCCTGATCGGGGAGAATCTTGGCCTGGGTCTCGATCTCTATCTCGCTGTTCTTGATGTTTGTGTGTAGGTTGACAGACTTCAGGGTAATGCCGAAATTGGTCAAGGTGGATTTTACTTCGTTCACAAAACCAGGCCGATCAACGCCTTTGATGAATATTGTCCTGATAACCCGACCCTTGATGAGTTTCTTTTCAACGAAGTCCAGCGCTTTCAGCACAAACAGTACAATTGCCGTTGTGATGATGCCTATGAGATAATAACCCGCGCCCACAGCTAGTCCGATTATGGCCGCAGTCCACAGGCTTGATGCTGTTGTCAGGCCTTTGACTCCAGCGCCTAATCTAAAGATTGCCCCGGCTCCCAGGAAGCCGATACCGGAGATCACTTGTGCCGCCAGGCGTGCAGGATCGCCGTTGGTGGCTTCTGTGTGAAACTGAATGGCAAGGTTGATGGAGATGCACATAGCCAGCGCTGCGCCGAGGACCAGGATGATATGTGTGCGCAGCCCTGCAGGCTGCTGGCTCATCTCCCGTTCCAATCCGATCAGTCCGCCCAAAGCCGCGGCGAGGAGGAGTCTTGTTATGAGGTCAAATTGCGAGAGCATGCGTCACATACTATCTGTGTTGTTTTGGTGCGTTTCAGTTTATAGTTCTGCAGTTTTCTTCCGAGCCGCCACGATGGCCCTTGGCAGAGTGTTATAATGACAGGCTGATGCCCGCGATCAGGGTGAGATCATTTTCCTTCAAGCCTGCTCCCGGCGTGCTGTCGTACTTGTCCTGCAGCACAAGCCGGAGGTTCAGGCGAGTGGTCATGGCCGCCTCGACGCCCAGTTCCGCATTCAGGAGGTAGTCATTAAAATCATCGGTCTTTGGCAAGCACTCGACGGACTGCCAGATATTGGCCGTTGCGCTCAAAACATGGTCCAGGCGTTGGGCAAAACGGAGCGCAAGGTAGTCGTCGCTCGCGCCGGCCACCTTATTCCATATGTAGGAAGGACCAGCTTCGACGGATAAAGACGTCTTCCCGTTCTTGACAAGATAGACACCCAAACCTGGGCCGAGTGTGAGACGATAGTCGATATCCGCAATATCGTCTTGCAGGATCGAACCATCCAAGTATCCGAATGTGCGCGACGTGATCGTTTTCTTGGCATTGGCGAAGGCGCGCGCGTTATTGACTGTCGTATCTTTCTCGTCCTTAATCGTACTTTCCCCGTAGTTCGCTTCGATGCCCGCGCGTACGGAACCAAGCCCCTCCTTCTCGCCTTCGATTACGATGCTGCCGTTCGCTTGCAGCGTTTTGCTGTTCCCGTCTGTTAGCGTGACACCAGCGCTCAACTTGGTTTTGAGTGGGGTGGCCTCTTGCGAGTGGGCCACGCTCAGCGCCAGATATCCGGCCGCTAAAAAAATCGCAAGCCATGTCCGTTTCATAGACAAACTCCTTTTGTATCTTGGGTTCCATGCATGGATTATCTGCGTAAAACACATACCTTATCAGGTGCGATTTTTTGAACAACCTTTATCATTGATATTTCGTAGCCTCTCTCACTTATGGCAAAGACCTTGAAGCCGAGAGATCGCAAGCCGTGGATGGACGCAACCGTTGCGGAGAGCGGGATGGTTTCATAGGCGTGATGAAATTCTACAAGTATCTGTTGAATTGGTAGTGCTGTTTTCACAATTGTGTCAATCACAGCATATTCGCCCCCCTCAATATCCATTTTTAGCAGGTCGATTCGGTTATGACCTAATTCGGCCATGATCGTATTCAGAGTCTTGACGGGCGCCATGACCGTTTGCCCCTCGCTCTTTCTGTATCTCTTTACAGGGGTGTAGTGAGCCGAAGTTGTTTTACGTGGCGCGTGGAACTCGATTTCTCCATTCATGTGGGCGATGCCATATTCATGAAACTTGAGAGATGGTGGTGTTGCCTGGTGTCGAACCCATTGAATAGAAGCGGGGGTGGGATCGAATGCGTGCACGGCTATATTATGAGCGCGGATCAAGTCGAGGTCGAATGAAATATCCCGCCCGATGCCGAACGAGTAGATCACGGACGTAGAGTTAATTGTATCTGGGCAGATAATCCAACTGCCTCCGGCGTGGCCATACACTGCCTTGCGACACTCAATTTCGACAGAGATGCCGGCTTTGGTTAGTCGCTGCCTCCGTAATGCGTTCGTGATGATACGTATCATAAGCTTCGGTCCGATGACTCGTGTTCTGACGCGCTGTTAAAAATACCAGCAATGCTTGGTTTCGGCAAGTCCGCAGCCCCTGTTAGTCTCGTTGCCTCAGGACTCAATGGCTCCTGCGGTGGAATGGTCATGTGCAATGCGATTTCCCTTTGATCACCATCACCAGCAAACACGAACCCAAAAGCAGGCCGGAACCGATCAGGCCCAGATGCGAAAGCCGCTCGTGGAAGAACAGCAGACCGGCGAGAAGATTGAAGACTGGCAAGAGAAGACACATCAGGGAGGCGACACTCACCGAGGTGTAGCGATATCCGGCCGTCTGTAAAAGCTGTCCTATTGCGGCCATAATCCCGACTCCGAGCAGAATGGCGCCACCCGAAAATCCTATTGAACACGGTGCGATATTCGCGGGTATAATCATTAACCACAGGCCTACAACGCATTGTGAGAAAAAGATGGCGAACGTTGAATCAGTCGCGTGGAGGCGTTTGATTACCACGGCGGACACGCCCGAGAGGAGCGCTCCGCCGATGGCCAACAGCTCGTAACGTCCGATGTCCAGGAAGTATCCCGTTCCGTCCCCCTTGGCGAGACATAGGAGATAAAGTCCGAACACAGCCACCGCCAGGACCAACCATTGCCAGTAGGCAATTCTTTCGCGAAGAAAGATGGCGCTGAATACTGTTGCGAAGATCGGTCCAGAATTCGAAATGACTGTCCCCTTGGCCAATCCTATTTTGGTGATCGACAGGAAGAACAGAAATACGCCTAGGCCATGGCATACCCCGCGCAACAACAAAAGGCGTCCGTTTACAAAACGCAGTTCGATCTTGCCAAATTGGGCCGCCGTGCCGATGACGGCCATGCCAATCATGAAGCGAAATAGCGCGGTCTTATAGGTGTCGACTTCAGGGATGAACTTGATCATCGCCGACATGACGCAGAACGCCAAAGCCGATAATCCCATCAATATGATCCCGCGCATCGATGAATTTGGGCTCATCAGGCCTCAATAATCTTTATTGCTTTGCCAATGTTGCTGATCTCACGCGGATGCAAGCCGTCGCCTGTATTAGACGCTGTCATCGCGACTGACTGTGTGTTTTTCGATCATGATCTTCTCTCAAGGCCAACTCATCCTCAAAAATCGAGCCTTCGTTCGACTTGATTGCCGTTATGAAATGTTGCGCGTCGGTCAAACGGCGGGAAAAACTCATGCCACATCGTCGCTTCGCATCGGTCGAGTGGATGTCTGAGCCGGCCGTTTTAAGCAAGCCGCAACTGTTCGCATAATCACGCGCATGGCGGTTGTATTCGTCATGCCTCCCGGCATTAAGAACTTCAATGGCATCCACATTCCTCCAGAGGCGGATCCGCGGCGGAAAGTCTCCTGAAGGAAGACCGCAGGCGCAACAACTACCATCTCGCATGCGGGACCAAATTTGGAAGGGTACCCAATCGGGGAGCGGAAGGCCAGCGAAAACTGTCGGGCCTGCAATCCCGTAATTTTTGAGATTATCTTTTCTTTGGGGCGCTCAGCAAACCGGCCCATAGCCGTCCCGACGCGCCGAGAGGTAGGGACTGGTCGCGGTCTTGGGGAACGAGGACCGACATCATCGATGTCGGCTACAGTCAAAGTTGTCCCTGTGCGTAGCGCGATCGGGGCCTAATTCAGGTTGTGGGCCAAGCTGTTGTGTAAAATTGTTTATTGCCCGAAACACAACAGCAATTGTAATTATGGCACAACCGGGCGGGCTCTCTGCGTAGATGCGGCGCCCTCGCCGCGTCTACATGCAAAGGTGCCCATGTTAAGTCAATGCGAACTGCTGGAACATAATATCCGGACTTGCATTCTGTTAAGCTTATAACTATTTTTGCTGGTTTGGGGAGTTTTGGCGACAAAATTGCAAGGGTAGCATGGACAAAACAAATAATCCCGTCAATCTAGTGGTCGTGGGTTCGCTGGCGTTGGATACGATTGCCACGCCGGCGGCGACGCGCCGGGATGTGCTAGGCGGGTCCGTCAGTTATGCCTGTGCCGCCGCGTCTTTTTTCACCCGGCCCGGAATGGTCGCCGTGGTCGGCACAGATTTTCCCGAAGCCGGCGTCGAGCGGTTCCGGCAACTGGGCATCGATCTCCAGGGACTGCACCAGGTCGCGGGTAAAACCTTCCGCTGGTCCGGCGTCTACGAGCAGGACATGAACGTTCGCCGAACGCTTTCCACCGAGTTGAACGTTTTTGCTGATTTTTCTCCGGAGTTGCCTGAGGCCTACCGTCGCAGTCCCTTCCTGTTCCTGGCGAATATAGCGCCGGCGCTCCAGCTCCAGGTGCTGGCCCAGGTTCATAAGCCCCGCTTCGTGGCCGCCGACACGATGGACTTGTGGATTGAGACAGCGCGCGACCAGTTGCGTCAACTTATATCCAAAGTCGATTTGCTGCTAATCAACGATTCCGAAGCCAGGCATTTGACCGGCAAAGTGCATTTGGTCCAGGCGGCACGGCAGGTGTTGGAATGGGGCCCGCGCTATGTGATTGTGAAAAAAGGCGAGCATGGCAGCATGCTGTTTTCCAAGTCCGGCTTGGTCCTGATCGCGGCCTACCCGGTGGCAGACGTGCAGGATCCGACCGGCGCGGGCGATTCGTTTGCCGGCGGGTTCATGGGATGCCTGGCCGCCTCCGGTAAGCCGACCCTGGCGGCCGTGCGTCGGGCTATGGCCGTGGGTACCGTGGTGGCCTCTTTTGCGGTCGAGTCCTTCGGTCTGGATCGGCTGGCTGAGCTGACGCGTGCTGATATCGGCGCGCGCACCGCGGACTTTCGCAGGATGATCCGAATTTGAAAGTAACTCAGTGAAATAATAACAAACCAGGAAGGGGTCTGATGATAAAAACAATATGCTCGAGTTCTATGGCCGTGGTGTTGGTGGTCATTTGCGCGACTGGCAGCCGGGCCCAGGTCTGGACTAACCTTGCCGGTGGCATGGACCGTTACGTCGAAGCCCTGGCTATGGATAGTGCCGGCAACCTTTACGCCGCAGGAGAATTCAGCAATGCCGGAGGCATCGAGGCTCAACGGATTGCCAAATGGGATGGCACAACTTGGACCAATCTGCCCGGCACGAGGGCTGGCGGAAATATCTATGAATTGGCCTTTGACAGTTCCGGCAATCTCTATGCCGCAGGCGGCAACGAGATCGAAAAATGGAACGGCACGACCTGGACGAATATCAACGACGGGATGACGGGGGCTATTTATGCGCTGGCCTGCGATAATTCCGGCAATCTTTACGCCGGCGGATTTTTTGGCGTCATCGGCGGAGTGGCGGCCAATTGCATTGCTAAATGGAACGGGACTACCTGGACCAACTTGGGCAGCGGAGTTGTAGGCACGGATAATATGGCAGATGTCGAAGCCTTGGCGTTTGACAATTATGGCAATCTCTACGTCGGCGGAATCTTTACTAATGCCGGCGGGGTGGCGGCCAACAATGTCGCCAAATGGAACGGAACCACCTGGTCTAACCTGGGTGGCGGCATCAGCAGTTATGACCCGAGCCGTGATATTGTCCGGGCGCTGGCTTTTGACGGATCCGGCAACCTCTATGCCGGCGGGAACTTTTCCTCCGCGGGCGATGTGGATGCATACGCTGTTGCCGGGTGGAACGGAACTTCTTGGAGTAACCTCGGCAGCGGCATGGATCGCGAGGTCAAGGCTCTGGCTTGCGACAGATCCGGTAATCTCTATGCCGGCGGGGAGTTCAATACGGTCGGCGGCAGGACGGCAAACCGAGTAGCCAAATGGAACGGGGCGACCTGGTCCGCTCTCGGCAGCGGATTGAACAATTCGCCTGCGTCTCTGCTCTGCGATCAATCCAACAATCTTTACATCGGCGGGGCTTTTACGACAGCCGGCGGGATCACGGTGAATCACGTTGCTCAATGGATAGCCGGCATAGCGGGCGGTGGCGTGTGTGTCCTAACCGCAGATTACGATGGCGACGGCAAGGCCGATCCCGCCCTCTACCGGGCGGATGCCGGCATCTGGTACA